>CAUJGS010000106.1 GCA_963170185.1 Bdellovibrionota bacterium
TCTAGGAAGCGGCCAACTGACCGGCGCGCCAATTGCGGCTGCCGTGGGAATAAACGCGGCATGCAAAGTCACAGCGTTGTTTTTCAACTGCTTCAAAAAGTCGACATACTCTTGAACAGCTTTCGGCGACTGATCGTCGGCATCCGTCAGAAGAAATACCGCAAGGCCCGCGTTGGGGCGAAGGAAGCCCGCATTGACTCCCGAAACCAGCGGTTCGGAAAGCGCCAATCGCATTGCTTCAAACGGCTGTTCATAGCCAGAACCGTCGGTCACCATCGCATAAGTGAGATTCTGCTTTAATACATCTGCGAAGTTTCCGTTTGCAGTCGACGCAACGGTCGAGCCGGGAAGACCGGTAAACACACCCTTCGAAGCGTAGCCAGGTGTCGTTCTCCATGAATCCGAATCCGCCGTCGTGGTGATCACAGCCGCGTTGAGATCAACACCGGATTGTTGAGCCGCTTTAACGAGATTATCGACGTTAGCCAAAAGGTGCTGCTGATAGGTCCCCATCGAACCCGAATCATCAACAACGAAGAGAATATCGAGAGCTGACGTCGCAGTCCCTTGAGCCACTTCCAACTCCATGCGGATCTGCGTAACGCCAGATGCGCGAACGGCAGTTTTTTGCGACACGAGATTGAGCGCCATCGCTGGCGAGGCCACCGCTCCGACAAGAGATGCCACGATCGTTGAACGAACGAGAACGTCTTTCGCGAGATTTTTAACCGAGAGAGCTTTCATTAGATTCACCATTTGATCCTCCACTTTTTTCCTCTACGGAGAAGAACTGTAGTGAATCGAGTTCGGAATAGAAATACACCCCTCTCTCAAGGGGGATTTTCTGTGTACAACGGCGATGGTACACAGGCGGCTGCGATGTTTTTACGCAAATCCAGACAGAATCCCGCGCGAAGTGTCGCGAGGGCCGAGAAATTTTAACGCGTCGTTCTTCCACCGTCTCCAGAGCGTGGAGACGAGCCGGTAAGTCCCCATTTCGCACAGTCGTTCGGATCGGGCTTCACGCCGCCTTCCATTGAACAACAGGCCTTTGCTTCAGCCAGTGCCGGAAGGATGTTCTTCTTATAAGTCGCCAGCGTCTTATCGTGAAGGCTGCCATAGCCCCACGGAGCACTGTCGCCCCACTCGACCTGCTTGGTGCCCGAGGAAATGGCCGCAGGATAACGAACGCCTGATTCATTGCCGCTGGAGTCGTATTCGATCACCACGGGTTTGCTCTCACCGCCCGGAGTGAAAACCAAACGACTGCCGTCGAACGTAGCGTTGCCCCATGTGCTAGAGGAGATTCGCATCGGATCGCCACACTGACCGCGCAGTCCTCCGTAATATTGCGAATAGTTTTGATCGATCATGGTGAGGACTTCTGGGTTCTCTTTGGCCAAACGGCAAAGAGCATCGGAATCCATCTCAGCCATCTCTTGTACGTTTTTGTTGTCGAGCGAAAAACGATTGCAGCCGTTGGCTTCGGTTGCCGGAAATAAATCCGACGTCGGCATCGCCGTACACGCACCAGCACCTTCATTGGCCGCAAATGTCGCAAGCGAGACGAACGATCCTCCGACAAACGCCGCCGCACGCCCCGCCGCCAATCCTAAACCTCGCATGGCCGGAGCCGCACGCGCGACTCCTGGCAAATACCTTCGCAGCGCTTCTGAGCCAGCTGTCGTCAACTTCGACTCCATCTGAGCCAAAGTATCTGCAACTTGACCGACCTGGTTGAGCGTCGTCGCCAAAACCTTCTTAGCCGGATCGAGAAGTGATTCTTTCGGAACGAACTGACCGACGCGACTAGCGACGTGATAGAGGTCACCCGCTGATTGAGCGGCCTCCGTCGCGGCTCGCATTTCGGTCAATGTCTGCTTGGCACGACGAGCCTCATCTAGTGCGGTCGATAGGGCCTTACGCTCTTTTTGCAGCTCCGTGTAGTAATCCGATCCCCCTACCGAAAGCTGACGCATTCGAAGCGCTTGCCTATCGACCGTGTCCGAAGCCGTGCGCAACTTCGAAATCGAGCTCTCACGTTCGATCGCTTCGACCTTCATGCGGGCATCGAACTCATCATGCGCCGCTTGTTTTAAGTCTTTTCTCACTTGATCGAACTTCGCACGCTGATCCGGTGGCAGACGTTCCGACATCGCATTGAAGTCCCAAAGCTCATCGCCCATTGGTTGGCCGAAGTATCTTTGAAAGAGACTACGAAGCTCGCGCTCTTTACCAGACTTCAAGTCGGCACTGTCCATTTGCTTATTGAAATACTGCTGGTATCCCATTTTATTTCGCGCTTGCTCATAGGCTTCGCGGGCCCGGCTCGCCTCTTTCTGAACTTCAGCGGCATTTTGAGACGCGATCACCCGAGACTGCGCCGCTCGCTCGGAATCCGACATACCAGCCAAGCGCTTTTCACTGGCTTCCATCTCGCGCAGCGCGCGTTCCGACGTCTCAAGCTTGGCATTCACTTCGGCCTCGACCATGCGCAGTGCTTCGGAAACCTGCGCCTTTTTGATATCCAACTGTGATGTACACGCGGCCCAAGCGTCTTCGCCCAAGACTTTTGAAAGAAACGCGATCTCGAAACGACCCGGCATCGAGCTCTGACCAAACGAAACTGGACAAGGTCTAAACTGCGCGTCGCGAATGGCACTGACAGCGCGCTTCGCGGCGCCAACACCCTTAGCTCCTGCGACACCAGCAACGGCGGCCCCCGCCAAACCCAAACCCATCATCGATTCGCAATCAGAAAAACTGATCGCGGCGCTGCATGCATGCGCACGTTGAGCCGCTCGCAAACGTTCCACCTTCTGATCCCACCCAGCCATACACTCGGCCGCCAAGGCCATAGGCCCTTGAACCACGAAAGCCGCGATCAATGCCAAGTGAGGCAATGTCATTAAAGATTTTTGCGAATCTTGCATTCGTTGCTCTCTTTGAGTTTGGTTTTGTATTTCCGACCGAATCTTTCACTTAGACATTGGCTGGCATCTTCCGCGATCACCGCATCCTCGCCGATTAAAGAGACACGACCGCCCGTTTTGAATTTTTTCACGCAGCCATCAAACTGCCCTGTCACGAACTCTTCGCAACTAGACCGCGAAACCGCGAAACAATCTGTGAGCCCACCTTCGTCACAAAGATTCTTGCGAAGTTCAATCCGTAAACGTCCAAGAAACTGTTCACGCTTCATCGTCGCGTCGACAGAACTCGCGTGAGACTCACCGAGACCCATCAACAGTCCCGCCAACAAACAAAGCGTAAGAAAGCTTACCCGCCCCAAATGGCCGAAATTTTGCGACATAACCCAATTTTCCGCCCTTGGGTTTCAAAATGATATAGCTTTCTGGTCGAGTTGAAGTCGAGGTCAGCGAATCGACATTTCCGTCTCAGTTTGAGACCGCTATTTGGTGGTTCCTCGACTGCGGTTCGTCCGGACCTTCGACGGCCCACCGGAAGAAAGCCCCTCTGGGCAAAAGCCCGTGGACTCTCCTTGGCAACAACCGGCCGCACTGGCCATGGCAAACGAGTTGTGCTTCTGCCAATTCGAAAACTGTCGCATCAGCTGTCGTTGATTTCTGGTCGCTGCTCGCGACAAGGCGGCTCCCTCGGTCATACGAATCGCCTGACCACCGCCACACACGCCGCCCGAATCGTATTTATAAACGTCGGCGTATTCGACCTGGTCCTCTTTAAACGAGACCTTCGCGCAAGCATCAAAGTCGTCGGAAAACCAACGGACGTCATTCGGCATTCCACCTTCGGTATTGAACTTGATCATCTGTCCCGAACCGTCCTCACCTATTCCAGACAATGTGGCTTCCCCACCCTCACAGCTCAAATTCCAATTCTGGCTCGGTGAGTAGCGGGCATGAAGTCCCATGAGCATTTCGCAAGTTCCGTTTGTCTGCTGAATCTCTTTGAGTTGTTCATCGCGAGACAGGCCGAACAAAAATGCATCTGTCAGATCCGAACGCTCGTTGGAAGCCGCACACCGCTCTTTATCCGAATCGTAAGCGATCGTGACGAACTGGCCCGGATTGCCACCACCGCAGTGCACGTCGCCCATATGAAACGCTGTCTCAGAGACGGCCGCAAACGCCTTCGAACCGACAAATCCGATGCCCTTTAAACCATACTTCGCCATTCCCGCCAGATCTCCTGCGGCCACGCTCGAAATCTTCGCCATCGCCGCGCGACCGGCCTTGGCCACAGATTGTACGACACCATTGTTGATACCAGGCATATGGCCCCACCGGGTGATGGGGTGATCGAAAAATTGAAGACTTCTTTGGCGAGCAAATTGCGCCAATTCCTTCTGATCGAGAAACGCCTTGCCCTTTAGCTGCCCATAATTCAGATCGTGAGCAGCACCCTGCAACAGGCTTCCGCGAAGCTGCAAGTTGCGACGCACTCCTTCTGCAGACACCATTCGCTCGACGAAATCCGGCGAATAGCCAAGCCCCTTGAGATAGGCAGCCTTGCCGCTCATCTGCGACATGTCCGCAAATGTATCGAGTTCCAATAGCGCTTTTTGATAAGCCGCTTTCAACGCCGGGTCCGACAAGTTCGCGATCTTTTCCGCGCGAATTGTGTCTCTCATATCCCAGACACGCAGTTTTTTTAGCGTCTCGGCATCAATGAACTCGGTCTTTCCCTGCAAGTTGAAATTGGCAGAAAACTTTCCGAAGTCAGCCACCATGTCGGCGTAACCGCCCGCCGTTCGGTATTGCGCTTTAAGCTTTGCGATGTCATCCAGCATCCACTGCTTGTGCACAGCGAGTTTCCCGGTGGTGTCGGCACGAACTTGCCGCTCGAGCTGATCAAGACCGTCGACAAACTGCTTGCGAACTTCCGCATCGGAAACTTCGATCTTCTTCAACGCATCAGGCGCCTTCTGCGCCATTATGCGATCCAACATCTCACCTCTTATCGCCTTGGATTCGCGAAAGTGTTCGTCGGACATATCACGAAACTCTTTGCCAAGTTCCTTGGTCGGAAACCGGCAACTAGAGGGCGCGGACTCGGCCATCGGACCAAAGAAGCCCAAGGCCAACATCGCCCACACAGGCCTTCCTTCGGCTTCGTCTTTCAAAATCGAATTTAGAGACGACACTGTACGACCAGGCATCAAACACGCCATCAAGCCGGGACGCGCTTTATATGCTCCGATACCCGCCGCTACCGAAGCCGCTACTCCGCCTCCGATTAGACCCGCGCGATACTCGTTACATTCTCTAAGATTCAATCCACTGCATTCGAAAGTCCCCTTGAGTTCGTCAATCATCGCGCCCAGTTCATCGGGATTCGTCGGGCAGGATTTTGCGCTCGCCGTTGCAACTGGTTGTGCAAGTGTCGGTGCCGACAAGCCCAAAATGGACAAAACAAGAGCCGAATAAAACGGCCGCGCGATTCGCATCGTTCCCATTTGCGGTCTTCCCATTTTTATCACTGCCACTTCTCTCTGTTACGACAATCCGTCGAGGCCGACTTTCGATCTGACCAAGATTTTTCAACCCGTGCTCCCACGCAAAGACCCATCTTCGTATGCAGTGGAATCATTTCGGTCACGCCCTTCGTCACGCCCGCACACTTCTTGACGGCTTGGCGCAAGGTCTTTCGACAAACAGGTTGTGTGACTTCGAAACATTTTCGGAAGTAGGACTCATCGGCGCAAAGAAGCTCGACAAATGCGGTTTCAGACTGAGCGTCCCAAATTGGCTTCGCGATCGCCTGCTTTGCCATCGAAAGCGCGAAAATCCCCAAAAAAATTAAACGACTAAACATCCGCCCCACATACTCTTTTCGGCAGATTTCCATACTGTCTCCACATTGAGACTGTCTAATTTTGATACAAAGCATGGTAAATAAAAAACCCCGGGAGGTTTCCCTCCCAGGGTGGGCTTGAGAGTCGTCGTCTGTGGGCCACGACTCACTTATGTTTCTTAAATAAAATTTCTCGCGCCCAAATGGCTTAGCGTCTTAGCCCTTTCGCTCTCACCACTCGCGAGTTTTTTCTCCTCATAATTTCCGCGTTTTCAAAACACTCGTTTAAATTTTCGAACCCCTCGGCGATCTCATGATCACCGGCGGGTCCGAATGTTTTGTGCCACGGTCGCAGGGCTCCACTCGAAATCACACTGTCATAGGTGCTTCCAAGTCGCGGAGCTTGAGACCGGAAGAAGCACCTGCATCCGGCTTCTTCCAAATCCCCTAGCGAACGCCGTTGGCAATTCGACTAGGGGGTTTATTCGTTGGCACTTACTCTTACGAGATCAGTCGCAATGCTTGCGCCGGCGTTTGGTTGGCTTGCGCCATGACCGAAATCGCAGACTGCTGCAAGACTTGGGCGGATGCGAGCTCCGCACTTTCTCTTGCTACGTCAGCGTCACGGATGCGCGAATACGCCGCAGAAAGGTTTTCGTACTGAATGTCCAAATTCGAAGTCGTAGTATTCAATCGGCTTTGGACCGCACCGAAGTCGGCGCGCATCTTTCCGATTTCGATGAGGGCATCATCGACCGAAGACAAGAGCGAACGAGCGTCTGATTTACCCGTAACCGAAACGCCGTCGATTCCAAGACGCGAACTGGTCGCATCGGCCGTCATCTTGTAGTTGATGATATTTTCGTCTCCGCCATAAGGACCGACGTGAAACTCAAGTTCCTCGCCGGTTCCATCAAGCAATGTTTTCGAACCGAATCTCGTGGTTTTGGCGATCCGATCACTTTCTTGAACAAGCTGCTGCACCTCTTGATCAAGAAAGGCTCGCTCGTCATCACCGATGTTGTCGGACGCGGCTTGAACACCGAGCTCACGAAGACGAATCAAGATATTGTTGATCTCACTTAAGCCCCCCTCAGAAACCTGCACCAAAGAAACGGCGTTGAAGGCGTTCTGCCTTGCCATCGCAAGACCGCGCGTCTGGCCTTTGATGTTTTCCGAAATCGCGAGACCCGCAGCATCGTCGGCCGCGTTCACGATTCGACTTCCTGAAGACAAGGCCGCCAAAGCGTGTGCTCCGCGACTTTGTTGTGTACCCAACTGTCGTTGAGCGTTGATCGCCGCAACGTTGGTAGAAATTCTCAAGCCCATACGTACCACTCCTTCTTGTCCAAAACGGACAATCCCACAGCCGCTTGCGCCTATCGCAAGCGGGGCGCCTTGCGCGAAGGCCCCTTCGCGCATGACGTTTCGTTTCCAAAGCCTTTCAAGTGGGACGGTCCCGAGGTGACCGAGATTGGCTCTCAGGTGCGGTGACTGCCACACGCTGATCGCGCCTCTCGGGCCTCGGGCTCTATCGAAGGAGGGTGTTTACAGTGACTGCTGAAACGCTCTTCTTAACGACTGCCCCAATGTGTTTTCCGTACGCCTAACTTCTCGGCTTAGGTCCAGAAGACTTGAGACCTTGGTCCAGTCCAGTTCATAACGCCGTGCGTCTAGTTGGCGAAAAGACGATGGGATTGGGGATTAAAAATATTTTGAAGGCTGGCTAAAGGTCTAGGTCCTAGACCTCGGTTTGGTTTCAAAACAAAACGCCACCCGAAAGCGAGTGGCCTTCACCTTGGATATTCGACCGGTATTCGATCGAACGATTCGCCGAAAGCGCTCGGCCTCAGCGAACGTCGGCTAGCGGAACATCGGCTGAGCAGCGCAATCGACGGATTCGACCGAGTAAGCACCCCAGTCCTTCGCTTGGTGATCGTAGTGATCGCCGTAGAAACTGACTACGACGGCCGTGCGGCTATGAGCGCCGTTGCTCAAAATCAAAACTGTCGTGAAGCGCTTGTCGACGATGCCCTGATCGACGCGAATAGATTCTTCGCTGGCGCCCATTACACCCACGTGTTCGAACGTGCCGCACTTCTGTGCCAGTTCAATTGCGATCAGACGCTGATGGCGCAACTCATAGTTAGAGCCTTGGATTTCAATGCTTGCTCCGAATGCCGAGACCGACACCAAAACCAAACCAGCAAATACGAAAGTCAGAAACTTCATCGCCTTAAGATGTACCATTGGAACGCCCCTCTTTCTTTGGGGCGATTTCTATATCTGAACAGGCCCGCTCACAAGAGCCGTCCGACGAAGTTGAAAAAACACCGAAAGCGCAGCCACTTGGCGCATCGCATTTCAAAAAAGAAGGTGGCACTTATAGGAGTTTTAGGGCGCGGGCGGGGTTTTGATTGGCTTGCGCCAAAACGGAGATACCGAAATCTTGCAGAACTTGCGCTTGAGCGAGCTCGGCCGTTTCAAAGGCGTAATCGGTGTCGGAGATTCTCGAACGCGCAGCCGACACGTTTTCTCTTTGCACATCGAGATTGTTGCCCGCGATTTCCAACCGTCCTTGGATGGCGCCAAAACCCGCTCTGGCATTGGCTAAGATCAGAAGCGATTCGTCGAGATCTTCGAGTACACTCTGCGCTTCATCTTGATCGGAGACCCCCATCCCCGAAAGACCAAGAGAGCTTGAGCGCGTGTCCGCATCCAAGCGATAGCGCACGACATCCGTCTTCGGATCCCCCGAAGTTCCCAAGAAAAACTCAAACTCTTCATTTGAGCCGACAAGAAGTTGTCGCTGACCAAAGCGCGTCGACTGCGCAATGCGGTCGGCTTCCGCAACGAGTTGTTGAAACTCGACATCCAAAAACTCGCGCTCGTCGTCGCTAACCGTGTCACTGGCAGATTGCACGGCGATCTCCCTTAAGCGAACGACGATATTGTTTTGCTCCGCCAGTCCCCCTTCGGCCACTTGAATCAGGCCGATTGCATTGTCCGCGTTTTTGCGCGCCTGTGCGAGACCGCGCTCTTGCCCCCGTAACTGTTCGGAAATCGCAAATCCCGCAGCGTCGTCTCCTGGTCGCGCGATTCGACTTCCCGATGAGAGCCGGGAAAATACCCGCTCCAAACGATCACCCGTTTTTCTGAGATTGTTTCCAGCCGCGATCGCAGCTACGTTTGTACCAATCCGAAGTCCCATTTAGGCCGTCACCTTCAAGCCCACTTAAGGGCTTAAAAAAATCGGCGACTCCTTCCGTGGAGTCGGGCGCCCCGGAACCTCACCCACTGGCCAAAAGGCTTAGAGTCTTCGAGGGCCGGTATCCAGCGCTTCAGCAGTCAGATAACTCTTCGGAGCGGTGCGTCATAACTTAAGAAGATTATTGCTGCGACGCATAAAGTGTTTGTAATTGTTATGGTTTTATAGAACCAAATGATGCAAGTGTCTCATCGTAAGGCGTATCGTGCCCGGTGAACAGAAAGACAAACGAAGAGCAGGGTCCGAGCCTCTTCCTGACCAAGGTCGTGAAACCGGAAGCTCACCGCATGGCCATCTTGAGGGCGGTCAAGGTTCTCGGGACCGTGATCTCGCACGCACTCTATGACCACGGACGCCGTTTTCTCTTCCGCGGTGCCACGCACAGCCGGAGGCGAAAGCTTGAGTTCGGCATCAAACGACTGCTTCACTCGCGGAGTCATTCCAAGAGTGGATGTCGGCCACAACACTCGCATTCCGCCCGCCGATAGATCGAGAATCGTCAGCTCACGGCGCTTTTCAACAATCGTCGTATCGTCAATCTGAAGCGCGACGACATAACCTTCGGTCCGCACACTCACCCGAAAATCACTGCGACGCTGAAGTTTGAGAATCGACTGCCCCGCACTCAACGTAAACGTCGTGAGAGACACGTCGGACACTCGCTCGCGAATCGCGTACTGCCCGTCGACCAAACTGATCACCACTTCGACTTCGACATCCGCCGCCATATCTTCCTGAAAAACAGAGGCCAGAAGAGGTGTCGTCCCGTCGACGTCACGTTTTAGGGAAAACACGAGGCTCATGCCGCTGAGACCTCGAATCTCCAGAGGAACCGTGCGCCCGCCTCGCGTTTCACAATGCGCCTCTGCGCGATCCGCTAGGGCCGCGCTAAGAACTCGCGCTATTTCATCTCTGGAGGTGACAACGACAACGTCACTCATAGGTCACACGATACCAATGCGTGGAGACCTAGGCCACACGTTTCAAACTCGCTCGAGGCGCCAACAGGTTTTTTGTATCCTCGAAGCTCTTTGCATCCTTCTCTGATTCAAGAAAGTCTGCACCAAACTCTAAGATCGACTCGAGAGCGTCATCTAACCCACCCGTCAGCCCGCCCTCATTAAACGTCCCGCGCAACGTCGCTCGGGACTCTAAGTTTTCTCGAAACTGCTCTTCAATTTGTGACATCGCTTGATCGCGAAGAACCTGCCGATAAGCCTCACGCCCTCGCCGCATCCGAGCCAGCTCAAAGCGGTCTTGCAATCGCACAACAGCGGCGAGCACCTGAGGCTCGGTCTGCAAAGACGACGGCTCCAGCGGCTCACGCGATTTCCCGCCATGCTCCCCTGAGAGGTGTTTTGCATGATCTTCTCGTCGTCGATGATCGGCCTCATGATCCTGAGGCTGGCCAGAATGTTCCGATGTTTGCTCAGACGATTCGTCGGATGAACCTTCCACGCGATCCGCCAGCTCCTTGAGAGCCTCTTTGGTGGCCGAATCCAACCCCGCGCGCACACTCTGCGACTCGGCGGGAGAGCGCACGAGGTGAATAGAAGACTCACGACCATCGCGTTTAGTTTTCACGCTGGCCTTTTCCACGGAACGTGTTGTTCCGACCGGTGCTTCGAAAGGAGATGCTGAAACCTTCATGCACCCCCGATTTTAGCCGCAACCAAAAACTATGTTTCAGAAATTCCGCGAAATAGCTTTCCCAGCATTTCAGGTGTCTGAATCTGAGACGCCGCCTGCGAAGCGCGGCGCTCGGCTTCGATCATCAACATCGCTTTCGCTTCGGCATGAAGACGCTTGGGATCCGAGCGTTTTGGAAACCACTCTGCCTTTTTATCTAGTCGCGACTCTAGCTCCATAAGGAAGGCTTCGACTCCGTCACCCGTCAGCGCCGAAAGCTTCATCACCTTTGGCGGCTGGTCGCTCATCGCTCGTGGATCCAGCTCGAGCGCTGCTTCGATTTCTCTGGCGAAAACGTCAGCTCCCGGGCGGTCGGCTTTGTTGACAAGAAAGAGATCCGAAATCTCCATCAAGCCAGCCTTCATGCCTTGAATTCCGTCTCCGGACTCCGGCGTGAGAACGACAGACACATGATCCGCAACGTTCATGATCTCCAGTTCTGTTTGCCCGACACCGACCGTTTCCATTAGCACGACATCAAAACCCGCGTGATCAAAAGCTCGAACCATCAACCATGCTGAAGCACTTAAGCCTCCCAAGGAACCACGCGAACCGAGCGAGCGAATGAATACGCCCTCGTCGAGCACGTGGTCAGAGTAGCGAATGCGGTCGCCTAAAATCGCGCCCTGAGTAAAGGGACTGGACGGATCGACAGCCATCACGGCGACCGTTTTTCCTCGCTGACGAAATCCGCCGATCATCTGCGAGATCAGCGTTGATTTGCCAGCACCCGGTGGCCCGGTGATTCCAATGCGAAATGCGCTCTTGGCTGGCGCGAGCAACTCTTGCGAGTTCCCGACAATCGGAGGCCCCTCTCTCTCCAAGTGTGACAAGAGTTTTGCCAAAGCGATGCGATCGCCCTTAGCAGTCGCTTGAATCACTTCGGAGATCGGTCGCGTCGGATGTCTCATACGGTCTCTCTCATGTGGTCAGAAAAACCCCTCGCCTCGAGAATGTCCAGCCGGAATGTCCAAACGGATTGTCCAACCCATGCGAGACGCCTGCGCTTAGACGCCAAATGGCGGCTCTGTCGAAAGGTTTTTCACTCCTGTGAGTTCTACAGGCGACGTCGGCCCTTGGCGAAGTATCAGTTTTTATCAGTTATTACAGCATCTTAAGAGATGCCCTCTCGCTCTTTATTTCGCCGCACATAAAGGGTGCCGTTCTTGCGATGTCATCTAATTGGAGGACTTTATGAACAACCGTCAGCGCACGATTTCGATCGCCCTGGCCACCCTGGTACTCCTCGGGGGAATGATCGAAGTCATGAAATCATCTCGAAGCGCGACTTCTACCGAAGCCGTTCGAAAATCCGGAATATTCGGCATGAGTTTCGATGACGAAAGTTCGCCAGAGCTATCGGCTCGCCCCGCTCGTGAAGCTGCGGATCGCGCACGTTCACGCCTCAGTGGACGCTTCAATGGCACCTTGGGTGGCGCATTGGGCGGCAAGAAAAATCGCCTCGGTGGAAATACCAATGCGGCAAACTCGGCGGACGGCCCCGCTCCGGCGGCGACACCGGCCGCTAATGGCGACGCCGCGACACTAGGAGATCCAAAGAAAATCAACACGGCGGACGCCGCGAAGAAAAAAGCCGAAGACGACAAAAAGAAGAAGAAAAAGAAAAAGAAGAAAAAGAAATCCGAAGTCGCAAAAGGTCCTGGGGTTGAAGTCTCGGTGACCGAGCGTGACGAAGATGAGGACGAATCAGATATCGAACCGCTCGGCGGCGGAGCGATGAATGTTCGCTCGGCAATCGCGGCCAACGAAGCTGCGGCAGCCAAAGAAGCAGAAGCACAAGAAGGCGAAATGAACTCGCTTGAAGAGTGGATCGCCTTCATCATGCCGCAACCTAGCTACGAACGCACAATGAAGATGCTGCAGGAGCTTCAGGCAAAACGGCTTGAGCCTGGCATCTTCCACGATGTCGTAACGGAAATGCTCGCGGACCCTCGTCCAAAAATGCAGGAGCTTGCAGTCGTGGCTCTCGGTTCGTATCCGAGCCTCCGCAGCTATCTTCTGCTTCAGGCGGCAAACTTACGTTTTTCCGAAAGCTCTTCGCTAAAAGTGCAGTCGCGAAACTTTCTGAAAGCGTACTCCCGCGTGGAAAATCTCCGCTATCTTTCTAGCGTGATCAGCGCGCGCGTTGAAAACGACGTGGTATTCGAGGCACTGCGCCTGATCCACTCTTCAGCAAACTTTTACTCAGGCCAGGCGAACACCAGCTCAGGCACAGGGTCGGGCGCATCGCCGCAACCGGCCGCGACTCCCGCGAGCGTTGTTCGTCAGTTCCACCCTTTAGTTCCTGTGCTTAATCGCCTTGCGCAAACCTCAACGGATGAGTCGATTCGACAAGAAGCCTCGACCACGCTCCGTCAGGTTCAAGTCATCACAGGTTCCTAACGCAATCGAATATTAGTCGACAAATTTCCCTCCCTCAAAGCAGAGTGGAGGGATGATTTTCCTTGTGCGCATCCTCCTAGGCTGGCTCATGCTCGCTTCGTTTTCGCAGGCGCACGCCTCGCTGAAACTCCCTAGCGGCCTAAACTCGACCGATCGACAAGAAGCTTTAAAGATTGTTGGCTTCGGTACCGCCGCAAAAATTCTGTCTGACCCTTACGCCCTAGGCGGCTACAGTGGCCTTGAGTTCGGACTCTCGCTAGAATCCATCCCGACGGAAGATCTCGCGCGCTTGGGAAACCGCCTCGCCGTTCCCCAGTCCGACGCGACGATCCCAAAATTCACCATCGGCAAAGGCCTTTATTCGGGGCTCGATTTTTTCATTCATTTTATTCCCTACAATCAACAAAACCAGCTCTCGCAATTTGGCGGCGTCGTGCGCTGGAGTTTCTTTGAAGCCTCCTCGCTGCCACTTTCAACCAGCCTCGTTGTACACATGAACACTGGCGACATTTCCAACCAAATGGTCACACGCACCTACGGCGTCGACCTCATGGGCGGCATCAACGTCAACGAAGTCGCCCTCTACGCTGGGATTGGCGTCATGCAATCGTTCGGTTCGTTCGTCGGCGGAACCCTAGGCGTAACCGACTCGTCCTTGCTGGAAAAGGAAACCGTCAGCACCTTGCACACGGTCGCGGGAGGAACCATCCGCATGAACTCGTTCTTCGTGGCTCTACAGCTCGATCGCTACACACAAAGCGTCCTAAGCGGGAAAATCGGCCTCCGCTTTTGAAGGTACTGTCTTGTTTTTTGAAATTTGCAGCGCAACAAACAAAGCGCACCAAACAAAAGGAGTACGAAATGAAAGCAACAAACTCGATTTATCCGTCACGCACCGTGGCCGCTCTAGCTTTGACTCTTGCCTGCATGGGAACAGCAGCCTGCACGAAGAAAGCGCCACCAGACGCACCCGCGGCAACGGGCGCAACGGAACCGCAAGTGTCTTTCCTTGAACCGGCGGACGGCGCTACGGTTGGACAGAAGTTTAAAGTCCGCATGAAAGTCGAAGGTTTTGAAATCGGCCCACTTGGCGACCTGACACAAGGCAAAGGCCACCACCACATTGTCGTCAACGGCACTTGGATCAAAGATGGCGAAGTTGTTCCGACCGATGAGAAACACATCCACTTTGGAAAAGGTCAGACCGAAACCGAACTCGAACTGAAGCCGGGCAAATACAGCCTCACACTTCAGTTCGCCGACGGAGCTCATCGCTCGTACGGCGAAAAGCTGTCACAAACTATCAACGTCACCGTTCAGTAGACGGTTTAATAGGCGAGTTACGATTTAATTTTTTCGATGATCGACGATGTCGAACGGCCCGGTTGGAACGAAAGCGAACGTACAGTTCCGCCGCGGCCCAAGACAAACGGAGCACCGACGATCTTCTCGGGTGCCCAATCTCCGCCCTTCACCAAGACGTCTGGTTTCACGGCTTCGATCAGCTCCTGCGGAGTCTCTTCTCCGAACAAAGTCACAAAGTCCACGCAACCAAGGGCCGCCATGATTTCAGCGCGATCAAGCTCGTGCTGAACAGGTCGCGACGGACCTTTGAGCTTGCTTACGCTAGCGTCCGTATTGAGACCCACTACGAGCAGATCCCCGAGGCTCTTGGCTTCTTGCAAATAGCGGATATGCCCCACGTGCAGAAGATCAAAGCAACCGTTGGTGAAAACGACCTTTTTACCTTGGCGAGCGCTTTCAAGCGCCTTCGCCAAAGTTTTGTGATCAAGCTGGATTTTCTGCTGCATGACCCACGTGCGCGACCTGAGTCGCTTCCGCCGTACCTTCAACCGACATAAGTTCTAGGCCCGTGAGGTACTTAAGAACATCGCGTCCCGCGATCAAGGAAATCAAAGGCATCAGGACAAACCCAGTCGCAGCAACCAAAGCCCCGCGCCAGAGAATCTGAATCGGATAAAACCAACGCTTACGCGCCTGAGCATTGCCGACGCGAACCTCGTACGACCATTCGCCAAGCGTGGCACCAACCCACGTCCGCGCCGCCAAAACATAGAGCAGCGCCATACCGATAAAGAACATCGCCAGCGAAACCATGATGGCTTCGTCTGTGTGAGTGTTTTCGAGAAGCGCCAGGAGGTTTGCACCCGTAATTGATAGCGCCACCGCCAAGAACAAACACGCCATCCCGATTGCAACCAGGGTATCAAGAACAGCCGAACCAAAGTGAGCGGCGATGGCATGTTCACCAGTCGCAGTCTCGACCTCGAGCGCCTTGGCTGTCTGCGTGCTCGTGCCGACAGTCGTCGCCTGAGCTGTTCCCTTAAGAGTCGCGGCCGCTGGCTGCCCAGCGAGGCTTCCAAGATGTGGGAACACCGTTGGGAAAGCTTTAGCAACGTTCTCATCAAGCGCAGGCGCCGGAGCACCTGCCTTTGTTTTTAATCCGTAGTCATTGCGGCCAAGCGGAAGGTTTAAGAAGCCTTTTTTCTTTTCCGGAGCCGACGTCGTCGGTGCGGCTGTCGCAGCCAACGAGGCCGCAGCGGGAGCCCCCGGCTTTGCAAGTTCGTCGCTAGGCGGACCAAATAGCGGCGCGCGCTTGCGACCATTCGCCGCTCCAGCCGCCGACGTGGCTGCCTGAGCGTTTGCGGCAGGAGCCGCGCCCACTGCACCATTCGAAGTTTCGTCGAGAAGGAGATCTAGTGAAGGCGGAAGCGCCGCGATCAGATCCGAAACGCTCTTCGTGTTGTGCTTGGCTCGGCCCGATGTCGCTCCGGAAGTCGTTCCGCCCGTGAGACCAAACGATGGAACCGATGCACTTTCGCCGCCTGTAGGTGCCGCCGAACTGAGAAGACCTTTTGATTGCTCACGAGATGTGACGTCGAGCGTGCCCGCGCCAATCGCCGAAAAGGAGAAAGAATCCTCCGACTCGTTTTCCGACTCGAGCGGTTTTACTTTTCGATGAAAGCCAAGGCCTTCATTGAGTGGCTTAAAGTCAAAATCGCCAATTTCAGATTCCATTCTGCCCTCACTAGCAATCTGTGACGGCTGAAACCGTCAACGCATCAAGTCCAGCTCGTACTTTAGGACGCTGACTAGGGCCACGCAAGCCGTTTCAACTCGTAAAACCTGCCGCCCCAACGTGACCGCGGGAAACCCGAGCGTCGCGAAGTTCTGAACTTCCTCTCGCGAAAAACCGCCCTCGCCTCCAATAAAAGCCCAAACCAGCTTCTTTGGTTCCTCTGACGAGCTCGAGGCCGAGTTTCGCGCACCTTGCCGTAACGCCTCTTTGATCGGCAGATTGCCGACCTCATAGGCAAAGAGACCCGAAACAGCGGCCCCACGGTTAATTTCTGAACTGAGATCGCCAACGAATTCCGACAGCTTTTTAGCCGGCATCAACCGCATCTTTTCACCGCGCCCGCACTGCTGAGTCGCACTCTGGATGATCTTTTGAAAGCGCGCCTCTTTGCCGCGCCAGGCTTCCGAATCGGTCTTTAAAAACGAATTGTCGCTAAAGAGCGGTTGAATCTCCTCAACCCCCATCTCCACCATCTTCTCTAGCACCGCCTCGAACACATTGAAGCGCGGTATTGCCAGAGCCAGACGCACTCGAGGAAACGGAAGCGGTTCGATTTCACGGACCTCCCGAATACAGCCCTGCATCTCACGCTTCGTGCTTGATACGACCTCAACCAAAAACGCGTGGCCATCGTCGAGAACCTCAAACCGATCTCCCACATCCTGCCGACAGACATCGCGAATATGGTGAAGCGTATCGCCCGTCAAACGAACGAGGCCGCCAACTTCGCGACTGTCAAAATCTTCGCTCTCCACCCAGTATCGACGCATACGCAGCTCAAGCCTTCCGCCAAATTGAGGCACACCATTCGCCCTCGCGTACGCGGCGCTGCTCCTCAAGCCCGGTGAGCTTCGCGAATTCGCGGTGAAACTGATCTTCGCGATCCGTAAGAATGCCGGAGAGAATCATCGTGCCGCCAGGTTTCACCGTGGTCGCCAAGTCTTGCGCCAACACCAACAACACCCCGTCGATGATGTTCGCAATCGTAAGATCAAATGCTTCGCCTTTGGCATTGCACTCGCGAGCGACTTCCGCCAAATCGCGGTCGTCGATCACGGTCCCGGTCGAGCCATTGAGCTCAAGATTTTCGCGGGCCGTCCTGCGCGCCTCGGGATCGATGTCGAGACCCATTGCGTGGGCTGCTCCCATTCGTTCGGTGATGAGCGCAAGAATCCCAGTTCCAGTCCCGACATCTAGCACACGCACGTTTTTTGAACTCCCTGTGCTGTTCATCCAAGGAACTATCAGCCCTGCGGCCAGCCTCGTCGTCTCATGGGTTCCAGTGCCAAACGCCATCCCTGGATCCATCAAAAGAACGTGAGACGCCGCCACGCCAGGAGGAACTTCGCACCACTTCGGCACGACCCAAAAGGGTTCGGCAAAACGAAACGGAACGAATCCCTTCTTCCACTCTTCCAGCCAATCGCGATGCTCTTCCAATGTCATCGAGAACAGGACGCGTGCCTCGACTCCCCGAAGCAAACCCTCCAACTCAAGACGTTTGGTTTCCGAGAGCGGTTCCGTGAAATAGGCTTTCAACGTTACATCCGTGGTTTCCACGACCTCAGGATCGTAGCGCAGGTCTTTTTGAACGAATGGTAGATCTTCGGACACACCTTCCGCTCCGTACTCAAAAAGTAGAGCCGTAACTTCATCCTCAAATGAGCGCGAGAGATTTTTTACCAAACCTATAGCAAATGTCTTCGAATTTAAGGGTGTTCTCATCTCGTCGGCAGTTCCTCATGATTCTCCGCCAAAGTAAACTGTCAAGTTGGTCCGCTAGCCAATTTGCTCGCGAAAGCACGTCGCCGAGAATGTGTTTAGGCGCGGCGACATCCAAAGACGGCCGCTTGGAAAATCGACTTGTCACGCAACTTGAGCCAAGCCGATACTTCTGTAGATGAGCCAGCATTTCTCTTTGACAGACTTTTCGTCGCTCGGCTTTGCAGTCTTCGCGATTTTCACGCTCTTTCTCTACTGGATTCTTCCGTCGCGGCATCGCAGGAGTTTACTTCTGCTTTGCAGCTATATTTTTTATGCCAGCCACGAGCCCCGTTACATACTTCTTCTCCTGGGCTCAACGCTTTTCAATTTCCTTGTAGCAATCCAGATTGAAGAAAATCTCTCACGCAAACTGGGCGTCCGCTGGCTTGTTAGCCTTTGTTGGCTAGGCAATATAGGAATCCTGTTTGGCTTCAAATACCTGGGGTTGTTTGCATCTCTATTCGTTGACTATGATGTTCGCCAAATCCTCTTACCACTGGGAGTTTCGTTCTTCACCCTCCAATGCATCGGATACGTTCTCGATGTCTCACGGCGACAGACCGTCGCGGAAAGAGACTTTTCGAAGTTTGCGCTGTTTGTGAGTTTTTTTCCGCAGATCATCGCAGGTCCAATCGGACGGGCAGCCGATCTTATACCGCAGCTTCATGGTATTTCACACCCGGCCAACAAGTTCTCGGACGTCGAAATTCGCAAAGCATTTTACCTCTTCTCTTATGGGTACTTCAAAAAATTCGTTGTTGCCGACAACATCGCGCACGTGCTTTCACACTTCGAGGTGAATCCGCAAACTTCACTCGTTATCAAGCACCTCACCCTGATCTACTTCTTGATACGAATTTATTGCGACTTTTCGGGCTACAGCGACATGGCACGGGGTCTCGCGCTTCTCTTCGGTGTTCGACTCGCAGTGAACTTCAATCTCCCGCTGTTTGCACAATCACCCAGCGATTTCTGGGAGCGCTGGCACATCTCGCTCGGAGCTTGGATCCGAAGATATTTTTACCTGCCGCTTTTGCTGAAGGTGCAAAATCCCTATCTTTCGGTCTTCATTGTGTTTCCGATTATGGGCCTATGGCACGGAGCCAATCTAAACTACCTCTTGTGGGGCCTAGCCTGGGCTGCCTTGATTTGCGGCTTCAAGATTCTGAACCCGGCGGAAGGAGCGCGCAAACGAAAACCTTCGTCTCTGGTGTCGGCGGCTAAGGCCTTTGGTGTATTCAACTGCGCCGCGCTTTTGATGGTGTTTTACAAGGCCGAGAACCTAGAACAACTGAAGTCTTATTTTGACCTGAGCTTCATTCTCGCTCAGTCCAATTCGCTTGGTGAGGATTGGCATCTTCTCAATGTCGTTGCACCACCCGTATTATTCGTATTGGCATTCGAATTTCTACTGTTTCGCCGGACTTCCGAAGCAAATGAAGACTTGTACACAAGTCTCGCGGAAAAAAATTGGCGATATCAGGCTCTGTTCTATCTGCTGTTGATCGTGATGGCGCTTCTTTATTCAAGCCCTTCAAAGCAGCCTGTCTTTTATATGCAATATTGACTTTGTAAGCCTAGGGTCCTTCACTATTCTTAACCATGCCGAATCATCACTCCGATATTCTTAACCTCGCGAAAAAACATATTGTTCAAACGCCTTTCGAACTTTCGCTGGACAGTTTTCAGCTTCACGCGATTTTCACCGTTTCTTCAAAAGTTCATAGGTTTGATTCGGGTTCGCTCTTCTTCTACGTACAAGAAGGCACTGTGGAACTTGACGGCGAAAACTCTCATGTTCGCGTGGGAGCCCGACACTACCTCTCGAGAAAGGCGCCCTTCTCCGTCAAGCTACATCCGAATACTTTTCTCGTGTTCGTCCATACCCCCGCCGAACACAAAGTTCTAGACACGGTAGGTGGGCCCATCGAGGAGGTCGGCAGACTCCGCTACATCGACAACTGCAGTGACACTCTACTCCTGGCGCCGGTCTTGCTTGGCGAACCTTGCCTCAATCTGCTTCACTTCCCCCCGCAAACCAACCAAACAAGCCACTATCACCCGAGCTTCAGATTCGGAATCATTACTCGCGGCTCCGGCGTATGCCATCAAGAGAACAAGGCCTCAACTCAGCTGAACACGGGCGATGTTTTTGTCATTCCCAAAAATATTATGCACAGCTTCTCCACCGAGACGGAGTCGATGGATGTGATTGCCTTTCACCCGGATAGCGACTGGGGCCCAACAAACTCCAATCACCCCATGATCAATCGCACCTGGGTGAACGGAAAAAAAATATGAGTTCGCTTCGGCTGTTTAACGGATCTGAGATGGACCAGACCGAAATGCGATATTCGGAATTTCGCGACTTGATTCGGCTTCACTGTGACAACCCCGATGTCTTTATTGAATACCATGTCGACGGTGTCGAAAAATCAACGCTGACGTTCCAAGACTTCTGCAAACTCGCATTAGGTTGCTCAAAAGAGTTAAAGCAGTCATTCCAGCTCGACAACAGCTCGAAAATTGCGGTCGTCCTCGAAAACTCTCCGGAAGCATTGATTTGGTACTCGGCCGTCATGCTCTTGGGCTATCCACTGATTCCGCTGGATCCCAATCAAGATCGCAGCTACTACCAAGAAGTCTCGTCTAAACTCAAATGTGACGCCGTGGTCGCAAACACTGGCCACGTGTCCCTGAACGTCTTCAGACAAACCGTCAAATCAAGACCTTTAGAAGAGCTGAGTACTGCCAGCGCTCTGGAGCTGCCACCATCACTCAAACAAGAGCAACCTCTCGTTATCTTCAGCTCTTCAGGAACAACTGGTCGCTCGAAAGGAATCGCGCAAAACTTCCACGCCCTTCTTGCCAATTCGATTGCCACAATTAAAGCGCATTCGATCGACCCCAATACTCGCCATTTCTGTATTCTCCCTGTATTTCACGTGAATGCTTTCTCATTCTCTTTTCTTACCTCCCTCGTGGCGGGCAATACCGTCATCTTAAACTATCGTTTTTTTCTTCCTCGATTCTGGGAAACCGTAAATAAAACCAGGCCGCACATTGTAAGCGCCATCCCTCCAATCATACGGCTGCTGGAAGAGGATCCTCGTAAAACAGAGATTCCAAAATCGCTGAAATACTTCGTCACCGCCGCGACCCATCTTGGCAAACAAACTCAACTGCGATTCATACAGCGATTTGGAATTCGAATCATCCAGGCCTACGGACTCTCGGAAACAGTGAACTTTTCGACCACTGTCCCAACTGACCTCAGCGAAAAACAGTACTCTGAACTCATCGCCGCCGACGAACGCACGACGATTGGAACAGCCGTTTGGGGAAACAACGTTTTTGTCCTTGATTCGAAAGATAGGCCCATTGACTCGGACAATACCGAAGGCGAGATCGCTATTCGTGGCTGGAATGTGATGCAGGGGTATTTCGAATCGCCGACCGAAACGGAAAACAGTTTTCGCAGCGGCTACTTTCACACGGGAGATCTGGGCTATTTCCGGACCTTCCAAGGCCAGCGCTACTACTATCTGAGCGGGAGAATCAAAGAGATAGCGAAAGTAAACGGGGTTTTATTTCATCTGAATCAAATTGACGAGGCGATCCTCACGACTGGTGCAGCAAAGGACGTTTGCGCAGTCTGCTTTCTGGATAAAAACGACGAAGAACAGGTTGGTCTATTGGTTGTGCCGCAAACACAATTCGAACTTTCAGCTTTCAAACGTCAGTTAAAGACGGTCCTTCCAAAGGGTCTCTCAATCCAAAAAGTCATTCTCGCCGACTCCATTCCAACTACACCGTCAGGAAAGAAGAAAAGAGATCTGGTTGCAAAGACGGTTTTCCAGACAGGAAAGGGCTAGCTTTGGGCGTGGAAAAGCAAACAATTCGCGACGAGATCTGCAGAAGATTCGACATTCCGCCTGAAAGCCTGAGCGATGACGACAATCTGTTTCGAGGCTTTATCGATTCGCTGAGCTTTCTAGATTATGCAAAGTTGGTTCAGGCAATCGCTCAGAAGTCCGGCAAACAATTTGATCTCGAGCATTTTTTGCTTTCAGAAGTATTCTCCATAAACGCGATCACCTCTTACTTAGAAACGAGTCACAGTTGAGCCGGGCCAAATGGCGACTACTGCCGGTAGCGGTGCTCATTTTTTCTTCGGGCATCTTGATTGCGGAAGGTGGCCTTCGTCTACTTGGCGTCGAGCCGGGACTCAGCATTGTTCATCGCCTAAACCCCTACCAGTTTGATCCCGAACTCGGCTGGGCGACTCGTCCTCATTCCTCGTTTCTTCGCTCGAGTCCAGAATACATTCACTACAATTACTACGACAAAGATGGACTACCGGCGACATTCGAAAACCGTAACGGTCAAATCACTCCCGAGGCGCCTAAGATTGTCCTGATCGGCAATAGCTACGTTGAAAGCTACTATGTGCCTTACAAAAAGAGCTTTCCGGCCATACTCGACGAATCTCTGCGAGCAAGCGGAAAGCGTGTATTAAACCTCGGTGTCAGCGGCTACACGCCCGCGCAATACCTTCTGCAAGCCCGCAGACATCTGCCTAAACACAACGTCGACTCGGTATTCGTGTTTCTTGTCCCTTACCAAGACATTCGCTTCTTGAATTCACCTTTTTTTCCAGGCGGATATCCGAAGCCGATCTTTGGTGAACGCCTCGATTCGCCGCTCAATACACCACTGTCTGTTTCACTTTTGAAAAAATCAAAAACCAGGCAGCTCGAGGACTATTCGGCTTTACTGACCGTCTTGCAGCCTCTGCTGTTTAAGTGGATTGGCTACCGAAACGCCATCTATGATTACCCGATAGATTTCGACAAGATGTTGTTTTCCGTCGATGAGTTCGGAGACGCGCTTCGATACTCGAAACAGATTCAAACCGAGCTGGGCTCTAAAGCCAACGTCTTTACCGTTTATGCCCCAACGGAGTTCGAATATCACGATGACAGAATTTCAAAAAATCTGGTCGCATTTCGACAAGCATGCGACCAGCTACTTGTTCGATGCCTGGTACCGCCTCATGTTGAGTTTCCACCTGGAGGCAACTTTCAGGTCTTATATTATGAGAAAGATCGTCATCCGAGCTCAACAGGAGCCGCGCTAATTGCCGATTTCCTCGTCGGCTTTATCAAAAACAACCCATGATCCAACGCCTACTCTAAAGTTCTCAGTGGACGCCGTGGCCTTTGTGAGAATCAGTCGATGAAGAACCCGTGAGCGGCACCGTCGCAATCTCAAGCTCTTCAGGCTTCGCCTGCCCCTCTGTGATTCGGTATCGCTTGTTAAGAGCAAGATCGCGTACAGTCTGCCGCGTTCCCGATCCCTGCCACTCGATCTCAAGAGACAAGAGTTCCTTGGCTTTTCCTAGCCCAATGGTGGAAGTGCTTGGATTCGTCCCAAAGCTTCCAGAGGCCCCATGCCAATTGTAGAACTTCGCGACTCGACCATCTTCCATTTTCACGGTTGCGATCAACCGAGAATGCAGCCCTCGCCGATTGGCCTTCGTGCCTAATAACTCGATTTGGACATAGCGATTGTCGGCAAACCCCGGATTCTTAAAAACCGCTGGGAAATACCGGTCGCCATGCGAGGAACCACCCTGTTGCAAAACGATCTCAGAGAACCCATCTCCGTCCAAATCCGCGAATGAAATTCCATGCCCCTTCTGCAAAGAACCCACTCGCGCATTCGACGTCACGTTATAAAACCGCCCCTCCGAAGAGTTGACGTAGAGATGATTGGGCTCAAGATCTCCCAAACTATTGGCGCCTGTTCCGACATAAATATCTTTGAAGCCGTCGTTGTCGACGTCACCGAAATTGACCGACATCACAAGACTCATCTTATCGAGATGAACCTTCTGGCTCACATCCTCAAACACTCGCTTGCCATTATTTCGGTACATCCGCTGAATCTCGCCCTTGTTGGGAAGCCCCTTTAGCCATTTCGCGAAGTTGTCGATGTCGGGAGCAAAAGCCGCAAAGAAAATGTCTTGATAACCGTCATTGTCGTAATCAAAGACCGCTGTCGGAAACCCGTATTCCGGCGCCTTGATCAAGGGTTGCTTCTCGGAAAGTTTAAAACGACCCGAGCCATCACCATAAAATATCCGGTTGGGTCCGGCGTAGTTTGAAAAGATGAGATCTAAATTTCCGTCATTGTCGAGATCCGCCAGGATACTGCCTTTGCCAATCGCTCGATTGACCACCCCCGACTGTTTCGTGAAGTTTTCGAAATGAGTCTTTCGATTGAGAAAAATCTCCGAGTCCGAAGATTCATTGGAGACAAACAGATCCAACAACCCGTCGCTGTCGATATCTCCCCAGTTCGCCGAAAGCGTGCTGTTCGGCGTTGTCCGCAAGCCTAACTCAACCGTGCGGTCGACAAACTTTCCGCCCCCGACGTTTTCCATCAGCGTGTTGTAAACAAATCCACCTTGCGTCGGATAGTCCCCGCCGCCCGGATGCCAAGCACCGCGCGTGATGAAGAGATCCAGATCCCCATCGTTGTCGTAATCCGCGCTCAACACAAGCCCGGCCCCTAGCTGAGTTGCGAGCCCCGCTTCCTTGGTGCGATTCACAAAGAGATGTTGTTTCGGGTCATACTGGAAATATTTAACCGACTCACACTGGTTCAATGAACCGAATATGATATCCGGGTAGCCATCACCATTGAAATCGTCGACAGCCACTCCGCCGAAATTGGCCTGTTCGCGAATTCCGATTTCATCGGTAACGTTTTGAAATGCTGGGAACGCTTTTTCAGCAGCGATTTTGTCCAACGGTACCAAGTATTTCGCCGGCACCTCGTTAGGGTACGTCCCCAGTGTCATGTGAAGAATGTTGACCAACCACTGGATGTGATCATCGTTCGGAACGGCTTCAAGGTATTTGTAGAACGTCGCCAAAGCCGCGCGCGAGCCGTTTTTGTCGATATGACGTGCTCGCTCGGAAAGCGGAAAGATACAGCTGTCGCCGTTATGATTCTTGATACAGTTCGTGATCTCTCCCAAGCGCAGCTGCACAACCCCTTTCATCGCCAGAATTTCCAAAGCTCGTGCGTGACCGTGTTTTTGTGCGTACTGGTAGGCGGTCTCGAATGCTTTCTCCGCCTCAACGAGAGTTTTTTCTTTGAACGCCAAGATGTATGCCTTGTCCACCAAGTCCTGCACAGCCTGGTCAGGATTGGTGTCCTTGGATGCGCGGAATCGCTTCTCGAGATCCTTCAACGCCGTATCTTGACAGTTTTGGATAGCGGCACAGCGATTCGGGGCTCCGCGATCCGCATAGCGAAAACAAATGCGTTTGCCGTCGACGGCGATCCGGGAATCCATCTCGATTCGAAATCCGCGTTTGCGAAAGTCGTAATCCAAACTCGTCATCTCGGCGTCTTCTGGAGAAAGCGCTTGGTCAGGATTTTTCGGCTTAAGATAGGGCTCGGCCAGAATGAATCCAACTAAACCGACAAAAACCAGAACTAAAACCCAACGTCTTTTCTGATCCACGACTTCCCCTCCCCGTAACTGCGACACCATCGTAACGATACGAAACGACAGTCTCCGTGTTCAATCCTGAACACGGAGTGCCATTATGCGTTGTCGCTATAAATGGAGGGCGGAAATCAAATCGAGGCTCCGCCGAGCCCTCACGAGGCCGTCGGTGGAGGAAGAGGCTGAGTCACTCTTTGTGAGTCGGGCTTCGACTCTGTCCCCTGCGCTTTAACTCCGCTCGTGTCCACCTTTGGTGGGCCGACTTGAGCTGGCGCAGCCGATTGTTGCTCTGGCAGACTCACAACCTCCGCAGGAACCGCTGAAGCCTCGGCAACTTCCGCCGCTGTCGCTGGCGCTTGAGTCGTCTTCTTTTTTCCGGCCTCTTTGGGTGGCGTCGTCGTGATGCCCTTCATGTCGACCTGATCACCGATCATGATCGCTTCGAACTCCAGCGTCGGACGGTCCTCGTTCCCCAGTTCTTGCACCAAACGTGCGACGGTCAGTCCTCGATCGACGTGAATCAC
The DNA here is from genome assembly GCA_963170185.1 of Bdellovibrionota bacterium. Classification (GTDB taxonomy): domain Bacteria; phylum Bdellovibrionota; class Bdellovibrionia; order Bdellovibrionales; family JAMPXM01. Next base: position 26,049 of record CAUJGS010000106.1, read on the forward strand.
GACGACGTTTCCAACTGGTACCGTCAGCACGGCTTGTTGTTTGTTCTGAATCGGGTCATGCACCGGAAGCGATCGGCGAATCGGAAGATACTGGCCGCGCTTGAAGCCCGCTTCCGAACCCGCATTGATATAAAAATCGTGATACGCTTTTTCCGTCGGCTCCATCGGGAGCGACTTGCGCACATCAAAAATTGCGGGAACTTCATCACGTGTCGAACGCTCGCGTGTTTGTTCTTGTGCGTTCACATGTGACGCCGCAAACAAGACTGCGGCTATCGCGATCCCTCGCAAACAGAATTGAACCATGTCCAAAACCCTTCCTTGGCGGGCACCGTCCTGGCCTCCCTCGGAAAAGCGCCTTACTGGCTATGGACTTTATCGGTTAAGCGCCGTCTCAGGTTGAGTCTTGCTCCCACAAACCAGTCTCGGCCTTGGTCTCGGCGTCGCTCTTCTGGAATCTCACTCACGACATGTAAAAGAAAAAGAGGGCCTAAAAGCCCTCTCGTTCCGATCAATTTACGCACCGCAAATCAAAAAACTCAAAAAACAAGGCGGTACCTTTAGGCGGTGGGTTCTGGGAGACGTACGGCGACGCCCCAGTCGGAAGCTTGAGTCTTGATAGACGTCTGCGGGTTTTGAACCACGCGGCTTTGCAGCTTCGCAAAGATCGGCTCGCGAATGGCGAGGTTGTTATCTTGAAGAACGATCTGGCGAGCCATGCGTTTTGCGACGTTGATCACGACTGGCGCTTTGAGATTCGCCGTCATCTGAGTTGGATCTTCCGGAACCGTGATGATTGCAAACGAGCGAACACCAGTCGCCGTTTTGAGTTCGAGGCTCTCGAGATCATGTTTTGTGAGGTTGAGCTGATAGTTCGCCGTGAAAAGCTCTGGTTCAAGAACTGGGAATGCGATCTGTGGAATTTCACAGCTCTGGAGCCATGCGAAGATCTCATCCGACGGATCGTCGACTAGAACAAATCTTCGAAGATCCGCGAATCCAAGAATCCCCTCTGGGAACAGGATCAAGTCCTCTTCCGCACACTGAACGATTCCGAATCGCGAAGTCTGAATTTGTATGGCTGCCACTTACGCCCTCCGCCCATTTTTAGCGTCGTCCGCTGTCGTGCAAAAATGCCCGACATCCAACTGACACCTCGGACTCTCATTTCGGTGAATGGTATGGACCATCGTCTCGAAATTTTGAACCCGACCCTCAAACTTAAGCGTAGTGACCTGATTTTCCCTTACGCAAGAAAAAATTCAGTCAAAGTGGAGAAGTCTGTGCGAAAGGGATGAAAAACAATGTGGATAAGCCCGCGCGGCGCATAACACACCGCCGCGACCAACGCGTACTCGAGCAAGCAACACCCTATCCCAACCTTTCGTCTCGGAAGAGCCTCGCGCTTTGGGCGCTCTCGTCCTCGCTGCATCGAAAGCAGTACGCTGGCGAGCCCTGCCTCATGGAGGGTGCCTGCACGGAGTCCGCTAGGGCTTAAGCAGCTTGGCGACGGCGCGAGTGGACTCGCTCGTCGTATTCACCGACTCGGTGTTTTGGCTCTGAATCGCAAGGTAAACTTCCTCGCGGTGGATTTTAGTATCTTTCGGTGCTTCGATCCCCAGTCGAACCTGCTTGCCCTTGATTTGGACAACACGGATTTTAATATGGTCATCGATCGCAATTGATTCGCCGAGTTTTCTGGTAAGCACCAGCATTCGGTTCTCCTTCAACGTCCTGGTCAAAGTGTCCGGTACAACGTTCTTCGTTCTCCTTAACGGAAGAAAAAGAGCGCCGCTTTAGCTACTTTTGCTATCGAAGGAAGTCAAGAAGGCTAGGTTGTATGAGTTTACTCGACGAATCGAGAGACGCTTTTAAGGTACTTTCAGATTTCGTAAGATTCGAGACGAGTTCGAAGGTGTCGACGTCTTCCAGACTCGACGCAAGCGCCTTGGAATCTACCACTCCCTTGGTCAAGTTCTCGGTCGCGCTGTTTAGCGTCGCAAGCCGCGAACCCACTTCCGAACGCGCCAGTACAACCTGCGCCAAAGCCTCGTCCAGCCTATCAAGCGAGTCTTGAACACCCTCTTTGAAATTGGTGCGCAAACTCACCTCGAGATCCTGCAAAACGGAGAAGACATTTGTCCCGCTGTTACGCCATGTCGCTGAAAGCTGACTTGGAGCAGCTTGGGCCACATTCTCACCCGCAGGCCCCCGAATAGTAGCTTGATTATTAGGCGATACCCCTTCCGGAGCATTCGGTGACACAGCGGGTGATTTTCCGCGAATACCCAGGCCTAAAAACACCCGACTGCCAGGGACATTGACCGAAACGTCAGCTTCTTTGTTGATCGCGACCTTCATTTCGCCGGCGTCGCCTCGGTACCCGCCTTGCGGATCAAACGGTGCCTCCGTCGTGCGATAGCCGCCAAAAAGAAAACGATCACCCAGCTTTCGGTTTCCAACCTGAACCGTTTGCCCGACCAGCTGTTCAACCTCAGTTGCCGTCACGGCACGCGATCCCGCGTTCGCTCCGCCATCCGAGGCCTGAGAAATCGCAAGCTCTTTTGCGCGCGTGAGAATCTCGGTCAGTTCGGCGAGCGATTGATCGGAATACTCGAGGAACGTCTTCGCCTGATTGATATTCTTGATGTACTGCTGGCTCGCATGAATATTGGTGCGAGCCGAAAGTACGCGCGTGGTCGCAAGCGGATCGTCGCTTGGCTTGTTGACCCGCTTCTGAGTCGCGGCTTGATTCTGCAATTCCGAAAGCTCACCGCGGTTTTTTTGCAAACCGGAGTTCACTTGGTCGAAATTCATTTTGTCCGCGATCCGCATATCATCCTTCGATCAATTCAACGCCACCAGGCGTTTAATATCTAAAGTCGTTTTAAGTTCAAAACCGTATCGAACATTTCATCGGCGGTACGAATCAAACGCGCGCTTGCATCGAACGCCTTTTGATGTTCGATCAACTTCGTCGCCTCTTCATCAAGACTCACGCCACTGATGCTCTCTCGAATATTCGAAAGCTGCTTCACGATATCGCGCTGGGTTTCGCTTGCCGTTTCCGCGCGTTTGGCGTGAATACCGACCTTGCCGACGATGCTGTTGTAGAACTCGTCAAGCGTGCTATCGCCGCCCATCACCTTGTCCTGCTGCAAACGAGCCATCTGAAGCGCTACGCGATTATCCCCAGGCGCCGCCATCTGCCCGCCTGTGGCAATTCGTCCGACGTCGTCCATAATGCCCCGGTTGACCTTGAGATTGGCCGAGGCATGCTTCACATCCGTAGGCAGCTCGAAGAAGTCGAGATTCGTGCGACTGTAGGCGTCGTAACCTTGACGATGGACCTCGTTCATCGTCGCCGCAAACGAGTAAGCCATCTTGTCGAGATCGCCCATGAGATCCGAAATCACCTTGTCGCGAACATCGAGAAGACCACCGATTTTCCCACCGACGACTTGCTCCGTGACGGCAACCGGTGTCGCACGCTCGCTATTGAGATAAAAAATGTCGACGTTGCCTTCGCCCTTGCTGCCTTTTTCCGGCGTGCCGCTGGCTTCGAGGCGTTTTGCATCGTAGCCCGCAACCAAGACCGCCGTATTGCCGGCTGTGATCGTCACCGTCGAGTCTTTGCCCTCGGCCCAGCGGATATTGATACGATCGCCAATCTGCTTGATCAAAAGATCGCGACGATCGCGCTCATCATTGGCGTGACCGCCAGAGAGCTCCACTTGTTGAACCTTTTCGTTCAAAGTCGCGATCTCTTTGGCCATCTCGTTGACCTCTTCCAACTGACTGATGATCTGCTGGTCGAGATCGCGCGTGATGTCGCGAAGCTGCGAATGCACGCGCTTGAAATCTTTGGTTAAGAAGTCCGCCGACTCACGCACCTGTGTACGCGTCGCAAGACTCTCGGGGTTATTGGCCATCTCTTGGACGGAACTAAAAAAGTCCGCCATGAACTGGTTCAAACCCTTGTTCTGTTGTTCGTTATAAACCTGCTCGACGCGGCCCATGCCCTCGGCTTTGCCATCGTGAAAGCCCGCGAGCGAACGTTCATTGCCGATTTGACGTTCAAGGAACGGGTTATTAACTCGGGTAACGGCGGCCGTGCGTGCCCCCATGCCGTATCGAGTTTTACCTTGGCCCACTGGAACATTGGTTTGAATTTCGACACGCTGACGGGAGAAGCCGTCGACGTTTTTGCTGGCGATGTTATGTCCTGACGTCTGGAGCGCGGTCTGACTATTCATCATCGACCGTTTTCCAATATCCATCATTCCATGGATCTTAGACATGTTTCACCAACATCCCGACGTCCTTGTCTGTTAAGTCGATCGCATCCTGCGACCGTGCTAGCTTCACAAAGAACCCCTACGCCAAAGGCGTGCCTTAGGCCTCTCTGCTGACCAGCGCCCCACCTTCAGTTTTCCCCGAAGCCATAGAGCCTTTTTTCTCATAAGTCGAAGCCGGCTGAAGGCCGTCTTTAATGGCCTCCATCGCTCCTGTAATCGAACGCAAAGCCGACTGTACCAGCTCTTCGTTTTGTTTGTTCACTTCCGACACACGACGAACGAGAAGTTCCAATACCGAATGCATATTGCGCAAACGATCTCCACGATCCACTGGGAGATTCGCCGCGATTTCCAAAAGACGAGGTTGATCCACATCCGACGATGTCAACACCGCGAGATCGCGCGCGAGTTTCGTGCGGCTGTTCTCGAGAGTTCGGATCCTCACCAGCAAGGCGTCCTTGGTTTTATTGTTTTCGTTGAGTTCGTCGAGACGGCTTTCGACAAGAATTTCTTTTTCGCGACGAACGACTTCCAGGAGAGATCGATAGATCTTCACCAAGTCTTCCAAGCAAGAGACGAGTTCGCGATAAGTATCTGGTTTGCTTGAATCGGTTTTGCCAGAATCGATTTTACTAGTGTCTTGAGTCACTTTCGCCTTTCTTCCTTGAGAGGCACTGTTCCACGTAGCAGTAATCAGCGTCTTGTATCAAACATCTCTTTAACTAACGAAACGCCAAACGATTACTCGTTCATTTTCATTTGTTCATCGACGAGCTTATCGGCAATCGCGCGAGCGTCAACTTTGTATTGCCCGCTGTCGATCAAAGCCTGAAGACGGGCAACCTTCGCATCATCCACGCCATTGCTTGGAGTCGCGAGTTCTTTTGCGCGTTTCATCTCTTGCGCACGCGCCGAGAGATCCACTTTCGCGGAGTTTCCAACTGAGGCACCTAGTGCTTCGGCTGCGGCCGAGCGCGAATTTTTTGAAACCTCTTTTGCTCCCGAAGCGGCTGTCGTGTTTGACGCTGCTCCAGCTCCTGCGAGATTTCCCGGGCCCGAATTTGAGACTTTCATGTCATCCTCCGCGGTCATTGACTCTTCTAAAGTGTATCACATTGAGACGGTTTTCCACGAGACCTAAAGACCAGAATTCGAATTTATAGGCTCCTGGACCTTGGTCGGTGTCTCGTCTCTTTCCCGCTCTGGCCGAAGGTTTGCGATCTCCTGCCGAATCAAAATACCTCTGGCTTGAGGAGACAAGTGACCGACGATCTGACCGGCTCTCAAGGCCTGCCCAGAGGTCACGTCGGCCGTTACACCGTCAAACGCCATCTCCACTTTACGAGGTCCTGCAACCACGAGACCAAGCAGCACTTTTCCACCCTCAGACTTCACATTGTCCACGGTCGCATCCCAGGGCAGGCGCACGGCTTCTGGACCATCGGCTTTCGCCTGTCGGGTTTTTGCTAAACTCACCAAAACTGTCTCGGTGCCGGCCTTCGCCGCCCCCAAACCAGACGACGCCAAACCGGGAAGGCGTCGAACATGCAACACATCGCGATCGGTAAGGGCTATTGGAGTTCGTGCCTGCTTCCCCTGAGCGCGAGCTTGCCGATAGGCCTCTTGGCGTCGCTTTGCCATTTCAGCTTTTCCCATAAGCTCGTCATGAATCATATCCGCCAAACCAATCCCGCCGGACTCCGTCCACGAATCGACGTACTGATCGTCCAATTGATCGCGGTAGATCTCTTCTCCCATAGAGGGCTTTTGCAAATCGGAATACGAAACCGTTCCGCGCATGGCTTTTACCATTTGATTGAGAAAATACTTTTCGTACATGCGAGCCGCATCAAGCACACGCTGATCGCGCACGACAGGAGTCGCCTTGGCTTGCTCCATCGATGCCTGTTTGGGAACTTCTGTTTCCGCAAGACTCGTATTGAGGTGGAAGATTTGAAGGCCTACGAAAGTGAGGCCGAAAAAAAATGGGTAGGTGGATCGGAGAGCGATGCGCATCCTGCGCTTTTCACAGATAAAGCCTAAAGAAGTCGCCTTTCCTAGCGCACTGACTCTATGCCCCTGTTCCCTGCTCGAAACGGCTCTGCTCTTAAACCATCCTTGGTTGAACGAACTCCAACCCACCGTACCCCAGAGGTGCCACATCCATGTTGCACCCCGTTCTTTTATTTTATGATCCTCTGCTTCAATTCGAAACACTTTCGCGGTCGAGGCCAGTCCGGTCTTGCGTGTCTCTCCACCATTTCTGGCCGATTGACGGGCCTTACACTTCATCGACACCGGACTCGCTCCCCGCGGTTAAAGAATTTCGAGCTCGCCCTGAAGCGCGCCCGCTGCCTTAATGTTCTGTAAAACCGTAATCAAATCGCGGGGCGCAACACCAAGCTGATTCAGTGACTTCACCAAGTCCCCGACACTCGTACCGGAATCAAAAACAGCGACCCGGTCACCATCTTTTGATTTGGTGTTGCTGCCGGCCACTTTCACCGTGAGATCTCCGTGACTGATGGCGACTCGAGAAATTCGAACCGTGTCACCAATGACAACCGTTCCAGTCTTTTCATTCACAAGAACGCGCGCGCGCGAATCCGGGGTCACTTCTAAAGCCTCGATCGTGGCAAGCAGCTCGACGGCACGGCCTTCATAGGAAAACGGCACGATGATATCGACGGTGCCGGCATCTTTCGCCGTCGCATATTTCCCAGAGAGATCCATATTGATTCGCTTCGAAAGGCGAGCCGCCGTTGTGAAATCTGGATTGTGAAGCGTCAAACGAAACATTTTCCGCGACGTGAAATCTTCGGCGACATCGCGCTCAATGATGGCGCCGTTTGGAATTCGACCGGCGGTCGAATGGCTGTCAGCACCCGTCCCAATTAGCAGTGACCCCTGCGCCACGGCGTAGGTGTTCTGATCTGCGGCACGCAGTGGGGATTGAATCAGCGTACCACCAGCCAGCGAGGTCGCGTCCCCGATTGAGTTCACCGTGATATCGATTTTATTTCCCGCGCGTGCAAAAGGCGGAAGCGATGCCGTGATAATGACAGCGGCCACGTTCTTCGACGCGACCTCTTTGTCTTCGACTTTCATTCCAAGCTTATCGAGCATGCGAAGGATCGACTTGTTGGTAAACTCCGCTTTCGAGTCGCCCGTTCCCTTAAGACCTACAACGACTCCGTAACCGATCAATTGGTTGTCGCGTACGCCGCGCACGTTGGCGATGTCCTTGATACGAGCCGCCTCAGCCTTAGGCAACACAAGGAAGATCGAGAGCAGGGCCGCAAAACCAAGAAGACCCAGCTGCAAAAGCACGACACGAAATGCCGTTTGACCGATTGTCATAGCGTCGATCCTTTCCGAGAACTCACGATATCGAATTGCGAATCAAGAAGTTTGGAGGCGTCGATGCCGTTGTCATCGAAGTCCTCTTGGCGAACAACACCCGTGACGATCACGCGATACTCACGACGACCGATCATGAAGGGCTGTACGCCCTTCACGCGGTAACTGCCGTCTTTGAGCTGTTCAACAATGCGCGTGGGCACCGTTTGAATCGTCGAGATCGGATCTTTTGGATCAAACGTACCGGCCTTTTCGTTACCTGCGACTTGCGTCGACTGCGCGTCGGCGCCAACTCCGGCGGCCGCGCCGTCGCCGGCTGCCGGTGGAGTCGCTGGGTTCGCCGCGCCAGTCGCCGCCGGTCCGCGAACCGCTTGCGCGCCCGTTGTGCGAGGTGCTTCCAACCGCTCGAGGAGTTTTGAAATCACGCGCACCTTGCTGCTGAGCTGCTGTTTGGGACTACCTTCGACACGCACATTTAGAAGATCACCCATCATGCGCGTTTGATTTTGCGCAAAGAGATAGGCACCTTGACCTTCCATCACCCAGAGCGAACCGGCTTGCGCACCGACTTCCGCCTCTTCCTCGAAACGATTGCGGTTCATGCGCCGATACTTGCGATCCGACTCGAACGGCAGGTTGTCGCGATCCGAATAGCGCGTCACTTTTGGTTGCTCGCCCTTCACAGCCCGCTGCAGGCTGGAACAGCCGACAAGGCCACTTGCCGCTATCAAGACACTTATCGAAATGAGTTTAGCGAATTTCAACAAGGCCTCTCTCCTTTAATACACCTGATATCTGCTTCTTCAATTTACCAACCCGGACCTGAACGGTTTCGCCGATGGCCGCCGCCGAAAGCGCAACACCTTCAGCCGTGATCGTGAACGCCTCATCACCGGCTTGCACGCGAACGATGTCGCCGTAGCGAACCACTTGCTCTTTTCGCAACGAAGATCTCCAAACCGGCTCACCCGAAGAAAAATTGCGAGCGGCGACCCCAATATCCAAGTCGCTCGAGGTAGCGGGTTCGTCGCTTGCGAAACTCACATTTCGACGTTCCATGCGCCGATCTTCCGGACTGATTTTCTCGCCACCCTGCACGGCACGCGTAAGTACCGGCACCGTTCTATAGAACTCAACCGTACCGGAAATCATCATAGAGCGCCGCGTGCCGTTGGTGAGATCAATCTTAAGCGGCCACGCGAAACTTCCTCGAGGTCTTTCGTTGCGACTTACGATCGTCCAATCACGAACGTGTTGAGCCTCTCCGGCATCCGCCTGAATGCGAATCAAACGCTTGGCTTCTGCCGGCAATTCGAGCGAACGGATTTGAACCTCGCAGTCCTCACATTTCTTTTGCAGCTCGGCACGTAAGGCTCTTTCAATTTCGTTTGCCGTGAATGACGAATTACGAAACACACGCGATCGACGAGGCACTTTCCAGTCACTGGAAAAACCGGCGGCCGCCAAACGCCGTTCGGCTTCCGCCACGATAGGCTCAAGCCCCTCTTGAGTGAACAAACGCTCTTCACCAACCGCCGGACGATCCGTCAACGCCACCTGACGCAGGTGGCGCTCGACTTCGGCGCGGTCTTGTTCGCGAACAGCTTTGAGATCAACAAGTTCAGCCAGACTCAGTTCGCGACTTAAACCTTCAGCGGAAGAAAGCTGAACAGCGGGTCGCACGGCGATCATCACGGACTTGGATTCGCGCGACTCAGCCATCGCCGAACCGGCCGCGAGAATCGTGAGCATAAGAAAAAGGGCCTGAAGAACGGCAGTCATCTTATCCTTAACGAAGTTGATTCACAGACTGAAGCATCTGATCCGAAGCTTGGATCACTTTCGAATTAGTCTCGTACGCGCGTTGAGCCGTGATCATGTTCACCATCTCATCGACGATGTTGACGTTCGACGACTCGACCTGCCCCTGAGCGAGTTCACCCAAACCATTGAGTCCAGGCGTCCCTTGCACAGGAAGTCCGCTCGATCCGGTGGGCATGAAAACGTTTTTTCCCATCGCTCTGAGGCCCGCCGGATTCACGAAGTTCACGATCTGAATCTGACCGATTGGCTGCGGAACCATGTTGTTGCCGACTGTCACCGAAACCTGTCCGCTTGGGGCGATATCGATACCTTGAGCGTTTTGCGGAATAACGATTTCCGGCTGAAGAGGGTTTCCATTTTTGTCGACCATGCGGCCTTGAGGATCTTTTTTGAACTGGCCATCACGCGTGTAACCGATTTGACCATCTGGCAATTGCACCGGGAAAAATCCGGCACCTTCGATCTGCACGTCGAGCGGGTTTTTGGTGATCTTGCCGGCTCCGATATCAAAGTCTTTTTGAATCGCGGCTGTGCGAACACCGAGTCCGGTTTGCACACCGGTGGGTGAAATCGCATTCATACCCGAAACGGCGCCCGGCTCTTTTAGAGTCTGGTACATGAGATCTTCGAATTCGGCGCGCGACTTCTTAAAGCCCGTCGTGGAGACGTTCGCCAAGTTGTTGGCGATGACGTCCATGTTCGTCTGCTGAGCCTGCATGCCGGTAGCGGCCGTCGAAAGCGACTTAATCATCTAGTTACTCCTCTAGCCCTGATTCAATTTCGGAACTTCGTTAACGACTTTGCCAGCCATCTGGTCGTAGGCCTGAATAGCCTTCTGCGTACTCTCAAATGTGCGCGTGGCCGCGATCATGTCCGTCATCTCGCGGATGACGTTCACGTTGCTGCCTTCTAAGAATCCCTGACTGATTTTCGCATCCGCCGACGGCGACATGCGTGGCTCCAGCCCGTCGCGAAGAGAAAAGAGGTTGGCACCCTGCTTCGCAAGCGCATCCTTATTGCCGACCGAAGTCAGAGCGATTTGCCCGAGACTCTGGCCGCGGTCAAAAACCTCACCATTGGAGGAAATCGTGATATCGGCACTGGTGAAGCGAAATTCGCCGCCGCCTTGGCGCTGCACCGGATAACCTTGTTTCGTGATCAAACGACCATCGCCATCAACGGAAAAGTTACCTGCGCGCGTGAAGCGGAGGCCGTCTGGAGTTGCAACTTCAAAGAAAGCGTCGCCTTCGATAGCGAAATCAAGCTTGTTACCCGTCTGACGAATCGTTCCTTGCGAAAAGTCCGAGTACGACCCGTCGAGATCGACATACGACTTGTCGCCGCCATTTAGCGCATAAAACGACTCGATCGTCGCCGCGACTCGAGGCGCTTCTATTGTTCCGGGTTCTTTGTTGTAAGACGTCAGATATTCGCGAAAGAGCTGGCCGTCGCGCTTAAAGCCGGTCGTGTTCACGTTCGCAAGATTGTTGGCTACGGTGTCGAGTCGCGCCGATTGCGCCATCGCTCCGCTCACCGCCGTGAAGATCCCTTTGCTCATCCGTCCTCCTGACGTTGGTCGAGGTCTAGCTGCTATCCTTCAGCCGTTTAAGTCCGCCACCTAGTCGCTACGACTTGGACCTCACCTAAAAAGGTGAGCAAGCCCGGTGCCATCTCGACTTTTTCTCGACTCAAGTTTTCAAAGCGACTTATATTGAATCTGTATTGGAATTCGCTCGGTTCAAAGCGCCGACGAAGGCGACGAACTCGACGAAAGCTGCGCCAATTGTTCGACCCTTCTCGCTTGAAACTGCGTGTTCCTTGGCTGGACTCTCGTTTATGTCGGAGGTCAGGATGACCAAAGCTCGACTGCTGCCAACGCCGCTGCTACCGCTATTGGCAGGGCTTGTGATTCCTATTTTGCTTGGCGCAGGCTGCGCTCATCGCCCCGTCGAAGTTTCGGAAAAGGCGCTGGAACGCGAGTTTCGCAGGCTTTCTCTAGCGGAAAAAAGACGAAACAAGCCAAAAGCGAATGCTCAAACATCTCCACGCACCAAAACACCGGCAGCTCCATTTACACCTCGGGTGGCGATCGGCGCGCAAGATCTCGCAACTAAGGGACCCGATCTCTTCGGCCCCTGGATGCTCATGGAGTCCACGACACCCGTCGGTGAATCCGTCAATGAGTCCGTCGTTAATTCGGCCATGAAATCGGCCGGTAATTCTTCAGACGCGCTTCCTGCGAAGAATGTCGCAAGCCAAACAGGCACGCGCGGTGCCGCGAGTTTCTCATCTTCAACCAACGCCGGATTTCGCACGATGAAACCCGAAGCTCTTACCGAGAGTCCCGGTCACGTCACTGGTAACGTCTCTGGCGAGAAGGCCGAGTCAGCCAACACGGCCGCGCCGGTAAATAAAAAGACACGCCAGAAAGTCGATGAAGCACATCTGATTTTCGATTTTCCCGTTACCTACAATGCGCGTGTGAGAAAATGGATTCGCTACTTTCAGACCACGGGCCGACCTTCGTTTCGTCGCTGGCTGGAGCGATCGACGAGATACATTCCATATATTCAAACCGAGCTCAAGCGGGCCGGCCTACCCACTGACATCGCGTACGTCGCCATGATCGAAAGCGGATTTTCTTCGAGCGCCGTTAGCCATGCCCATGCAATGGGAATGTGGCAGTTTATCGCGCCGACAGGGAAGCGCTACGGCCTCGGTATCGACTGGTGGATCGACGAACGACGCGACTACGAGAAAGCGACACGCGCCGCTATCGGTTATATGTCGGACCTCTTCGAACAGTTCGGCTCGTGGTACCTGGTTGCCGCCAGCTACAACATGGGCGAAGGCGGCGTGCGCCGCCTCATCAAACGCCACGGCACAAACTCGTTCTGGGATCTGGCCGACCGCGGCGCCCTCCCGGAAGAGACACGCAACTACGTTCCAAAAATGCTGGCCGCCATGCTGATCGCCAAAGCGCCCGCTCTTTACGGCTTCCGCGATCTCGATTTCCAACTGCCGTTTTCTTTCGAGTTCTTCGACGCGCCAGGCGGTACCGACCTGATCGCCCTGGCTAGCCACCTCGGCGTCAGTGAACGCTCGTTGACCGAATTGAACCCTGAACTTCTTAAAGGGTTTATTCCTCGAGAAATAAAATCCCATCGAATTCGGATTCCCAAAGGCTCGCGAAATGCGGTAGCACAGTTTCTCAACGTGCGGACGATCTAACTAAACGAGCAAGCCATGGCGACGCCTTCGAGCACAACACGTCCTCTCATCGTACAAAAGTTCGGAGGCATGAGCCTTGCGACACCGGCGCATATCAAAGGCGCCGCGCGCCGAGTGGCTGAACTGCGCGCAACCGGCGCGAATGTGCTCGCCGTGGTTAGCGCCATGGGCGCCGCAACCGATGGCCTCATCCAGCTCGCCTACTCGGTCAGTCCGCACCCGAATCGCCGCGAACTCGACATGCTGCTCTCGACAGGCGAACGCGTTTCGATGTCGCTTTTTTCCATGGCATTAAGCGATGCCCTAAAAGAGCTCGTGCCGGAATCCAAAGCGATTAGTTTCACCGGTTCGCAAGCCGGTCTTCTCACCGATGAAACTCACTCCAATGCACGAATCATCGATATCAAGTCGATTCGGGTTCAAGAGGAGCTGACGAAGGGTCATGTCGTGATTCTTGCCGGCTTTCAAGGTGTGTCGCCACGGACAAAGGAAATCACGACACTCGGTCGCGGCGGAACCGACGTCACGGCTGTTGCGATGGCGGCCGCCTTTTCTGCCGACCGTTGTGAAATCCTTAAGGAAGTGCCGGGTGTGATGTCCGCCGACCCTCGGGTGGTAAACGAGGCGCGGGTTTTGCCGGCTCTCACTCATCTTCAACTTCTCAACATGACTTTTTGGGGCGCAAAGGTTCTTCACTATCGCAGCGTAGAACTGGCAGCGACGCACAAAGTCCCTCTGCGAGTCGCCCTCGCCCACGATGCTAAACCTTCAGGTATGCCTTCAGTCACATCCGATTCCGACTCTGGAACCGATATCCGAATGGAGACCGCGATGAACAGTTTTGAAAACGACCGAGTGCTGGCCGTCAACAGTCATGCCGATGTCCGCAAGTTGCGAGTCAAAACACCCGACCTTCAAACCGCTCTTCAAAAGTTAAAAACTCGTTTGCTTGGAAACTCGTTACCGCTTCCCCAGATCCTTCACGCCCGGCAAGCAGGCGCAATGGAAGTTCTGATCACCGCACCGGCGGAGTCGCTCGAGGCGCAAATCAGCTGCCTGAAAACAGACCCTAGCTTTGAAATCGACTCTCGAGCCTACTCGACCGTCACCGCCACATGCCAGGGCTCTTACACGACGGACCTGGTCGTGCGCTTTAGCGAAAGCCTCGCCAGCGCCAAGGTCGAAACCCTTGAAGTCCTGCAAGGCCCGATGAGCATCACCTTCCTCGTCGAGGCGTCGGCTCGCGAAGCAGGACTCAAAACGCTTCACGGATTTACTGCTTAACTTCTCGTGAAGTTTCCGCGATATAACAGATCATGGTGAGACAACGTCGGTTCGATCTGCCACTTCTGATCTGGGGATGCATCCTGGCATCTTCGCTGGGAATCAGCCTCTATCTGGCAAACGAACTGATCACCATCGGCACCACGCGCCCCAGCATCAAAGCCCACAGCGGCCCACTTCGCATCGCCACGATCGACTGGGTCGGCTACTACCCGTTCGCTGCCGCATACGAAGCCGGGTACCTTCGCGAAGAGCTCTCGCCACTCGGCACGGAGCTTGAGTTAATCAAGCTCCTCGATACCGGTGAAATGTCTGACTACATTCGTACCGGCCGCGTTCACGGCTCGTTCGGCGTCCTCACCGACTTCGTCATCATGCTCAGCATGGACATTCCCGTGCGAATGGTCCTTGCGACCGATTTTTCGAAAACAGACATGTTGATCTCCAAGAGCACGTTGAAATCGCCGGAGGATCTCGTCGGCAAAACGATTGGCCTCAGTGAGTTCAACTCCTTTGCCGAGTACTTCGTCGTTCGCGCACTTGAGCACTACAATATCAACCCAGAAAGTGTTCGTTTTAAAACCGTGCAATCACGCGATGTTCCCGAAGCCATCATGTCGGGCAAGATCGACGCCGGCCATACCTGGGACCCCGATCTCGGCCGTGGCCTTAAGATGGGCCTTCATGTCGTTATGAGTTCGTCGGTGCGGCCAGAGGATATCATCTCAGGGATGGTCCTCCGACGAGAAGTTTTGATGAGACCTGAGCTCGCCGAGGGAATGCTTCGCGGATACTTTCGCGGCCTTCAACTACTGGGTGACGATCCCAAGCTCTTCTTCGAACTCGTCGGACGCTTCTACGGAACGTCAGCCGACGAAGCACGGCGCATCGTCGAAGCGGACTCTCACCTGCTCGATCTAAGGAGCAACATTCAAGCGTTTGAACCCAAAGGACTTCTTGAACAAGAGATTCAAGCCATCCATCGCTTTTTCCTGATGCGCGGAATTCGACACGCCGACAGCGATCCACTTACTATTCTTGATCCCACGCCCTTGCGTCGCGTATCGAACAGACTAAATCCGACGCCACCCGCCGCCTTCTCGACCCATAGGGGCGAACCGTGAAAATCCGCTCTCGACTATTGATCTTCAATCTCATGATGATCAGCGCCACGGCCGTAATTTTAGGGACCACCTTTTTCGTCTTCGCCGAACAATATCTTCGCATTCTTGCCCTTCGTGAAATCAGTGCGACAAGCCGACAAGCCGTGAACGTCGTCGAACATTTCTTCGAAGTCCGACTGGCTGAACAAAAAACTCTAAGCCGCAGCACTTTCTTTTTCCGCGATCTTCAGTACGAGCAGATCGAGTCGCGCTTTAACGACTATCGCAACTTCTACCAAACCTATCAGTCGATTAGCTTCTATGGTCCGGATCGCATTCGTCGTATCGACCTCAATCGCACGGATCTCGGAGAAACAGGCTCGCCACGCCATCTTTTTGACGAAGCGGAAAAGTCCGACGAGCCCGTGTACATGTTTGAGTTCTCAAACCCGCTTCGGCCTTCCTTTTTGATCGTATCTCGCGTGAAGCGGCCTGGCGGTCCTCTTGTCGGCTTCGTCTCGGCGACGGTACCTTTGATCTATCTTCAGCAAGCGCTATCCGGCTTAAACGAATCCACGCTTGGACACGTACGGGCCGATGTTCAGATTTTTTCCAACGACGGCACTCGAATCTTCTCGAAAATGGATTCTCAAGGCATCACCCCTCAAGGCGTGATGATGGACTCGCTTTCGGACCTCGAACAACGCGCCAAAGAAGCCCCCGAGGTTCTCGCCCAAAATACCTTCCATGGTTCCGAGACCGCGAAGTTCATCGAAACATCCGGAACTTTCACCGCGATCTTCAAAAAACGAAACACAGGCTCGGATCAACGGTCCTGGGCCCTGGCGTACCGAGTTTTGAAAGAGGATATCAACCGACCCATCACGCTTCTTCGCTACATGGTGCTTTCGCTCTTTGTCGGACTCCTGGCGCTTGCTTATATTCTCAATCGCTGGCTTTCGGACTCTTTGCTTTATCCGATCGAAATCATGACCTCGATCGTTCAAAACTTCGATCTTTCGGCCCCGGCCTCGCAGATAAACGACAACCGGGCCGCCGCGCTTCGTGAGCGCGGCGACGAGATCGGCTTTCTCAGCCGTGGTCTTTCGGAAATGATGGACCGTCTGCGCGCCAACTTCGCCGAACTCAGTTCCGCCGCGAAATTCGCGGCACTCGGCGAGATGGCCGCCGGTATCGCGCACGAGATCAATAATCCACTTACTGTGATTTTAGGGAAAGCCGCTCTTTTAGAAAAAGCGGCCGAGAAAAACGCGATCGATCTCAACAAAAGCAACGCCACCGACCCGAATCAAAACGCCGGAATGATCCACGAGAGCACGCAGAAGATCGTCGAGATGGTGACTCGGATTTCCAAAACCATTCACGCACTTCGCGTTTACGCCCGATCCGCCGACCTCGATCCTATCGGCGCCGAGACCGTGAAATCCATCATCGATTCGACGCTGGATATCTGCTACGAGCGCTTGCGCCTGGCCTCCATCGACATCCAAACCGACATCGATCCGGAAGACGCCGTCATCCTTGCCCGCCCCGTACAAGTTTCCCAAATCCTTATGAACTTACTCAACAACGCACACGACGCCATCTCCTCGCAGCCAGCTATTGCGCTTGCCGACAAATGGATCAAGGTCGTTGTTCGCGAGACCGCTTCGCACGTCGAGATTTCCGTTCTAAACGGCGGCCCGATTATCACCAACGAAGTCGCCGAACAGCTCTTCCAGCCGTTCTTTACAACAAAACCAATTGGCCTAGGGACCGGAATCGGACTCACCATCAGCGAACGCCTGGCACGCGCTAACGGCGCGGAATTGATCTTCGACCGCACGTCAAAGTTCACGCGCTTTTGCCTACTTTTCCCTCGGGCTGATCTCGATCTCGATCGCACTCCGCACCCAAAGACGTAGCGTCTCCACGAGACGAGGAACAAGTTCCGGGTTAAACGTCGCGCTGGCCAATTCGTGGCGCTTCAACCAATCCACGGCAAGCGTTTGTGATTTCGGATTTTTAAAAAGCTCCGCGCGCTTTGCGATCTCCGATGTATCAACGACCGTCTCTTCCGGCGCATACACCGTAAATACCGGCATCGAAAGTGACTCGACACCCACACCACGCGCGCGTTTTGCGACAAGCAGCATCTCATGCACAGCCTCGGATCGATAACGAGTCGTCCACCTTTCGGCGTGCAAAGCATTTTGCGGAGCAAACTCTCTTTCCGCACCGACGAACAGAGTCGCAAGCCATCGGCCAAGCGCCGCTTCCAAAAGCCACGCGCCGAATGCCTGCACGCGGTAGTTCGGAGAAAGCAAGATCACCGCCGCCGGTCCGTCTGAAGAACCTCTGCCTTCTTTCAGGTCGGCATAAGTAAGAGCGAGCGCCGCGCCTGTCGACGTCCCAATCAAAAGCACACGCTCGCCCAGCATATTACCGACGATCATCGCTTCGTTGGTGTCTCTCCACCAATCCCGTGCCCGCGCTCGACTCATGGCTTCGCTGGCACCATTATTCGTATTCTCTAGTCCATGTCCTTCTAGGCGGGTAACCAGCAACGGAGCCCCAAGCTCTTCTGCCAAGGTCGAAATCGTGGGCTCAAGTTCTAGCGGGCCAGCCGAAAACCCATGAAGGTAAACTATCGCCAAAGGCGCTTTTCGATACGGAGCACTCTGCACTCTTGGCCAGAGAATGTGTTTCCTCTGATCAGACTTGATCTTAAGACCAGATGCCTTCTCGTAAGATGACTCTGAGTCCTCTAAGGCACGATCAAAATCGGCGCGTGTAAGCTTCGCCGGGTCGGCATTATAAAGCTCGTCAAAAAGAAACCGACCGCCAGCGGCCGTCGCCCTGTCGGACTCTTCCAAAGGACGAAAGCTTTGAGAGACGAGATGAGCACTACTTAGCTCATGAAACAAAACACCAAGACCCAGTGCCGCGAATCCCACCCCCGCCAGTAAGGCGAGGCGCGAAATCACTGCAGACCGGGTCTTTGCTTGGGTCATATGAGGACAACCTGCTTGCTAAAAAACTACTGACGCTTCGCTGGGATCGCAGTGGTTTTCTTCTCTTCTGACGCCTTTTTCAACGCGTCCTTCCCTGCTGCAGAACCAAGCGCCGGAGGCATCGCCTTCATCGCCGGAACAGCCGCCTTTTCCGCGGTCTTCTCCATCGCCTTTGCCGGAGCTTTTACCGCATCAGCTTTGTCAGATTTGTCATCTGTATCTACGGATGCTGGTTCAACTTCCGCTTGGATCAAACCGATTTTGTGGAACTCAAGAATCTTCTTACGAAGCTCTTCAGTGAGCGGCTTGTTGTCTTTCAAGAACTGCTTTGCTTGATCGCGGCCTTGTCCCATGCGCTCGCCATTGTACGAGTACCATGCACCCGACTTTTCGATGATGCCATGTTGTGCGCCAAGGTCGACGATGTCGCCTTCCAGCGAGAAACCTTCGCCGTACATGAGGTCAAATTCCGCTTTCGCAAATGGCGGAGCCATTTTGTTTTTTACGACTTTCACAGCCGTGCGGTTTCCGACAACGTCTTCGCCATTTTTGATGGCGCCGATACGACGAACATCCAAACGAACCGACGAATAGAATTTCAAAGCGTTACCACCGGTCGTCGTTTCAGGACTTCCGAACATGACACCGATTTTCATACGGATTTGGTTGATGAAGATCACCATACATTGGCTGCGCGAAATCGCCGCCGTGAGCTTACGAAGAGCTTGCGACATCAGACGCGCCTGAAGACCGACGTGGCTATCGCCCATGTCGCCTTCGATTTCCGCGCGTGGAACAAGTGCCGCAACCGAGTCGACGACGAGTACGTCGATCGCACCCGAACGGACAAGTGTTTCTGTGATCTCAAGAGCTTGTTCGCCAGTGTCTGGCTGAGAAATCAGAAGGTCTTCGGTGCGAACACCGAGTTTGCGAGCGTAACCAACGTCAAGTGCGTGTTCCGCATCGACGAATGCCACGACTCCGCCGGCTTTTTGCGCCTGAGCGATGGTCGAAAGAGCGAGTGTCGTTTTACCAGAAGATTCTGGCCCGTAGATTTCAACGATACGACCTTTAGGCAATCCGCCGATTCCAAGTGCGATGTCCAAAGACAGCGAGCCCGTTGAAACAGCTTGGATGTCGCGAACAAGTGGTTCGTTGCCGCCCAAGCGCATGATCGAACCTTTTCCGAATTGTTTTTCGATCGCTCCGACCGCGAGTTCCAGCGCCTTGGCTTTTTCCGCCTGTGCTTTTGCGTCGAGTTTTGCTGCTTGTTCTGTGTTTCCAGTTGCTGCTGCCATGTTTCCCCCTCGAGTCGGCCAGTCTGGTCTTTGTCTTTTACTTTTTTGACTACGTTCTTCTGACCGAACCTGTTGTTTATGAATTTACACTAAACTTACACATTCGATACGGAAGTCAAATTTTAACTCCGACTTTCTTTCATGGATCCGGCTATCGGTCGAGTTCCAAGCCGCCTCGAAGCGCCGTTTCCAGAGCGGAAAGCGCAAACTCCGCCGACTTCTGCTGCACCGCATTTCTGTCGCCAGGAAAGTGCTGCTGCGACGACCACTCAACACCTGGACCCACCACTGCAAAGCAAACTGTACCGACTGGTTTTTGAGCAGTTCCGCCCGAAGGCCCCGCAATCCCAGTGATACTGACCGCCCAATCCGTCGCGACAACATCGCGAGCTCCGCGCGCCATCGCGATCGCCGTCGTCGTTGATACGGCCCCAAGCTGCCGAACCACAGAAATCGGCACACCGAGGACACGAAACTTCACATCATTGGAATAAGCGACGATGCCACCGTGAAAGACATCCGAGACGCCGCTTTCGGCGGCAAAACTCGCCGCGACCAAACCGCCCGTGCAGCTTTCCGCAAACGCCACGGTTTGCTCGCGCGCGCGAAGTTTCGAAGCCGCCGCCAAAACTCGCTCACGAAGCAAGTCCCTGCTCATCGGAAAACTCCGTAAGCACCTAGCAAAAGCGTCTGGCTGGCGATCGCCTGAAGCACGATATTAGCAGCCAAACCCGCCGCAACATCATCGACCATCACGCCAAGTCCGCCGCGCACTTTCTCGTCCAAAACCGAAATAGGATATGGCTTTACAATGTCAAAAAAACGGAAAAACAAAAACGCACCCAAGGCCGACTGCCAAGTCAGCGGCAGCCAAACAAACGCGATCAAATAACCCACCACCTCGTCGATCACGATATGGCCAGCATCGTGCCCTTGCCCACGACTCTTGCCATGGCGCTCGTACAGCTCACACGCAAAAATCGAAGCAAATAGAAGCGCCGTCGCGAAGACCAGGTAGCCCATTTCCCCAAGATACAGCGCCGCGAACCAAGCTAGCGGAATGGCCGCGAGAGTGCCGAACGTGCCCGGAGCTTTGGGCGCGCGCCCGACTCCGCCAAAGGTCACAAATAATTCCAGTGCTGATAGCTTCATCTCGGGCACGACGTTCGCCCGGCTCGACCGCGAAGTCAAAAGGCGTTCCAAGTCCATCGACCCGGGACCAGTTAGAGTCGGGGTCCAAACCTCGCTTCTCCCGTCTCGCTTACGCCCCCGTTATGCTGAACGCTATGTCCCTGTCGCTTAAAGAAATTCTGGAAATGGCGATGGCCAAAGAGGCCAGCGACGTCCATCTGAAAGCGGGCCTCGTCCCCGTTATCCGCAAACATGGCAAGCTGCGTCCATTGGGTCAGGGTTTGGTCCAACTCAGCTCGCAAGATCTCGAGAAAATGGCCGTCGAAATCCTCGACGAAGAGCAGCTCAACCATTTTCAGAAATACAAAGAAGTCGACTGCGGCTACGGCGTGCCAGGCGTGGGACGTTTTCGCGTTAACATTTTCAAACAGCGCGGCTCGATTCGCATGGTCATCCGCACGATCACGTCGCACGTGCCGTCGATCGACAGCCTTCACCTACCCGGCGTCTTAAAAAAGATCGCCGAATATGAACGTGGGCTCGTCTTGGTCACCGGCATCACCGGTTCGGGAAAAAGTTCGACGCTGGCTTCATTGATCAACGAGATCAACAACACGAAGAACAAACACATCCTCACCATCGAAGATCCCATCGAGTATCTGATTCGCGACAAAAAAAGCATCATCTCGCAGCGAGAGATCGGCCAGGACACCACCACATTCGCCGCCGCCCTTCGCTCGGGATTAAGACAAGATCCGGACGTGATTCTCATAGGAGAAATGCGCGACCGCGACACCATCGAAACCGCGCTTACGGCCGCCGAAACCGGTCACTTGGTGCTTTCAACTCTGCACACCGTCGACGCGCAAGAATCGATCAACCGAATCCTGGGAGTGTTTGAACACTATCAACACGACCAGATCCGCCGTCAGCTTGCCGGTGTTTTGAAGGCCGTGGTTTCGCAGCGTCTTTGTCGCAAGAAAGACAAAACCGGGTTTGTTCCGGCTGTCGAGATTCTGATCTCCAACCAACGTGTTCGAGAAACCATCGAAGAGGCGGAACGCAACGTCTCGCTCAGGCAAATCATGGAAGAAAGTCGCGACACGGTCGGCATGCAGACCTTTGATCAAAGTTTGGCGGATCTCGTCGAAGAGGGCTTGGTTGAAATGACCGAAGCACTGCGCATGTCGACCAATCCCGATGACTTCCAGCTCCGATTTAGCGGCGTCGCCGGCGGCGGACAGCAATGGGGCCGTGCTCCAAGCACGAATCCCGGATGGGCCTCGAAAGAGGGTCGTTTTGAGCTTGAAATCGACAACACCGCAAGTCACGGTGGAAACGATGACAACGAAGCCGCCGATTACGAACCAGAACCGGAAGATCGCTGGACTCAGCGACGCACCTACCAAGACGACGACTGAGACGACGACTGAGTCGAAGCCCAAGCGTCCCTCCGGTCGATCGGCATACGATCGGCTGGTCGACTATCTCGCGCGACGCGATCATTCGGAGCGTGAACTTCGCGAAAAGCTTAAAAAAGCCCAGCACACCGACCAAGAAATTGAATCGGCTATCGGCGAAGCGCGCGAGCGCAAGTGGCTGCCCGACGAATCTGTTCTCGCAACTCGCGAAGCCGATCGGCTGGCAAGACAGGGAAAATCCCCCCAGCAGATTCGTGTTTGGCTAGGTCGAAAAGGCCTCCCCACCTCCGGACTCCAAGCTCTTCTGACAGAAAACGAAGAGCAAAGTGCCTATAAAACAGCGCTGAAAGCCTGGGCGCAACAACGCCGCCTCGCAGAGCGGCAGCTTGCGAAACTGGCCGACGCCGACGGCTCCGACGATAGCTTCAGCCAACCCGATCTCGAACGCCTGCTTCGCGATCGCCTGCAACGCCTGCTCATCAGTCGAGGTTTTTCAGGGAGTACGGCGCGCGCTGTCTTTACTCGCCTCCTTAAGGAAAATCCCCTAAGCTAGTCCCACAGCCCAGGAATAGCTTGCGCGAGGGAGCGAAGTTTAAAAATGAAATCGAGAGAAATTCGTCAGACGTTTTTTGATTACTTCTCCAAAAACGGCCACCAGATGGTGGCCTCTAGTTCGCTCGTTCCCGAAAACGACCCGACGTTGCTCTTTGCAAACGCCGGCATGAATCAATTCAAAAACCTTTTCTTGGGCTTAGAAAAGCGCGCCTATAGCCGCGCCATCACCTCGCAAAAATGTGTTCGCGCCGGCGGTAAACACAACGACTTGGAAAACGTCGGCTTCACCGCTCGTCACCACACCTTCTTTGAAATGCTCGGGAACTTTTCGTTTGGCGATTATTTTAAAAAGGACGCGATTCACTTTGCTTGGGAACTTCTCACCAAAGAATTGCAGATTCCAAAAGATCGTCTTTATGTGACCGTCTTTCAAACCGACGACGACGCAGCCGACATCTGGCACAAACAAGAAGGTGTTCCGCGCGAACGCATTTATCGTTTTGGCGAAAAAGATAACTTCTGGCGCATGGGCGATGTCGGGCCATGCGGACCGTGTTCAGAAATTTTCTACGACCACGGTCCCGAAGCGGATCTCGACCCAGCCAACCCATCAGTCATGGGCGGCGAAGGCGATCGCTACGTCGAAATCTGGAACAACGTCTTCATGCAGTTTAACGAAAGCGCGGAAGGCCGCACGGCTTTGCCAAAACCTTCGGTCGACACGGGCGCAGGCCTAGAGCGTTGGGCGGCGATGCTTCAAGGTCGTCCAAACAACTACGACACCGATCTCTTTATGCCGATCATTTCGAAGGCGGCGCAGGTTTCGAAAAAAGACTACGTCAGCGACTACAAAGTTCTCGCTAAACACGCCGACATCCGCGAGCAAGTGGCCGCGATGCGAGTTTTGGCCGACCATTCACGCGCGACAGCGTTTTTGATCGCCGACGGTGTGCTTCCTTCCAATGAAGGTCGCGGCTACGTCCTTCGTCGCATCATGCGCCGAGCGATTCGCTACGGCCGTAAACTCTCTGGTGACTCGACACTTTTCATTCAAACGATTCAAGTCGTCATCGACGAGATGAGCGATATCTACCCCGAGCTTCAGCGCGGTCGCGAACACATTCTTTCGACCGTCAAAGACGAGATTCAGCGCTTCTTGACGACTCTTGATCAAGGGACCGAGATCTTAAACGATTCGCTTTCTAAGCTCGGTAACCGCGGGGCTAAAATTCTCGACGGTGCGACGATCTTTAAGCTCTACGACACCTTTGGTTTCCCGGTCGATCTCACGCGCCTCATGGCGCAGGAGAAAGGTTTTGGCGTCGACGAAAAAGGTTTTGAAAAACAAATGGACGACGCTCGTGAAAAAGCGAAGGCCGCAAGCGGATCGAAATTCAAAGCGTCGACCGATGCCGCTCACCTGGTTCGCATTGCACAAGATGTGAAATCAAAGACAGGCCCTTCTATTTTCCTCGGCTACCATGGCTGCACAGGAAAAGGAAAAGCGCTGCTTCTTTCAAACGGCAAAACTCAAGTGAAGTCGTTAAAGACTGGCGAAGAAGGTCTTTTGATTTTAGATCGTACACCTTTCTACGGCGAATCCGGCGGTCAAGCTGGCGATCGCGGAACTCTTAAGGCAGGTGCTACAACCGTAGAGGTTTTTGATACGACCAAGCAAGACGACGTGATTTTGCATCACGTGCGCATTTCCGCAGGCACCATTGAAGAGGGCGCAAGCCTAGAAGCCGAAGTCGAAGAGTCTTCGCGCCGTTCGACTGCGAACAACCACTCGGCCACTCACTTGCTGCACGCAGCTTTGAGAAAAGTTTTGGGCACACACGTGACTCAAGCTGGAAGCTTGGTTGAAAGCGAACGCTTGCGATTTGACTTCACCCACACCAAATCACTTTCTCGAGAAGAGCTTCGCACCATCGAAGATATGGTGAACGCCGAAATTTCGGCGGCTCGCGAAGTCAATGCTGCCGAAATGTCACATAGCGAAGCCATGAAAAAAGGCGCGATGGCCCTTTTTGGCGAAAAATACGGCGACCAAGTTCGCGTCATCACTATGGGCACTATGGACGGAACAACAGGCGGTGGCGCACAAGCGTTCTCGACCGAGCTTTGTGGCGGAACGCACGTTTCCAACACGTCACAAATTCGCCTCTTCAAAATTCTTAGCGAAGGCGGAGTCTCTGCTGGTGTTCGTCGTATCGAAGCGACAACAGGCGACCGTGCACTTCAGTACTTGCTCTCAAATGCCGACGAAAACCTGCACGCTCGCGAAACAGCGGGCTTACAAGGTGGCGCCGGGACCGTGTCAGGTTACATCGAAGGCCTTCGCGAAAAGATGAAAGAACTTGAGCGTGAGCTTAAAAAACTAAAAGGCTCGTCGATTGATGCCGATAGTCTCGTGCGCGAAGCAAAATCGTTTTCACTAAAAGGTGTTAGCGGCCGCTTTGTTGCCGCATCACTTGAGATCGACGATCGCGACGTGCTTTCGCAATTGGCCGACAAGCTTCGCGATAAACTGGGAACAGGTGTTGTGTGCCTCGTTGGCCGTGGGCCAGATGGCTCGGCCGGCGGCAAGCACCCGATCATCGTGACGGTTTCAAAAGATCTCACAGCGCACGTCAGTGCCGGTAAGATTCTCGCGGAAGTCGCAAAAGAGATGGGCGGAAAAGGCGGCGGTCGCCCCGACTTCGCTCAAGGCGCTGGCGAAACTCTCGCGAACGCCAATAGCGCCTTCACGAAAGCCTCCGCCATGCTCGCTTAAGGTACCGCCTTGTTTTTTGATTTGCACCGCAGCAAGCGGCGCAAATCAAAAACAAGGCGCGAGCCTAGCGCTTGGATTCGGCCATGAGGCCGATCAGCTCAAAGGCGACATCAAGACCCACTAGCTGAGTGATGTCGGAGACATCGTAAGCCGGATTGATTTCCACGACGTCCGCACCAACCAAGCGCTTGATCTTTAGCGCACGCAGAATCTGCTGCGTCTCAAAAGTCGTAAGCCCACCCGGCACTGGCGTGCCGGTTCCTGGTGCGTACGCAGGATCAAGACAGTCGACATCAAACGAGATGTAAACCGGATCGTCGCCAAAATCTGGAAGCGATTTGATGAACCCTTCTAAGCCAGGACGAAGACGAATCTCATCGACAGTCGCGACACGAATGCCGTGCTTCTTCACGAAATCGAGATCGTCGCCACCTGCCAGCGGACCACGAATTCCTATCTGAATCGAGCCTTTTGCATCGATCAGCCCCTCCTCCACCGCGTGGCGAGCAAATGAACCGTGATGATACTCGCAGTCCCAAGCGGCCGGATAGGTATCCAAATGCGCATCGAAGTGAATAAGACGAACTGGTTTGCCGACGTGCTTTCGCACCTCA
This sequence comes from Bdellovibrionota bacterium, assembly GCA_963170185.1. Classification (GTDB taxonomy): domain Bacteria; phylum Bdellovibrionota; class Bdellovibrionia; order Bdellovibrionales; family JAMPXM01. Next base: position 51,958 of record CAUJGS010000106.1, read on the forward strand.
CGTAAAATCGGAAGCGTGATCGAGTGATCGCCGCCAACCGCGATGAAGCGTTTTCCCAGCGCCAGCCCGTTGCCAAACCATGTCTGAATGCGCTCGTAGGTTTTTAACAAATCAACCGGCACTGTTGGCACGTCACCGACATCCGCCACTTTTAGCTTTTGCGTGAACGCCATCATGCGGCCCATGTGAAACACTCGGCCCAGCGAAGAGGCTTCGCGCACACCGACCGGAGCAAAGCGCTGCCCCGGACGATAGCTGGCGCCACCGTCAAACGGCACGCCGACAAGGCCAACATCGTAGTCCTCTTTCACGTCCACGTAAGGAAGTCGGAAGAATGTTTTGATGCCCGCAAAGCGCGGAACCTCGCGACCAGACGTGGGATGATAACGATGTGAAATCGAACTATTCGCTGTGGGATTATTCGCCATAGTGGCGTCAGGCTAACGCGAAAGCCCCTCAGCCGCCAAGCAGCTTCAGCCGAAGGCTGAAGCGACACCTATAAGCGTGCCATGCGATCGAATTCTTCGAGGTTTAAACGAAGGTGAAGGCGCAGCTTCGAACGTTCGGGCTCGGAGTTCATGATTTTCGCAAACTCCTCGCGGTTTTGTGCCGTCACGAACGGCAACGACTGACTCGCGACAGCATCCTTCACGTCCCAGCCACTTTCTTTTAACGCACGAACCACAGCGCCATCCGCCAACTTGGAGTCGACGCTGCGGTGGCGAGCCAAAATCGCCAGCGCTTGAGTCGAAAGCGGACCACTGACCGTCGAGGCAAGTGCTTTAGCCGCGATCTCCATGGCGGTTTGTCCTTGCGAGTCCGGTAAAATTTCAGCCAAAGCCAAAGCCTGTTCACGAACATTGTCGTCCGCATGGTTCACATAGGTCTTGGCGATACGGGCAACATCGTAAGGGTCGTTCAGACCATTCGCGCGCGAAGCAAGCGCTAGCTCGCGAAGAAAAGCCAGCTCCATCACTGTCTGGTCCACCAGAACCTGGGCATAGCCGCCTGCGTCCGCCAAGGCTTCAGGGTGATTCACCGGACAACGAGCCGATTCAGCCGAAGAGAGGGTGATACGATCCATTGCCCCAGCAAGCTTTTCGCATTGGCGAATCTGAATAAGTCTCTGCAGCGCCTGCTCCGAGGCAGATGCGCCGCTTGAAGGTGCTGATTTCTGATTCTTAAAAAGTGCGTCGACTTTGGCACGCGCAAATTCAGCAGCGGCATCCAAGTTTTCAGCAGGTTCCGACCGACGACGTGAGCCGACGGTTGCACCGTCTTTTTCAACCCGAGACGGCTCGTCAACCGCTGAAGTCAAAAGCTGAGGTATCGATTCAGACTTCGACACTGGTCCGGATTCGGCGCCGGATTCGGGGCCAGATCCGCGCCCGGAAAGCACCAGACCGGCGACAAGTACCGAGCTCAAAGCCCCCGCTAAGATGGCAAGTTTCGCGCGGCGACCCAGCATCACTTAACCTTCACCCACTCTTGAACGGTGGTTGTCGGATACGTGCGGCCCGCAAAAATATAGCCAACATCCTGGCCATTGTTCACTCGAAGCCAGATTTCGTTGGCCGCGCCAAGAACCTTGATCTCTTCCACGACCGGTGTCGCACCTTTGGCAATCTGCCCTTTAATTTCGGCACGCATCGCCCCCGTCTCCGGAGCAACCAAGAGCTTCACACCATCGGCTTTTGCGATCTCAACTCTCGACCCTTTTGTCGGAAGCCAAGCCGTAATGAATTTCCCGAGATCGCCAAAGGCCTTTGGTTCGACAGTCAAAAGCTTCGCTGTGGTGTCGGCCGTTCCGGCGTCGATCCAACCTTCTGTCTTCGCATTCAGACGAATACGATAGTAACGCTTTGCCTTCGGATCGAGACTCACTTCGATATCTAAAACCTGAAAGCCCAAACCCTTTTTGGCGTAGCCGACCACGCGACCGCCGACAGCGGCACGCACGGCAAGATCCTGCTTCGCGATGACCGCGTCACCGATTAAGGCAAATCCCTGTTCCGACGCCTGGCAAAGAGTCATGCGATCTTCATGATAACGACGCGTAAGCTTTGCGACCTCGGAGTCCGAGGCCGAGATCTTTAGCGGCTCGCTGGATTTTAAGTCTGGCGTCAGCGCAGCAAGGCACGTGAACACGCGAAGATCGCGCGCGCACTCAAGCTGCTGCCCTTCGCCAACTACACAAGTCGATCCATCCTCAAGCAGCAGCGGACGACTTGCGAGATACTCGCCTTTTCGCTCTTTTGCGATCGCACAAAGATCATCGCCCGAGCGGATACATGCGAGGTCGATTGCAAGCTTGTGATCGTCCGTTCGAACCCACTCGCTCCATTTTTTTCCGGTGAGCTTTCCAAAATAGTTTTTGTCGTTCTTCGCCCAAGGGTGCCCGGGGTTTGTCCAACGACAGATCGCATCCGAACCGCCATTGTACGCCGAGTACGCGGCACGCGTGATGTTCACCAAGGTTTGCGCGCGCTTTTGGTTTTTCACACGATTGATACAGCGTGCGCGACTGGCCATTTCCCACTTCGCATAAAAGTGCTCGATACCAAAACCGACGTTGCCCACGAGATCAAACGATGTGTCGCGCTCTTTCGAGGCATGGTACTTCTGATTGATCTGCATCATGCCGTGGCTGATGTTTTTGTCGCCCGTCATCAGTTTGTACCGACCGTCTTTTCCAACCCGGTAATGCGACCAATAGGTCTCCTGATGAGCCACCGCTTCGATGGCTTCGACGAAGGCTTTTACTTCATCGTCTTGAACGTCTGGTTTTTTAGCCCGAATGTACTCTGTCGAAAGATCTCGCAGCAGAGCATGCATCGCCGTCACGTAATCGCGACGATGTTCATCCGGTGTCGTCGTCGTTCGGTCGAATACGAAGTCGTGATAAATGAACTTGATACGAGACGTGTCGCCAAATCGGTTGGCTTCACAACCCGAAGGGGCCTCGCCCCAGTTCCAATCACCGGCGTCCTTGGCAAAGCAATCGCGCACAAAAGCGACCTTGCTCGTAGCCGAGTCTGGAAGCACGCTCATGAGTCCAAGAATCGCGGCAAGGGCCGCAAGCCCCGCGCTAGACTTCATCAGTAGCTTCGCATGTTTACCGGTTTTTTCCGCCATCGTGACGCTCCTGTTTGGTGTTGACCCGGCGAAGGTTTGCAAATCTGGGGCACCTCCGTATGACTCAGAGCACAGCCTGAGTCCGATTTCAGCGCCATTTCGAAACCAAAACCTTCACGGACGTGACAAGAAACGGCACCCCACCTTAGGATTCCGGCCGTGACAGACCGTTTTTACAGCGCCCGCGCAAAAGAACTTAATGACTGGTACCTCGCCAACAAGCGCCCGCTGCCGTGGCGCGAATCGCGCGACCCGTATCGGATTTGGATCTCCGAAGTGATGCTGCAACAGACGACCGTCACGGCTGTCATACCCTACTTCAATCGCTTTCTCGAACGCTTCCCCAACCTTGAGTCGCTTGCCGCCTCACCCCTGGAACAAGTTCTCGAACTCTGGGCCGGCCTTGGTTATTACTCGCGGGCGCGGGCGCTTCACAAATCGGCGGGTGAACTGCGCACACGCGGCGGCTTTCCAAAAACTTATTCAGAGTTAATCAAACTTTCTGGTTTCGGCCCCTACACATCGCGCGCGGTTTCAAGCCTCGCATTTGCCGAGCCCGTCGGCGTCGTCGATGGCAACGTGATCCGCGTGCTCTCAAGGCTCTTGGATCTCGATCTTCAGTGGTGGAAGCCAAAAGTGCGCGACGAGCTTCAGCTACACGCCGACAAGCTTGCGCAAGCGGTTGCCGACTCAAGCACGATCAACCAAGGCCTGATGGAACTCGGGGCTACCATCTGCACCCCCAGTAAAAACCCAAGCTGCATGATCTGCCCTTGGATGAAATCCTGTCTGGCGCGAAAGAACTCGACGATCGAAAAACGACCGACTCCAAAACCGCGCAAGGCCACCGAGTTCTGGGTGTGGGATGTCCACCTTGTTCAAAGTGACGGACGCGGCCAAGCCGGTGGCGTGCTGCTAATTGAAAACAACTATGCCCCTTTTCTTAAGGGGCATCTCGTGCCCATGGGAGAAGTTCGAAAAGAACCCCAACGGCCGAAGACGTTTGATTTCAAAGGCGCCGTCACGCACCACGAAATTTTCGTACGCGTAAAAAAAATCACAAGGCTCAAGACCAGAAGCGAAGCGAAAAAACTGGTCGAGTCCGCCGCAAAGTCGAAGGCGGAATCGAAGACGGCAACTGCGAAACCCAACTGGGTTCTTCCTAGCGAAATTCGCTCGCGAGTGCCATCGTCGCTGGTCAGAAAAGCACTCGACGGTTTAAGCGGCATCTGACAGTCTTAAGAGAGATGCTGAACTCTCGAAAAACCAAATCTATTTTTCTCGCGCTCGCAGTCTCACTTTTGGCCGCAACCACATTGCACGGCTGCCAATCCAAAACGGTGACCCCGTCCGCCGCACCACCTACCACCGCAGAGGCAGCGCTGGAAACCGGCAAAGCACCCGACAGCAAACCTTTGGTTGAAGTGAAGCTCGATGGACAGGTGTTCACGCTCGGCGGCCAAACCGCCGTGGCTAAACTGATCGCGACTGGGGGCGAAAGCCGTCGGCCGCTTGCTGTCAGCTCGACAGAAATCTATTTTTCGGGACGCCGCCCAGGTCTCGAACGCTGGCAGGTTTTTAGCGGTGGACTAGCGGAAAATATCGAACGTCGCATCTCCTATGATGCCGGCGAAGTGGAACCGGTGGCTGTTTTGCGACAAGGCGCGGACCATCGACTCGTGATTTCCAGCACCTCGCGAGCCACACGCGAAACAAATCGCCTGCTCTCCGAATATCAACTTCGGTACTCGGCAAAAAGCCCCGCAGACACAGGCCTAGCGGCGAGCGAACTCAAACAAGAGCTTTTTTTGGAAGTGCCGGCCGTCGGCAAACGCGGAACTCAGTGGATCTCTATTCTCGGAGAATCCTCGCAGCGAAAACAGCTGAGTTTCGAACGCGAAGGCAAGATCGGAGTGCTGTTGGCGGGCGATCGCGCCTATCGCATGAACGTCTCCACCCGCCCACCAAATGCTCGCTCGAACTCTGTACCAGACCCTGTGATCAAGTGGACGGCCCTCAGCGTTCGTCGCCCAAGCGGCGTCATCGAAAACGAACTCACATCGGCCGCGATTTTTCCGGACGGCACAAAGATCGCGTGGTCCAACGGAACTCACGCATGGACGACGGACCTCGATGGCAAAACGCCTGAGCGTCTCGGCGATGACACCATCGTCGTCCACGGCGACCTCACCTTCGAACCAACGGGTGCGTGGTTGATTTTCTCGACACCGACATCAACTCGAGGTCTCAACCTCATGGCGCTTCACCGCTCTGGTCGCTGCCCACGCGTTCTCACCGAGATCCCTGGCGATGAGAGCGACCCGAGTCTTTCGCCCGATGGGAGGAGCTTGTTTTTTACGCAAACGCAGGGCGGAGTAGCCAACGTCGCTCGTTTAAACTTTGTCAGTTCCGAGCGAGAATTGACTGAGACTGCAAGCAGTTGCGGAATCTGATTGCGGAACGGAGAAACTCGCTTTTAAGATAGTTTAAGAATTCGTGCGGGAACAGATCGTGCGACTACGTAAGCATGGAGGCTTGACGTTATGACACATTCCATCAGATTTGCTGGAACTACGACGATCGTTGCGGCTGTCGCCGCAGCGACCGCCGCTGCTCTCATTCATTTTTTCGCATTCTTCTTGGCACCGGCCGCAGAAGCCTCCCCGCACCCCGCAGCCGCGAGCTCACGCATGATCTCTCCACGCCTCGGGTTCTATCGCTCTCCAGATGGATTCAAAATTCACGCTGGTGACTCCGGCTGGTTACAAACAGCTCCGCCCCGTGGCAACCAAACCATTCTCACCGTTTACCGCAGCCCACAGACCGATTCAAAAGCCTCACTCACGGTGCGAGTCGACCGCCTCACAAAGGGTTCAACAGCGGACCGCTACATCAGCCGCTGGATCAAAGAATATCCACGTTTTGGTTTCGACGTTTTGGGCTCCCAGCCCTTTTCGCAAGCTGGCTCGCGCGGCCACGTGATCGATCTTATGAATCGCGACTCCAAAATGCAGCTTCGCCAAGTCGTGTTCGTCAATGAAGGCCGCAGGCGAGCCGCAATCCTTACGTGTCGCGACAACGCGACCGACTTCTCGGCAACGCTGAAGTCGTGCAATTCGATCGTCAAAACCTTTCAGTGGTAGAGCGATAATTGCGTCGCTACGGCCTCCGACCTATGCCGCTTTCCAAGCGGGAGCGTGGAAAGATTCTTTTTAGCAATTTGTAAGTCTAGTTCAGTTTACATGATTGGGGCTTTTGGTTAACCGCATCCCGCTACGCCGGTTATTCTAGCCAAATGAAACGCGCCGACCTCAACCCCAAAGCGGGTCACGAAATCCGGATTTTTGGATTCACACTTACGACCCTTGTTCTAATTGCGCTCGGGCTAGGAATTGCGACAGGGCTTGTGATCAAGTCCTTTGTCACCTCAGAGGCCGTGTTTTCGTTTTTGGTCGACGGTGTTTTCCGTGTCGGAGGAGAAATCTTCTTCTCCTCGCTTAAGATGCTGGTTGTGCCCGTCGTATTCGTCTCCATCGTTTGCGGCGTCGGCTCACTTGAGGACGTAAAAAAGATGGGGAGAATCGGCGGCAAAGCGCTTGGGCTTTACACGCTCACCACGGCCGTCGCGATCTCCATCGCGCTTCTCATCTCCAACATCATCAACCCAGGCGCAGGCTTTCACCTTAAAACGCCCGAATCCTTTTCCCCCAAAGAACCACCCGGCTTCGCCGAAGTCTTAATCGGGTTCGTTCCAGCCAATCCGTTCAAAGCCATGGCTGACGCCGACATGATTCAAATCATCATCCTCGCCATCTTGTTCGGGGTCGCGATGTCGATGGCCAAAGCTTCGGGCAAGCGAGTTTTATCCATCTTCAACGATCTCAACGAAGTGATCATGAAACTCGTCATGATCGTCATGTGTATCGCACCTGTCGGGGTTTTTTGTCTGCTCGGCGGCGTGTTTGCCAAACAGGGCTTCGAAGCGATCGCGCCACTTTCCAAATATTTCGGCACAGTCATGATCGTGCTGGTGCTTCATTTCGGCATCACTTACCTCGGCCTGCTCAAGTTTGTCGCAAGACTGAGCCCCGTTGTCTTTTTTAAGAAGTTCCAAGAGGTCATGGTTTTCGCGTTTTCCACCTCGTCAAGCAACGCGACTCTACCAGCCAATATGGAAGTCTCCGAACACCAGCTTGGCGTCGACAACTCTGTCGCCTCGTTCACGCTGCCACTTGGTGCGACCATCAACATGGATGGAACCGCTATCATGCAAGGTGTGGCGACCGTCTTCATCGCGCAGGCCTACGGCCTAGACATAGGAATTCAAGGCTACCTCATGGTGATCCTGACCGCCGTTCTTGCCTCCATCGGCACAGCCGGGGTTCCCGGTGTCGGACTCGTCACACTCGCTATGGTGCTAAAGCAGGTCAATCTACCCGTGGAAGGCATCGGACTCATCATCGGTGTTGATCGCCTACTCGACATGTCCCGAACAGTCGTCAACGTGAGCGGAGACGCGGTCGTTACCTGCGTCGTTGCAAAAAGCGAAGGTCTCTTAGACGAAAAAGCCTTCAACGCTTAATAGGTACCGCCTTGTTTTTTGATTTGCGCCGCGGCAAGCGGCGCACGTGTGTGTCAGTGACAATCTCAACGGCGCGAAGCGAAGTTTTTACCTGACCCACGCCTCTTTTGCGCTCCCAAATCAAAGGAGCGCGGTCTACCACTGATGTGCTCCAAGGCCCTGCCTTTGCTTTATATCGCACCGAAATTATCGAATTGATGAAAGGTGTCGATATGGCAACCCGTACTCTCGCACGACTTTTTTTGGGTCTTGGCGTTCTTGTTTCCGCTCATTCACAGGCTTTCGCCCAATCCGGAAATTCGGAGGGCGAACCAAAACTATGCGATTTTGCCCGTGTGCAAGCCGAAGGGAAGATCGATGCTTTTTCTTTGAAGCATCCGGATGTTCGCGCACGTCTGGCTGCAATCGACTGGGTACGCTACAACCATGTCGCCAATATGTCCGTTAAAGGCATCAAAGAAATGGGACGCACGAACCAAACAGATCGCTCGACGCTTATGCTTGGCGGACTGATTTTGATGGCCAACCTTGAAGGACAAAGCAAACGGCTCCACCTGCACTCTTGCTTCAACAAAGCGTTTGAGTCGGACGAAGTCTATTCGCAGCACTTTAAAGGAAGCAATCTCTCTAGAAGCGCATCGGATGCCGAGATTCTTTACGCGATCATCGAGCCCAAAGACAAATATGTGCCGATTTTCATCGTAACACCTTCGACGTCGTTCAATTACGACCAGCGCTCGGGTGAGTTGACGACGTTTGATAACGAAAAAGAATCGTACGTTCCCGTCGATCCACGCTCACGTCGTTGGGTCGACTACATCCTGCAAGAGCACTTTGAGAAACTGAAAGGAAAAAAACCATGAGACAAGCCACCACGGCTCTGCTTACGACAATTGCTGTTCTCGGTCTTGCGACACAAGTACAAGCTCAAGTACAAGCTCAAGACCAAACTCCGTCGCAGGCACCACGCTACGAAGTCATCGAGCAATCCGGCATTAAAACTCTTTTGCTTCCCGTGGAGCTTTCGAGTTCACTGATGAAAACTTTAAAAAATACGCCAGACGAGGCGTCAAAGATCACGCTGGTCAGCACGCTTCTCACGGTTGAGGTCACGCCTCGCACCGATGGCAGCGCGACCTTTTGTACAGAAGCCGGTCCCGTCTACAAGTCGATCAATCGCAACGAAGCCGAGATGACGGCCCATTGCGAAGACGTCTTTAAACGCACTGGTTTCGCGCGCGATCTCGTAAAAGGTGTCGACGACGAGTACCTCAGCACGCTGACGGAACCGGAGTTCCGCCTCGTGATGTCGCAATTCATCAGCATCATGCTGAAAATGTAGTTGTTAGATCAGTTGCCGCTAATCGATTGCCGCTAATCAGTTACCAAAAAGGCGCTTGAAGAAGCCGGTGACTTTCTGGCCAATCGAAGCCTGTTTTCCAACTGGCTGCGGACGGCTTCCACCTTTGTTTTTTCCGTCGTGACCACGGTTCGGGTGTTTGCCCGAGCCGTTTTTATTTCGGCCGCCGCCATTATGGCGATCTTGATGACGGTCACCGCGTTTCCCGCCGCCATGCTGTGCGCGTGCCGGCATCGGAGCGTTTGGATCACGCGGCTGAATTGGTCCGCGTCCGCTTGGTTGTGGACGTGGCTTTTCACCCTGGCGAGAGTCTGGCCCACGACCATCTGGGCCGCGGCCTTCCGCACGTTGGTCACGGCGACCTCCACGTTCTCCACCACGATCGCGCCGCTCTCCACCACGTCCGCCGCCATCACGGCCACCATCTCGACGGCCTCCGCCGGGGCCACCCGAACGACGTCCGCCCGGTCCACCACGACCGCCACCTGCCGAGTCGCGAGGACCACGACCTTCGAACTCGCGCGAGAAATCTTTTTGCGAGCGATCGGACTGCATGGCTTTGAATTCCTTCGGAAGGTTTGCTTCCTCAACAAAGTCTGTAGCTACTTTGTGCTTAAGATAACCTTCAACGCGTGAAAGCGCATCGACATCGCGGTCGCTGACAAGCGAGAACGCGATCCCTTTTGCACCCGCGCGGCCTGTACGGCCAATGCGGTGAACGTAGTTTTCCGGATCATCTGGAAGTTCGAAGTTGATGACCATATCGACACCCTTGATGTCGAGACCACGAGCCGCGACATCCGTCGCGACAAGAATGTTTTTATCGCTATCGCCTTTGAACTGCTCCATCACGCGATTGCGCTGTGACTGCGTGAGCAGCGACGAAATCGCAACTGCCGGGAAACCGTTGTCGTTTAGGAACTGAGAAATACGCGGCACGTTCATTTTGAAGTTCGAGAAAATGATCGCCTGACGTGGGCTATGCAGTTTCAAAAGTGCAAGTAAGTGTGCGCCTTTTTCTTCTTGGCCCACGTGCAAGATCTTGTCTTCGACGTTTTCCGCTTTTGCTTGATCGCGCGAAACGTTGAACTCAACCGGGTTTGCACCAAACTGATAAGCCGTGTTGAGAACATCGAGGTTCAATGTCGCCGAGAACACCAGAAACTGACGTTCTTTCGGAACACGCGTGAGGATGTACTTCATGTCGTCTTTGAAGCCCATGTCGAACATGCGATCCGCTTCGTCGAACACGATGGCGCGAACCTGCTTCATATCAACAAGGTTCTCTTTGTAGAGATCGATCAAGCGACCAGGTGTCGCGATGACGAACTCAACGCCGCCGCGCAAGGCGTCTTTTTGTTTGTCGTAAGAAACACCGCCGTAGATCGAGACCGCCCGAAGGCCCGAGTCGGAACCAAACTTCACGGCGTTTTCGTAAACCTGCTCTGCAAGTTCACGTGTCGGCACCAAAACCAGAATGAAATTCATCGGCGCCCAGTCAGGAAACGCACGAGCCGTAAGCGTTTCGCGATTGTCGGCTGTCGCTCCGTCAAGAGCCGGATCGGCGGCAGGAACCGTTTCACCCGAGCGCTTTGCATCTTGCGCGCGCAAGATACGCTCCATCAGAGGAAGCAAGAACGCGGCAGTTTTGCCGGTTCCTGTCTGCGCTAAGCCCGCGACGTCTTTAGCGTCGAGAATAGCCGGGATTGTGTGTTCTTGAACCGGGGTGCACTCTTGAAAACCAATTCGATCGAGAGTGGCTTGTAGAGAGGGATGGAAATGGACGTCTGAAAACTTCACTGCGGACTCCGCTGATAGATGGATGAGCGTCATCCTGCTGATTGGCGACTCGCATGAGTTGAGTGATCGATTCAGAAGACATCGGTCTCCGCGGTCGAGCCATCTGTTGGGCAACCGTTGAATCGAGCGATTCGCTGCAGGGGTTAGTTAGAGTCGACATCTTAAAATTTTTGATATTTGTTCTGTCGGACAGGAAACCGTGACGCTAAATGTTAAACACTGGAATAAACTCTCGAGAAACCTAACGGAGACCGACCCTGTAAGTCAAAACTCTGCTCTTGATCTGCTTATTATTGCGACGCGTCTACAGCCAGGAACTTCTCCAAAGCCGCAGTGAATGCCTCGAAAGCCTCACTGTGGACCCAATGTCCAACGCCCGGAATCTCGACTCCCTCGATAAGAGGGTTTTCACGAAGCATCCGATCATAGACGTCGCGAGTCAGATCCTTTGAGCGGCCACCTCGAATGACAAGTGTTGGGACCTTCAGGGAACGAATCTCGTCCCAACGCTCGCGCTCGCGGCCCGAAACCACGGCACCGCGAATGCCGGCTTCGTCAAAGCGCCAAACGGCGCGGCCATCCTCGGTTTCCATGATGTTCGCATAGAGCCACGCCGCTAAGGCGACGGCGTTCGACATATCGGAAAACGCCTTGGGAAATTCGAGATCAAACCACTCTTTTGCCTCGCGCTTTGAGGCAAACGGCACCGGCACATTTTCGATCACTCGCATCGCGGTCGATGCCGAGCTGAGGCTCATGTCGGGGCCGATATCGACAATGACGAGTTTTTCGACATACTCGGGGTACTTCGCCGCAAACGTGTAAACCACCCGGCCACCCATCGAATGCCCGACGAGAGCGACCTTTTTCCAACCGAGATCGTCGAGGATTCCCTTCAAGTCTTCGGCAAGTCCTTCGGGCGTGTAGGCGTCCGGATTGCTGATAAGATCAGCATGTGAAGAACGTCCATGGCCTCGGCTGTCGTAGACAAGCACTTGGAAGCGATCTTCAAACTGCCTAGCCACGCGCCGCCAGTTGGCCGCATAGCCCATCACTCCGTGCAGGAATACCAGCTTTGGAGCGTCTTCAGGGCCGGTGATTTGTGTGAAAAACTGGTCAACGAATCGACTCATGCGTGGCTATACTGCCGAAGTCATGAACGACACGCAACCTTCTGCACCCGCAGTCACGCCCAATCGCCCCAGTCTCCACCCCGAGTGGATCGACGGCCATGCGAGCGGCATCGTCAAAGCGCTACAGAAAGCCGGGCACACCAGCTATCTGGTAGGCGGCTGCGTGCGCGATCTTCTTTTGGGCATCATCCCGAAAGACTTCGACATTGTGACCATGGCGCACCCACCGCAGGTGAAGCGTCTTATTCACATGGCGTTCATTATCGGAAAGCGCTTTCGCCTTGTGCTTGTCAAACGCGGCGACCAGCAGTTTGAAGTCGCGACATTCCGACGCGAGTTCGACCCGGCGGAGTTTCCGGTCGAAGAATATCCAGACGGCCCACCTTCGGCTGACAATATTTTTGGGACACCCGAGCAAGACGCCAAACGCCGCGATTTCACGATCAATGCGCTTTTCTACGACCCTCTCTCGCAAGAGATCATCGACTACGTCGGCGGCAAAAACGATATCGAGGCGCGCACGCTCCGCATGATTGGCGAGCCCGATCGCCGCTTGGCAGAAGACCCGATTCGCATTCTTCGCGCCATTCGGTTTGCGCACAAACTTCGTTTCGTGATCGAGCCCGGGCTTCGCGCGTCGATGACCCGACACGCAAGTGAACTGACGAAATCCGTTCTTCCTCGCCGTCGCGAAGAACTCTTGAAACTGCTTCGCCTGGACGACCCTTGCTCGGTCTTGGTCGAATGCCACGATCTCGGAGTTCTACGAGAAATCTTTCCCGCTCTAGAACAGATGTTCGCCAACGACGCAAACGATGCCGCCGGTATCGACCGTCAAGAGCGCTTTCTGCTTCGCCTTGAATCTTTGAAATCAACAGTTTTGGATTTTGCAAACACCGGCCAGGTCTTTGCGTGGCTGATAGCAAGCCTCGTCGACACCTTAGCCGAAGAAGGCACAACGCCGTCCGAAGAAGAGCTCAACAAACTGATGCGAGACGAACTGGGAATGTACAAGTTCGAACAGTCGCTGGTCATAGACGCTCTCAAGCTTCGACGCGCGCTAGAAAAAACCGCGGACCACCGCCGCCGCGGAGAGCGTCGCCTCGCGGGAATCGTTCGCCGCGAGGGGTTTGCCTTGGCGCTTCGCTTGGCGGCCGCAGATCTTCTTTTAAACGGCTCTGACCTCTTGTTCTGGCAACAAACCGCCGAAAAACTTCGACCGGAAATCGAAGCCGCCCGGCGCGAGCGCGAAGATCGCTCAGGCGGTCGTCGAAGTCGCAATCGTCGTCGGCCCGGCACGAAACGCGGCGACGAGGACGGCGACGCCGAGGGATTGGCCGACGATCTGGACGTCGACGAGCCGCTTTCGGTTGCATCGGTTAGATCTGAAATCGAAACCAAGGCCGCTTTACCCGAAGCGTCTCAAATCGATGCAAGCACCGCATCTTCTGCATCGGATTCCTCAAGCCGATAACCGCTCGTTCCGAAAAGAGAATCGTAGGCTTGGCGTTCGTCGTGGCTTGGTGTAACACACCCTATTGCCGTCGGCGGAATCGCTGGCAAGAACAACAAGCTAACTGGAGCGACCTCATGGGAATCGGACCTTGGCACTTACTAGCATTGATTGTGATCGTCTTGATCTTCTTCGGACCATCTAAGTTACCGACTCTCGGTAAGTCGATGGGCGAAGCCATTCGTGGTTTCAAAAAAGGAATCGCTGGCGACGAGATCGACGTGACGGAATCGGCGAAGCTGAAAGCCGGCACGGACGACTCGATGACCAAGCAATCGCAATCAGAAAGAGACAAAGCCTGAGCGTCACCGGACGTAATCGGCAGATCGAGTTCTGGATCGCGAAGATCTCAGATCTTCCGGCCTTGCCGTCTGTTGTCGAAGACACACTTCGTGTCACCAATGATCCAAATGCCAGCATCGGCAAAATCAGCGATATCATTTCTCAAGACATGAGTTTGGCCACGCGTGTACTACGCCTGGCAAACTCGGGCTACTACGCCATCCCTGGCGGTGCCACAAGCATCGAGCGCGCCGTCACGGTGCTCGGTATCGACAACGTCGCGCAGCTCGTTTACACGGCCGCGGTGTTCTCGCACTACGACCTCGCTTCGCGCGAACCATTTTCGATTCGTGAATTCTGGAAGCACTCGCTTGGAGTCGCGATGGCCAGCGAGACGATCGCGCGCGAACTTGGTCTAAAAGACCCTTCGCTGATCTTTCTCTCCGGCCTTATCCACGACATTGGAAAGCTCGTTCATTTTCAACTCGCTAAAGAAGAGTTCATGGGTATTTGTGAGTACGCAAAGACCGAGCGCATAACTGTTCTTGAAAGCGAAAACGCGCTCGGACACCCAGGTCACGATGCCCTCGGTTACGAACTTGTCCGCCAGTGGCGCATGCCACTGATGATCAAGGAGGCCGTGCTCCACCACCACGACATCACGGCACTGACCGCGACGACATCGACACTGGCTTACCCGCAACACGTCGGCGTGGTTCATCTCGCCAATCTGATTGTGCATTCGCTGAAATTTGGAAGCAGTGGCCACGAAATCGTTCGTAACCCATCCGTCGAAGTCGTAAAACGCGTGCTCGGAAACGACCGCGTCCTCGTTCACCTCATCAAATCGGTTAAGAGGACGCTGGAAAAGGTCGAACCCGTGCTCGGCGCCATGCTCCCGGCCGAAACCTAAAGCAGCTCTGAAGCCGTCTTGGCAATCGAAGTCGAATCGAGGCCATGCTTTTTATAAAGCTCAAGCGCCGAGTAAGCGCTCTGACCAAAATGATCGCCAACGCCAAGAGTTCGAAGCTTCATCGTTTCACCAGACGTCGCTAGCGCGTGTGCGATCATCGCCCCCATGCCGCCAACTACTCGGTGATCCTCGACCGTGACAATCGCGCCGCCTGTTTTCGCTAGCGCTTTTTTCAAGGTCGCCATGTCTGGATGATTCACATTGGACGCGTGAAGCACGACGGCCCCAACACCCTTGTCAGCCAGCACGTCCGCAGCCTTCAGTGCCTCGGGCACCAAAGAGCCCGCCGCCACCAAAGTCACCGACTTCGACTTGCCAGCTGTCGTGTCGAGAAGTTCCGACCAAGTTTTAAGAGTATGCTTGGCCCCGTCTTTTGTCAGACGGCGCGGGAAGTTTTCGCGTCCCAAGAAGAACAACCTTGTCGGCGGCACTTCACCACGAGCACGTGTCTCGGCGAAGTTTTCGATCGCCTCCGTGATAAGATCTTCGGCCTCGCCTGAAGTTGAAAGCGAATACACTTCGACATGAGGAATACTCGCCACTTGCGCCAAAAACGAAAGCGCTTGGTGACTTGCACCGTCGGCCGCATCTTGAAACCCCGTGTGCGAGAACACGCCGATCACCGGCGCTAGCGAAAGATTCGCCATCGTCAGCGGCAAAGCGCCCTTCGTCACACCGAACTGCGCGAAGGTGTCGACAAACGGAATAAAGCCAGAAAGCGAAAGACCAGCCGCCGTCGAAATCATATTGGATTCGGCGATCCCGATGTCGATGGCAGCTTCAGGGAAAACCTTGTGGAAATCCGCAACACCTGTGGAACCTTGAAGATCGCTTGAAACCGAAATCACCGGACGACCGCGCATACGCGCTTCAACCATCGCCTTGGCGACACCGATCTGAATCTTTTCTGAAGGATGAAGTTTTAAAAGATGAGCGCCTGGTGCCGTCGGCAAAACAGTCGCCGCGACTTTCGACGCTTTGTCGGCCACCATCTTGTCTTCACGCGCTTGCACCTTCTCGTACCAAGCCAAAAACTCGGGCGGAACCGCTGCACCTGCATAGATCTCATTCAAAAACTCGGGCAGTTCTTTGGAAGCCTTTAACGGAAAGCCGTGCGCGCCCGTCGCCGAGGCTTCGGCCTTCTTGTTGCCTTTGCCCTTTACAGTTTTGGCGTGGATCACGATCGGCTGCGAAGGATTTTGTCTTGCCGCCGCGATCGCCTCTTCAAGAATCGTCGTGCAGGCTTGAAGCGAATGACCGTCTTCGAGCTTCAGGACTTTCCAACCAAGCGCTTCGAGGCCCTTAAAGGTCGGCTCCATCGAATAAGAGTCCTGATCGATACGACCAGAAAGCTTGGTGCGGTTGTCGCTGATGATAAGAACGAACGGCGCAAGCTTTCCCTTGGAGGCGAGGCCCGGAATAGCGGCAAACGCTTCGCGCGCTTCGCCCTCCATCGCTCCGCCATCAGAAAGCGCACAAAGAGTCACGCGCTCACGACGTCCCGCAAGTGCGTCGCCGACCGCAAGGCCCTGCGCCTGAGGCACGCCCGATCCAAGTGGACCGTTAGAAATCAAAACGCCCTCAGGGAAAAGGTGAGCCTCGCCATGACCAGTCAGTTTCGAAGTGATCGAACGGAAGTCGCGAAGCGACTCAAGCGAAAGCCCCGCCATCCCGTAGTTCGCCTTTAAAGCGTAGAGTCCGTTTTCGCAGTGACCGGCATCGTTCACGAAATGAAAGCGTTCGTGCCACTCGACACCTTTGGCTTGCGCTTCGTGGAACATGATCCCGTGCGCGGCCGACATGAGTTCCGCAAATGCCGAAGGTCCACCAAAGTGCGAAGCGGCTCCGCCGAGCTGAGCTTCCATGTCCATCAGTGCCAACATCGCCCGTGTTGCACGCGGGTCCACAACCGGCAGCGCCTGGCCATTATGTAGCTGAACCGTAGCCGACCACTTAGGCTTAAGGCCCTTTGCTGTGGCTAAGCGGGATTTAACTTTGAGAGGGAACACTTCGGGTTTTGCGGGTGTTTGCGACATGTCCGCTTTCTCTCGTGATTCTTGCCAAGCGTCAATCCACGTCATGGCGCTTACCGCGTCAATCCGCACTGTGGCGCTTACCGCGTCAACGTGATTAAATCCCAAGACTATGAACTCCAGCCGCTGGGCGTCGCTCAAAAAAACCGAACTCCACCGCCACCTCGATTGTTCAATTCGCGCCTCCACGCTTCGCGAACTATTGGCTCTAGCCGGCGAGTCCGTTCCGGCATCTTCCAGCGAATTTGCGGCCAAGTACCTGGTCAAAGAACCCATGCGCGACCTCGGCTCCGTCCTTGGCAAGTTTTTAGCTGCGCAAAAAGCTCTTTCCAGTCGCGAGGTACTTGCCCGCATCACGCGCGAGTGCGTGGAAGACGCCCACGCCGAAGGCATCGACCTCATGGAGCTTCGCTATGCGCCGACCTTTATCCAAGACGGTCACGAACACATGAGCTTTGACGAAATTCATGCCGGTATTTTGGATGGCTTAAAAGCAAGCTCCCATCTACCGGTCAAAGTCGGACTGATTGCAATCTTTCAGCGCATCAAGCCGATCAAGGTTGCCGAAAATGTTCTCGATTTCGTGCTCAACCACAAAGATACCTTTGTCGGTGTGGATCTCGCCGATGACGAAGACGGCTTCGAGCCTCGTCCGTTTGAACCTCTATTTGCCAAAGCCAAAGCCAACGGTCTTCGCATCACCGTTCACGCTGGCGAAGCTCCGATCGCGTCGGCAGCCGACAATGTGCGAATCGCAATCGACCGGCTTCACGCCGAGCGCATCGGGCACGGCCTTCAAATCGCAAACCCCGAGATTCCTCGATCACGCGAGACTCTCGAGTACGTCGCAAAGAGTGGCGTGCTTTTGGAAATCTGCCCGACATCAAACGTGCTCACCAACGCCGTTCCCAGCGTCGCGGCTCATCCGCTTCCCAAACTTCGCCAGGCCGGAGTCAAAGTTTCGATCAACACCGACGATCCAGGCGTTTTCGATTTCAACCTGACTCACGAATACGACGCCGTCGCCGATGCCCTCGGCCTCACAGCATCCGATTTCGAAACAATGAATCAAGACGCCCGCCGCGCCAGCTTTTTATAGTTAAGTAATTAAAGCCTCATGCAGCGCTGGGCTTTGTAGTAGCAGGGCACGACTGACGCCGAGGGATTGTTCGAGCAGTTCATTTGTACTGGCGTATCAGACACTAGGCGAAATCCCGATGGACACGTTGGCTCTGTTGTTCCTGTCGTGCAGTTTGAAATCGGTGCGACCGCTGTCACAGGGCCAACAGCACTGAATGCCGAATTCAACTGACGTAGGCAGAGGCCGTAATCTTGACCGGCGATGTAGTTTTTGTTCGCGTTTACGTCATCAAGCTTCGCGCAGCGAAAGCGCTTAAAAAAACAGTTCAAGACATTGTTTGGCCCTGGGTTCGAAGAACAATTCATTTGAGTTGGCGTATCGATCACCAATTGAAAACCGGACGCGCACGTCGGCTCACCAACGGTCGAACACGTCAGCACAGGAAATGTCGGCTGCGCATCGGCGTACGTCGCGCGGAATTGGTCGTCATACTTCACCAGACACGAGCCATAAACTTGACCGCTTGTATAGAGAGGAGAAGCAACACCGCCGCCCGTGCCACCACTATCACCAAGGTTCGGCGATGGATTTAAGCCTGACGTGCCTTCGGTG
The DNA here is from genome assembly GCA_963170185.1 of Bdellovibrionota bacterium. GTDB lineage: Bacteria > Bdellovibrionota > Bdellovibrionia > Bdellovibrionales > JAMPXM01. The sequence continues at coordinate 70,462 of CAUJGS010000106.1, forward strand.
CCCTGCGAGGCCGTTTGAGTCTTAGAGGTCGGAATCTCCTGGCTACAAGCCACTAAATGAGAGCTGATAAGTATCAAAATGAGATTCAAACCCGACTTAGTCACAAACCACCCCCTAGCATCCCCAAAGTATGGAAGGAGCAAGATCACGACCACGCGACAGCACACTGTGAGCGAGTTCTTTACACGTGATCGTCTAAAGTCTGACACCCCGTCGTTGGAGTGATCGATTCGGCACCCGAACCAAACCAATTGCAGGAAACCGAAATATTTCGTCGACAAGTTCGACAGTCTCAATATGAACACCGCGCTCAATATTTCTCCAACAATCCGTGCAACCACCGATACGATTATGTGCAGACGAGTACAATTGGCGGTTCGTTAGCAGCTTTCTCGTAGATCAGGTCCAGCAGGTAGTCCAGCAGGTAAACAGTGGGGTGTGGTATGTATAAGAAGCTGTTTCGATCCTTACAGTCGAGTTCTAAAGTCGCTCTCTCATTAGTGGGCGTACTTTTTGTGACGACCGCCATCGGTTTCCAAAACTGTGCGCGAATCGACTTCGGGGGCGACGATGTCGTCGACGAAGGCACCAACGGCGGACTCGGCACTCCTCCGGAACAGCAGCTTGAATGCAGCACACGAAGCGGAGTCGAAAACATTCTCACATCTGTCCGCGGTCCTTCGGAGCTCGAACAAGGTGAAGTCGGAACCTTCACACTTCCGGGCCTAGAAAACTGCGACAATCGCTTCGCCATCTCCTGGTACACAACAGATCACGACCAGGCGGGTTCCAACCCAAGCCCAATTACTTCCGGCCCCAAATTCCAAGTGGGTTTCGGTCTTCCGGGTGTCTACCTTGTCGTGGCGCGAGTACTGGACTCAAGTCTTCGCTTCAAAGACATCACTCACCAAGTCCTTGTCCGCGAAAAATGTCGTTCGGGCTCGGCCTGCAACGATGAACTTGGGCGCGCGGCCATTCGAGGCCCAACAGCCGGCTACGTCGGCGATCTCTACCGCTTCGAAGTCTCTTCGAAAACACCCATTCAAAACCTAGTCTGGTACTTCGGTAACTCGTCTTCCCGAACAGCGAATGGTCGTACGGACATCGATCTTTCGTTCCGAGTTCCCGGTATTCACACGATCCGGGCGGAGTTTGAAGACTCCAGCGGAAAGAAACAAGTTCTCACGCATTACATCCAGATCCTCGAACGCAACAAGGTTCCGGGAGAAGGACCGTGCGACGACAAGTGTGATGATGACAACAACGATGACGATGACGAACAGCCTGCACCTAAGCAATGCGACCTCTCACGGCTTGATCTCAGCGGCCCTAGCACTTTGGGCATCGGTGAAAAGGCTCGTTGGGCACTCTATCTGCCGGATTGCGTGAAGTCGGATATCGAACAGATCGAATGGATCGTGGACTCGGGCGATCCTCAGCTTGGCGACTCTTCGAAAGAACTGAGTTTCGACTCGCCAGGGCTACGTGTTGTAAAGGCACGTGTCCGAATCAAACGCCCTTCGCCAGGCTCGGAATACACCGACATCACTCTCTCGCGCCCAGTTTGGGTCATTGAAGAGCAATGTCGCATCGAAGTTCCACCGGTTCAGCCACCACCAGTACCACCAAACTCGTGCTTCCCTTTGAAAGAGGGAGAAAGCGTTGAGGAAGTCGTCGGCATTTCATATCGTGATCTTGCCTGTGGAATCGATGGTACAAAGCGGACGCGATACGATCTCATTCGAAGCCGAACTTGCGATAAAGGCCGCGTGGTTCTTTCGCCGACGTCCGAAAAAAAGGTATCGGAAGGTCCTTGCGTAGGTCAGTCATGCCTTCTGCAAAACGGCTCAAAGATTAAGGACAATCAATCTATCATTCGTTACTCCATGAACCTTCCAGGAGATGCGTGCAAGAACCACGAAGTCACAATCACGTGTTCAAACGGCTCATTAAACCGTAGCGACAAAGACCTGCACGAAAGCTGTCTCTCTGGTTGCCCTGGACTTGGCAAACACGGAACTCAAACTTTCGCGCTCGACGGTGAGGAGCAAGTCGCAAAAATGTGCCCGTTCGGAGAAACTGGATTCTTCGACCGCTACAAGAAAGAAAAGCAGCTTCAGTGTGCCGACGGCACGGTGATCGACACCGGCGTTCGTCGCCGTGGCGATCTTCTCGAAGCAGGTAGCTGCCCGACCTATGCGTGGAAGCTATCCGACTGGACGCAGTGTTCGGCCGAGTGCGGTGGCGAACAAAGTGCGATCTACACGTGCCACGACAACACCGGAGCGCTGATCTCAAACAACGTCGAAGCAACAAGACGCTGTGGCCCGGTTCCAATGCAAAAACGCATCTGTAGTCGAAACCCTGACTCGCAGTACGAGGAAACTCGTCTCAGCTATCTCCCGGGGTCCGCGGCATGTCCGAAAAACCAAATCGGCGCCGTCCTTACTCGTGTCGAGACAGTTACGACATACATGTGTCGGAACCACAAATATGAGAAAGTCTCGGAAGTCTCTAACAACACGACCGAAAGCTACTGCAAACCATATACGTCATCTCGTTGTTCACACGACTCACTTTCTCCTTCGCAAGCGCTTGGTCGCTATGCCTGGATGAAGAAGTGCGAGCCGACGGTTCCGATGATTGCCGATTTCTTCGAAAAGATGAAGGGCATCAAAGAAAGTCCGGAAGAGATTTTCAAGAAGTCGTACAAAGTCGATTCCAGCGGAAAGGCCTCTTACGATCGTATGACTTACGCGACCTTCATGAAGGTCGACGGCAAGCCTTGGCTAGCACCGGCTCCAGGCACAACGGACTATACGAAACGCGATCCATTGCCGGATGTTTCCAATATCTCTTGCGAAATCCCGGCGGGAACGACGATCTCAGGCGTGTGTCTCTCGTCTTGTCTGACACCCACCCAGTCGCTCGCGGTCGATTTGCGAGGCGGTGAAATGTCGATTCTCGAAGCGATGGCCAGCGGTGTGACCTCACTACCGGCTCTGACGTCGAGCTCGTCTCTTGGTGATGTGCAATATCGCGAGATGAAGGTCGACAAGTTCGTGACCGAACTCATCGACTCACAACACATAGTGCTCGCGATCAAAACGGCAAAGGGCCGAGCGATAGAACTGACGCCCAACCACCCTGTTCTAATTTCGACAGGCGTCTTGGTCGAAGCGAAAGATCTCACTCGTGGTCATGAACTTGTCGGACGCGATGGTCAGCCAGACGCGATCGTTCAGATCGAAGAGAAGTCGCACTTCGGGAAGGTCTACAATGTGTTCATGAGCTCTTCGGTGCCAGAGGAGAATCTGATCCTTTCTCAAGATCTCATCATCGGCAGCGGTCACTTCCAAAACGAAGCCGCCGACTATATCAACCGCACGATTCTTCGCCAGAAACTGGTTGAAGGAGCATTGAAATGAAAAACAACGCGAAAAACACCATGAAGGCCTCAGCCAAGGTCGCCGTCGTAACAGCTCTTACCGCGACAGGCCTCGTCGGCGGCTGGTGGCTGATGGGAAAAAGCAGTCGCAGCACCGACGGCCAAATGTCTGTGCCTGGCGCCGTCGCCGAAACACAGGCGCGTGAAGCCTCAGCAAAAACCGCGATTCGTGAGTACCAGGCCTGGCGCCAGACTCAGGTGGCCAAACCGAGTTCGGATGCACCAAGCGGCGTGACTCCTCATTTAAGCGTGACTGAGCAGAAATACCTCGAGGCCCTAAGCTGGATTTCAAAGAAGGCCTTGAAGTCGGACACCGAAGTGATCGATTTCAAGGCGGCCTGGACAGATATGGCCTTTCTCGACTCACTGGGGCGCGGCTTGAGCCATCACGAGATCTCGGCGGATGGCACGATGCCGGTTTCCATGCTGACGACCTCGCTTTTGATTTCAGCGATCAACAACCCGACGACGCTCGATGCGGCTGAACAAGTTGTTCTGAAACACTTAAGCGAGTCTCGCATCGAGGATCTGCAAAAAAACCAAAACAAGGAAGCTGTTTTGAAAGTCGCGGAAAACCAAGGGGAACTTCTCTTCCATTGGTCCGCACAGGCGAAAAACGCCGAAGCGAAGCTTCGTGATCTGGAACGCAAATCACCTTCTGCAGCAAGACGTGCGATTTTAAGCAACGTCGATCGCGAACATCGAAATAATCTTTCGATGTCCGCGCTCGAAATGGAGAGCGGCCAATAAACCAAATTCTATTGCGTTGAGAATACAACGACGACCCGGCGGTTGCGTGCGCGACCTTCGGGCGTTTCGTTTGAGTCGATGGGACGATCTGGTCCATACCCTTTCGCCTGAAGGCGAGACTGCGCGATTCCGTGCGCTGTCACGAGATGGTTCACCACGCTTGCCGCTCGACGCATGGAAAGATCGATGTTCATATCGCGAGCACCCATCGCGTCCGTATGACCTTCAATCACGACGGCTTCCTCTGGATGTTCGACCAGAAGTTCCGCAAGCTTCGCCACTTCGGCATGATACTGCTCACGCAAGACATCGCTATTGGTCTCAAACTCGACGGAGATCGTAAGCTCGATCTTCTTTTTCACCTCGCATCCAAGCCTATTCACCTGCACGCCACGTGGTGTGCCTGGACAAGCATCGCGGCGATCCGGCACGCCATCACCATCTGTGTCGACGTTGCTAACGACCTTTTTCGGAGCTTGCGGTTCGTCGGCGGCGCCAAAGTAATATGTCAGACCTATCATCGGTGTCGTCGTTTGCGCCGACTTCGCTTTATTGCCGTCGAGTTTGATGTAGTCGGCGGTTACCTCAAACGTCACCGCGAAGTTTGGACGGAAGAAGTAGTCCACACCGGCAAGCGCCGTCAGACCAAAGGTATGCTGATCGTCCGTCGATCGCGGGAAGTTGATCGCGTGCGCGTAGCCGACACCCGCTCCAAGATACGGCCGCCAAGCGCCCGTGAAGTCGAATCGATAAGCCAACGACGGATTTAAGAAGTTCAAACTCGTCGCCTGTTTTTTGAATTCCAAACGTTCGAAGTGTAAGGCCAATTGCCAACGCTTTGAAACATGGTAGCGAACCCAGCCGGCAAAGCCGATATCGCTACCCAGCTCGTCCTCGACCGCATCCACCGGTGAAGGCAAGTTTGGCCCAACACCAAGCCCCACACCCCACGCGCCTTCTCGATCGACAGCCGTCTCGGCGAAAGCCGCCGCACCGGCAACCGTGACACCAAAAAGAATCGCAAAACAAATGACCAATTGTTTCATTCGAACCTCGTGCGTGTGAACTTTGAAGCTCACCTAGGCTCTCAAACAATGTTCCCTCTAGCAATTGCGCCATTGGCAATTTTGAACACCGACGCGCCGAGCGCAACGATGTCCTCTTGATCGTGAGTCACGATCAACGCCGGAATACCCGTCGCCTCCAACACCTCGCGCACTAGTTTACGCGCTTCAGCCCGATTGGCCGCATCGAGCGCCGAAAAGGGCTCATCCAAGAAAAGCATGCGCGGAGCCCCCACCAAAGCGCGCGCCAATGCGACACGCTGCTTTTCGCCACCGGACAAAACTGTCACCGGGCGATCCAGAATTTGCCCAACACCCAATGCTTTCACCGCGCGTTCGAGATTTCCGAGAAAATACGTCTCATCAAACTTTTCGCCCTGACTTATGCACCGTTGCCTAGCGGCCTCTATCGCGAAATCCAAATTTTCCCTCGCCGTCATGTGATCAAAGAGTTCGTAGTTTTGAAAAACCACACCCAAGCGACGCTCACGCACCGATGTGCGACCGAGATCCAAAACCTTGTCGCCTTCAGGAAATTCCCAAACCAGTTCGTCGGCCGCATCGATCCCGAGGAGCAAACGCAGAACCGAAGATTTCCCCGAACCAGACGGCCCCCAAAGAGCCGTCACGCCTTTTTGCGGAAGCTGCCAGTCCGAAATGTCGACTTGAAAGTCCCCATAATTCGCCTTGAGTCGCCTAACGATGGACACTGGAACCTCCCCAAGTGAAAAGCCGATACGTCACAGCCCCCAACACAAGAACCGCTAAAAGCAAAAGCGCGGCGGCTTCGAGACGATAAGACTCCATCAACGATTTCGCCAACAGACCCAACGTCATGTTGCGAGACGCGACGATCGAGCCAATGGCGTAATCACCCCACATCCAAAATGCAACCAAGCCACCCGACCAGAAGGCCGCAGGGAAAAGCCTCGGCAAAAGAATTCGCGAGATGATCAGCGATGAACCCGCTCCAAGCGTTTGCGCCACGGCAACAGCTCCTTCAAGACGACTCACCTCTTCCGCCCAGCGCAGCCGCCAGATCACCGGCGCAAAGAGCAACGCCGCTCCCAACGATATTCGCGCCACATCCCAGTTGAAAGACGGCGGAGCTCCCCACCCCAGGGCCAGCGTCGCAAATCCGGTGATCGCGACACTCGGAGCCACATAGGCATTCATCCAGCGACGGCTTCGAGGACCGGGAAAACTTGTCGCTGCCAACAACAACAACAACGCCGTTAAACATCCCGAAAGAGCCGCCGTCGCGACACTTCCCTGCAAAGCGACCAACAGCACATCCCTGTGCTCCAAAAGCCCCGTGCTCTGAAGCTGACGCCATCCCAAAAATGGGTCGCGCACAAGTGAGAACAAACTCACAGCCGTTCCCAAAATCAAAAACGGCGCGCCCCATGAAAAACCAAGAATTCGCGCAACACCGGCGCGACTTGCGGACTCTCCGGAGCGAATCGTCGTCGGCGTCTGCCCGCTTCGTAAGTTTTGGAAAAGAAAGAGAAACGCCACCAGCAAAAATAGCTGGAACAGCGACAAACTTGCGGCAATGCCCCAAGCCCCTTGCAGGCGAATCGCGTGATGAATTGCGATTTCAAATGTGTACGCCTGCGAACCGCCAAGCAACAGAGGAACCGAGAAACTGCCGAGGCTGGAAACCACAATCGTGAGCCAGACACGAAAGAGCTCGGGAAACAGTCTCGGCAAAACACCCCGCCGCCACATCAACAGGCGGTTTGCGCCCTCAACCCAAGCCAATTCGAGACTCGCGCCCATTCGCTCACGGACCAAGCGCGCCAGAACAACCGCGATAAAGCCGGAAGAGATCAGCGTATGCGCAGCCGCAATCGCCCACAGACCCCGCCACTCCGGAACAAGATCCATCAGACCAAGAACGATCACGCCACTTGGAATGACGGCTGGAAAAAGCGCCACGCCTTCCCACAAAGATGTCCGAAGATGCGAAACACGCAAAAGAAATCCCGCCCCCAAAAGACCAAACGCGGTCGCAAGCGCGCCGGAGAGCGTGGCTTGAAGCCAAGATCGCCAAACAAGATTTAGAAAATCGCTCGGTAAAACAAGGCGTCCTTTGGACAAAACAAGGGAAAAGACGTACGGCAACAAAAACAAAATCGCCAAACCCCAAAGCACACTACGTCCATAAAGGTTTGCGCGATTGTTCTTCATCAGAACTTCACGTCCTCCCAGAGCTTCAGCACGACGTCTCGTCCCACCGCCACGTCGGGCTTAATCGGATCGCGAATCTTTAAGCTATGGGCTGGCCCATCGCCGATCGCCTCGATGATTTCCCCAAAGGCCGTTCCCTCGGCGGCAAGCGCGTTGATCGGAAGCATCCAGTTTTTGTTCATCAACACCTGCTGAGCCGGAGGCGAAATCAGAAATCTCGCGAACTCCTTTGCCAGCTCACACTCTTTGCAGTCATCCGGAATCACGGCGTACTCCACCTGTGCCGGATGCGCGGTTGCGAATGGGGCAAATCGATAACGTTCGTCCTTTTCCGTATAGCGATGGTACAACGGCGAGGTCGCGTAGCTTAAGACGAGCTTCGCGAGTCCTCTGGTGAACAGTCCATAACTCTGCGACCACGAGCCCGACACGGATTGCACATTGGGCTTTAGTTTTTGTAAGTACTCACGCGCGCCGGTCTCGCCTTTCTCGGCAACCACCCAAGCCAAGAACTGATAGCCCGGAGAACTGGAGCGCGGGTCCTGCAAGGCGATCAGCCCTTTAAATCTCGGCGACAAGAGATCATCCAATGATTTCGGCGGATCGATCTCGCCTGCTCGGAAGACAAAACCAATCGGCGCCCAATCAAACGCAAAAAAAGTTTCATCGGAAAATTTTAAGCCCGACGACATCCCATGCGGCGTCCAACCACGATCGGATTCGGCCTGAGTTCTTGTGAACTGATCAAAGCCGATGACGAGGTCCGACGGAAAAACTTTGAGCTTCGCCAACAAAAGCCCTGCGTCTTCGGCTTGTAGATACTCGATCGAGACTCGCTCACCGGGTTTTGCGACTTCACGCTCGTGCTCGAACATGCGCTTCAGAGTTGGCCCCGGTCCCCACGTCGAGAGAAAACTCGAGTACGCAAGCACCCGAACGACTCGCGCACCGGGCTTGCCCAGGCCCGACGTCGACGGGGCTTCCGCCACAGGGCCTTTCGTCAGGCGAGCGCCAAAAACCAATGCCGCCAAAATGACGATCAACAACAGCGCCGCGAAGAGCGCACGCGCACGCAGTCCCGATTTGACTGACTGGTTCACGCTACCACCAGAATCCGCGATGGCGTTTGTAGAAGTAGTAATCCAGACCAAGGCAGCGCCCTGCTCCGATCCAACCCAAGATAAGATGCAAGACCAACATGAATGTCGTGGCCTGCAAACTTATTCCGATGAGATTGCCGCTGCCGTGAACTCCACCGACACCGATAGCACCCATTAAGCCCATCGAGAGCACGACTCCAGCGATTGCCGCCGGACGCACAAGATAGCCGATCACGTAGCTAGCACCAATGAAGAGCTGGGCAACCGCCAGGCTAATAGCAAAAACCTGCCAGTTCGGAATGACTGCATTTTCTAAGAACCAACGAAACCATTCCGGAGCCGTGCTTTGCGGAAGATGGTTTCGAATATCTTCGGCGAGATAAGCCTTCACCAAGAAGTCGCTCTGAAACGACGCGATCGCATGCTTGAGATAATATCCCCCAAGAAAAATCCTGAGACACGCAACCGGGATCAGGTGACCGACGTACTTAAAGCTCTCAACAAATGCGACCATCATAAGATCCATCAAGTCTCGCCCGAGGTCCTGTTCGGGTCAACGCACAACCGCCTGTAAACTTTCCTTAGACCAAGGGCGAGATCCCGCTAAATGAACATCTGACACGGAGGTCCGCGCCAGACATTCACGCTAAGATAATGATTAGCAGGAGGACCGCCATGGAAGGCCCCAATCTGAATGCGAGTGCGCAAATGACCGCCATTTCTCCAAGCGAGCGAGATTGGCCCGAAGTCATTCGTTTTCTCGACGCCAATCTGCGACCCAACCAGTCGTGGTCCATCGCCGACGAGTATCCGACTTCGCTTTCGTTAGCCAATCGCCACAATATGCGCGTGATCGCAGCGGAAGGGCGCATCCTTTCGCACGCCGTCTTTCGGCCGATGATCATCAAGACTCCCATCGGTGTCTTTAAAGCGGCGGGTATCGGCAGTGTGGTGACGGCTCCCAACGAACGTGGCCGCGGACTTTCGACCACCATCATCGAATCTTGCCTCGAAGGCGCTGCGAGTGCCGACTGCGACTTCGCCATTCTTTGGACGGATCTTTTTGATTTCTATCGCCGCATGAACTTTGAACTCGCGGGCTCAGAGGTCTCCGTTCTTCTCGAGCAAACGACATTCCTTGCGGCCGCTCAGAAAACTGCGGGCGGCTTCAAAAGCGGTCTGAAGTTTCTCGACTCTAACAAGATCGCTCCCGAGGCGCTCTTGCGCTTGTACCAGTCGCACACGGTGAGTTCACATCGCTCACAAGACGACATCCGATTGGGGCTTTCGATTCCCAAGGCGCGCGTCGCGACCGCCTGGGATCCACAAGGACGAATGGCCGCCTACGCCGTTATCGGAAAAGGCGCGGACCTCGATGGCTATATTCACGAGTGGGGAGGTTCTGTTTCGGCCCTGCTTGGCCTCTTCCAACAGCTTCTCGAAACCGAGAATCGCGATCTACGCCTTATCGCTCCGGCTCACTCAACCGGGTTACTTGCGAAGTTAAAAGAGCTCGGCTGCCAAGAACACCGCGGCTACCTTGGAATGATTCGAATTCTCAAGACCGACTCTTTGTTCTCAAAACTCAAACGTCACGCTCGCTCAATCGGCATCGCGGATCTCGTTCTCGAGGCCGATGGCGACACGTATAAATTCGGCTTTCAAAACCATATCTATCAAACCGACTCCGAGCGCGATCTCGTGCAACTTCTCTTTGGCCCGGAAAAGCCCTCTCAGCTAGGGAAAATCGACCCCGCCACGGCAAAAGTTCTCGACCGCGTCTTGCCTATTCCGCTTTGGGTCTGGGGATGGGACTCCGTATGACAAAACGCTTTAATCACGTTCGAGCACTGATGATGATCCACCTGGTATTGGTGCTGCTCATTCCGTTTCTCTTCACCCAAATGGGCGGCTGTCAAAACGAGAAAGACACGCTTCCACTAAACCTCGGTCCCGAGGTCGATCCGGCGCTTATCGATAGCGCTTTGACAGCGCCACTTCAAAACACGACACCTCTCTCGATTCGTCTTGGCGAAGGCTTCGTCCTTTCCGAAACTCAAGAGCTTGGCGGCATCGCCGGCTCCTACGCCGTGCTTTCCGATACGTCTCAAACAGTGGTCGATCGTCTCGAAACACCGGCCGAGATCCTGATGACGATCATCGAACACCGTCAGACCTACGCCAATGGCGAGGTCCAAAAGACGAGCACCGAGATTCCCGTGCGCATCGAAAAAACCGCCGCCGAAGCCTTGATGTATGGACCAGAAACAAGCCTGCCAAGTCTCAACTCGCAGGCTTCCGAGAAGGCCGCCAGCCAAACCAGCTCGGCGGCACCGATCTTCCGCATGGAAGTCGACAAGATCATGCGTGAAAAATCACCTCAGGCGCTCTTAGCCCTTCTTCGTCAGCACACATCTCAGAATAAAACCGGAGATGTTTCGTCGCTCTCCGCGACAGACGGCAAGGTCACCTACCACGGCCTCAAAGCCTCTTCGGCGCTCGAAGCACCGCCGATCTTGGTTCAAAGACGCGAAAACTGCGCCGGCCTTCCAAACTGCCAGCTCCTCGTTCATCGCGTGAGTTTTGACATGGTGTTCTGGGAGAACGGACGTCCCGATCGCGTTCACTGGGAATTTGCGATGAGCGCTGAAGCGCCCTACCTCGCGTCGGTTCTGGAGAAATGCGTAACAGGTCTTGCGAAACTCGGCGGCAACCAGGGCGAAGTTCTTGTTCGACAGTGTCTCCCTGTCATCGATTTTCGTTTCACAAATTGATGGGCATTCGCGACTCGAATCGTTACCATGCTATGTATGGGAAAAATTCGAGTTGCAGTTTTTTGTGGTGGGCAAAGCGCGGAACATGACGTCTCTCTCGCATCGGGAAAAAACATTGCCGATGCGCTCGACCCAAACCGCTATGACATCACGCTTGTCGCAATCGATCGTACCGGCGTTCTTCGTCTCATCCCTCACATCGACGAACTTCGTAAAACTACGCTCGATAAACCGATCGACGTCACCCGCTTTGGCACAAAAGTGGCGCTCTATCGTGGCGAAAGCGGTCCCGTTCTAGTCGAAACCGGCACAGGCAAAAAACTCACCGATCTCGACGTCGCCTTCCCGATCTTGCACGGGCCTTACGGCGAAGATGGGACCGTACAAGGCTTTTTCAAATTCATCGGCCTTCCCTTCGTCGGCCCGTCGGTCCTCGGCAGCTCCGCCGGTATGGACAAAGACGTGACCAAGCGCTTGCTTCGTGACGCAGGTATCGGGATCGGCAAGTTTGAAATCCTGCATCGCCACAAAGAAAAGGCGCAGCCCACTTCGTTTTCGACACTGAAAACCAAACTCGGCACACCGTTCTTCTTAAAGCCTGTGAACATGGGCTCCTCGATTGGCGTACACAAAGTGAACTCGGAAGAATCCTACGCGAAAGCCATCGCAAACGCTTTTCTCTTCGACACGAAAGTCATCGTCGAGGAATTCATTGAAGGACGTGAAATCGAATGCGCGGTGATCGGCCTTCACAACCTGCAAGCCTCACCTCCAGCTGAAATCATTCCCAAGCACGAGTTCTATTCGTACGAAGCCAAGTACCTCGACGAAAATGGCGCCGCCATTGAACTTCCGGCCAAAGTCACACCCGAACAAGCAAAAGAGTTTGGCCGTGTCGCCATCCAAGTCTGCGAAACGCTGGAGTGTCGCGGGCTTTCGCGCGTCGACTTCTTCTTGCGCAAATCCGACGGCGCAATCCTGGTAAACGAGATCAACACCCTTCCGGGTTTCACGAAGATTTCGATGTATCCAAAGATGATGGAACAAACCGGCCGCACCTATTCGGGTCTCATCGACGAGTTGATCAAGCTCGCCATCGAGCGCCGCGAAGAAGAAGCCGGCCTTCGCGTCAATGCGTAATGACGCTTATCGCGCCCGGTGGTAGCAGACGGCATCGACTTTTACCCAACCGGTGAGATTGGCCGTCGTCGGACAACCGCAAACCCAATCAACCGTTCTACCAGCCTGGGAATTGAAAAACTCTCCCGACTCTTTGCAAACAGATTGCGGAGGCACCGTCGGCGCTAATACCGAAGTTGGCTGATGGTAACAAGTCGCCGAGACCTGTGTCCATCCGCTCATATCCTTGTTGCCAGGGCAGTCACAAGCAAACTTTGTGTAGTAGCCACTCGACTCATTGACGAACTGTCCCGTGCTTTTACAGGTAAGCTCAGAGCCCGGAGTATTGCATGCTTTTGCTGTCTGAAGTTTGAACGCATAATCGCCAATCTTCTGCCATTTCACATCCGGATCTAAAGTTGGCGGCAACGTCTGCAGACAACCCCGCTCATTGTATTGCGTGACATAGCCGTTTTCACAAACTTCACGCACATTATCTATACAGTCTTTGTCAGCCTGAGGCTGGTCGTCAGGACCAAGACGCAAGAATCGCCTCATGTCGCTATAGGGATAGTTATGCGCCATGTCTGGTCGATCGATTCTCATTTTTGATTTCGCGGAAATTCGATTCATCCAAATCAAATTAGAACGTGGTCCAAAGTTCCCAAGTCCGACTTTCCCCTCTAAACCGCCCATGATCACGTGGACATGCGTTCCAGGATACGAGCGCCTAGCACCTAGAATCGACATGCGATCATTGCCAATGTCTGCACAAATGCTCGTGCGCTTGAGTCCGCTCGACCAAAGGTTAAACAACCTAAACAGAAACGCCTGCTGATCGGGAGTGTTCGCAGCATAAATACTGGCCGGGTTCGACCTATCGCACGCTTCCGCGAGGCTTGGCATAGATGGCCCCATCTGCAAAAGAACTCGAGAAAAATATTGGTCAAGAGCAAAGTGCGACATGGCATGGGCCATGAGCATCGATCCATTGCTGGCTCCGCTATAGTTTAAAAAAGTACCACGAGTAATTTTCTGATCGATCACATATCGAACAGTGTCGTTAAACGCTCGACCGGCGGAAGCATATCCACCCGCATTTGCCCAGATTCCTCCGCTAAACGGTTCATTTGGGTCGGTAGCATCATCGACAAACTCGATGAAAATCGATCGGACCTGATCTTCAGCATCAAGACGATCATGAATCAAACGATGCGGAGGATCGGCCAGCAGCTTTCCAGCACTCGTGCCCCCACTGCCGATGATCACAGAGCCCCGAGACTCGACCATCGGTCGATTCCAAAGAATTCGAACTTTATAGTTCTTCCCTTCACTCGTACGAATAACGTGATCTAAACATTTATAACCGACCTCGGAAGGGTTGGTACAATTTGGCGTCGACTGATCGGTTGCGTTCGACTGGATGGAAGCTATAGACAAAACTCCCCCTGCTCTCGACAGGTCTTCGGAATTTTGAGGATGCAAGGTCAGAGGCGAAAAACCACCGGAACAATTTTGAAAGAGAAAAATCAAACTGGCCGACCCAACAGCCAAAACACGATTGCGACGAGATTTCACATCCATATTCTTTCGGCCCCCTATGGACATTTCAAAGCACCGGCCATGCCAGATCGCGGAGGTCCAACGAGATGCCGACCGCTTCCCAAATCTCATTTTGAGACGTCGAAATTGAGTACGCATGCTTCTCTAGATAGACGAGAAAAGAGAATTTCCCATCTGAGATTTTTTCGATCATTTGCCGGCAAAATGCTTGAGGCGCTCTTTGTGATCCGGACCAAACCACAGCTTTGAAAACTCGCGTTGCTCACTTCGCGCATCGCGGGCGCGCTTAAACGCGCCGACCGATCGACGTGGCATACT
>CAUJGS010000107.1 GCA_963170185.1 Bdellovibrionota bacterium
TCGCCTTTGTCGTCAAAGAGAACGGCGCCGATCTCGACGATTTGGTCCACTCCTGGAAGAGTTCCTGTAGTCTCCAAGTCGAAAGCGATGAAGCGCATGACGTTCCCCCCTTTTGCCAGGTAAAATCGAAGCGTGAGTAAAACCCAGATCCGATCGATTTTGAAGCTGATTGATTCGTTTGGCGACGAACACGTTCTTCGCACAACCCCTGGCGCTTCGATTCTGGAAATTGCTGTGGAAAACTCGGTGGAAATCCACCATTCCTGCGGTGGGATGGGATCTTGCGGCACATGCCGAATTCGCCTCACGGCCGTTTGCGGATCGGCGCCAGAGAGATCAGAAATCGAAAGCGAGATGGCTCAGGACCGCGGTTTTGAAGCCGACGAACGTTTAAGCTGCCAGGTGATTTTTCCCGACGAAGATGTCGACTGGACGGCCGAAGCGCTGGATCGCGAGCCCTGATTGCGAGCCTGAATAGTCACCGGATTTGTGATGATCCACGGAATCCAACGACCGCCGTCGAGCACGCTTGGGCTTACAAACAGTCGCACCGCAACCCGGTAAACTCCAGGTTGATACACTCGAAACTCAGTCTCTGTGGAGTTCGACGTCATCACGCCGACTCCATCGCGCAGAATCACAGTTTCAAAAGGGACAGTCGGTTTTTTTGGAAGACGAACGAGTAGGCGGCTGCGGTCATCCAGCACTGGCCGACTTCCAAGAGATTGGATGCCCTTTGAGTCTTCGTACCAAGTCGCGAATCCTTTGGTCTGTCCCAATGAGTCGAAAGCGAAATAGGAGCTTCCGGCCATCAGTGCATTCATGACTTTCTCACGATCGCTCTCGAAATCACCGGTGAGCTCGCTTCGCAAAAGAACATGGTTGGACGCCAAGTTGAAAAGCGTTTCGTAGCTGGGAATATTAGTCGGCCATCCAAGAATTTTAGCCGGCTGTCCAGCATCGGAGCCAAGCACGCCGTAGGTCAGACGCTCTCGCGAAAGACGATCCCAGGTATTAAAATCGAGATCGAGATCGGCGAAGAGACGTACCAAAGCAAGCTCTGGGTTGAACGGATAGATCAGCATGCTCCAAAGCAGTGACATTCGATCATCGCGCCAAAGCCGGTTGATATGCTGATGAATATTGAGAACCTCAAGGCCTGCGACTCCGCTGGGCACGATTCCCGCCCACTCGGTGCCATCGCGTGAAGCCTGGCCAAGAATCAAGGAGTCCACTTTGGCGGAGGGTCGTCTTCCGCTAGAGAGCAGATCGGCGATGATGGTTTGCGCTTGTCCGAGACTCTCGACAGACTTCAGGCGCTCGGGGCTAAGGGCCAAGATTCGCGATTCAAGATAGCTATATTTTGCTCCGTTGAAGACTAAGAGCTGGCGTTGCCAACCTTCGGTCGGTCCGCCGGGGATGAAGCGATTGAGATCTTGAAAGACGATGAAATCGAGTTTCGTTTCTTGCGCCAGACGGATGATTTCTTGAGGCGTCATGTAGCCGTTTGAAAGCGTCGTCTGAACATTCATAATTCCACGATAGTCGTAGAACCCGGGATGATTCGGTGTCTCAAGCGTTGCAGGCAAAGCCGACGGATCGCGCAGCGATAGTGAGATCGCATACGTGAGGACGACAAGAATGAAGGCAAAACCGAAGATGGCCTTTTTCATGGTCTCCGTTGAAAACGTACGATGGAAAAACGATCGTACGACTCTTTCGATACCTCAACATAGCCTAGCTCGGCAATCCAGCTTGGCCACGGCCAGTCGTGTTCGAGAGCGATCTCGAACTGGTTGGTTATAGGCTTTCCGGAAGGATGAAAATCAAAGAAATCGACGCGATTGATCCCCGCGAGCTTCGGGACGACCCGATGTGTGGCAAAAGAAAGCGCCCCTGCCATCTGATACGACGACGCGAATATAGGAAGTTCTTCGGTCGCGCCGCGTGCACGCGTCTCGAGAGCACGATAGCGAACAAACTCATACGTTTTTAGACGATCGGCTTCGACGCCAAAGAGCGGCAGTTCGGGACGGGTACTTTGATAAAGTACGACGACGGTCGCAGCCACCCAGAGCGTCATCATGCCTTTTGCGATCCGCGCCTTTTGGAGTTCGCGACCACTGATGATTGCGGCGGCGGTCAAGAGGGCCAAGTGACCTGTGATTGGCCAATTGGCTTCGACCGGAGAGCGCAAGCTCGTCCAGGCAAAAAACAAAATCGGCCCCCATCCCATCCAGATGAGAAGACGATTCTCTTTAGCGAGTTTCGTTCCGAATCCCGCTACGAAGACAAATAGCCCGAGGAGACCGGCCTGACCACCGATGTAGTCGAGAAACTGTTGCAGTTTCCTGTCCCAGGTCAACGCTTCCACGTCGAGACCGTGTCCGAGCTGAAACCGAAACGAGACCCAATCGTTCTGAGCATTCCACAAGAGCACCGGCGCACAGAAGAGCAAACCGGCAAACACCGTCGCGAGAAGATTCGTCGGTTTAAACAAGTCCCAACGTCGATGAACGAGCACGTACAAGATGCCGACGGGAACAAAAATGACGATGAGATATTTGGCGCAGAACCCGAGGCCGAGCGCAGCGCCAAGAAAGAGCGAGTTTTTTACCGAGGGCGATTCCAGTGTTCGTTTGAACGCGAGCAAGCTGACGCACCAGAAAAAGACGTAAGGAATATCGGGTGTCGCGATCAGCGAACCGATTCCAAAGAAAGGAGAAAGCAGCAGAACTCCCAGCACGAGGTTTTTCTGGCGCTCGCTAATACTGGGGCCGACGATCTTTAATAGTACGAGTAGTGTAGCATGCCCCATCAGGACGGCGGGCCAGCGCACGATTCCGCCCAAATTGGGGAACATCTCACGAATCCCTTCCAGAGGTCTCGCAAGATAAAAGAGCCATGCTATGAACGGAGGGTGGTCGTAATACGAGAGTTGGGGGATTTGCCCCCAAACCCAATAATAGGCTTCGTCATTTGAAAGCGGAATGGCGCACGCCAAAACAAGTTTAACGACGAGTGCGATCCACCAGATCCGCTTCCAGTTCAAGGCAGATCAACTTTCAGTGGTTTGCCGAGATCGCCCGGAACACCGCGATCGATTCCGTTCACAACGATGTTCACTGCGCCGCCGTTGGAGAGTCGGAGAGTCACACGGCGCTTGGCTTTGATGGTCTGAACTTGCTCCGCTTTTAACTTAAGCGGTCTCGCCGTCTCGCCATCGATAACGGCTTCGATATCGACGTTGTCCAAAGCTTCGATCAGGATTTCGTTGTTGCGACCAGTTGCGGTTGCAGCGGCCGGCGTCGCCGACGGAGCAGGCGTTGCTGTGGCGAGAGGTGTTGCTGTTGGTGATGGACGCGGTGTCGCCGTTGGTGAAGGTGACGGTTTCGGGGTCGGCGTCGCTGTTGGTTTAGGTGTGGGTGTCGGCGTGGGCGTCGGAGTCGCTGTGGGTTTTGGAGTCGCCGTTGGCACTGGGGTCGGAGTCGGTGTTGGTACAGGTGTCGGTGTCGGAACAGCTGTCGCTTGTGGAGTAGGGGTTGGTGCGGGCGTTGGTGCTGGAAGGACGGCCTCGGCGGTTGCCGCCGACGAACTGTCGCCACCATCAGTTGTTTCGGTGTCCGAAGTTTTCTCGGTTAAGTGTTCGGGCTCAGCACCTGGTGCCGCTGTTTCAACGGAACTTGGGTCCGCAGGCCCAGTGACTCGCTCCGCCTCGTAGCTTTCCATCTTGTCCATTAAGAATACGATGATGGCGATCAACGCGATGATCCCGCCGACAATCATTGCACGCGAAAGTGCCGTCGGCTCATTTCTTAAAATGCGTTCGACATCTTTCGAGTGGCCACGTTTTTCAGGCGACACGGCCGGAGTTTCGGTCGTCGAAACGGCTTCTGTGGCCGCCGAGTTCATCTCGGCGAGTTTGGAGTTGGCGTCTGTGCGCCCGTCTTCTCCAGTTGAGGGTTCACCCGCGTCATCTTTCACGCCTGCCGGACGCAAGACAGTGGAGCCCATTTCTTCTTGAAAGGTTTTAAGAATCTCGTCGGGATCTAATCCGAGAAAAATAGCGTACGAGCGAACAAAGCCGCGCAGAAATGTCTTCGGCGGCAGATTCATCGGGTTGCCATCTTCGATCGCGGTCAATGTCTTGATCGTGATTTTCGTCGAAAGCGAAACCTCATTCAGAGTGACGCCTCGTCGTTCGCGGTTTTCCTTTAAGATCTGTCCGGTAATCTTCATGTTGCTATCTCATGATCTCGAGGAGTGATTGAGCCTTCTTTGCATAACGTCCGTCAGGATAATCCTTCAAGACGTGTTCGAGTCTCGATATGGCGGCGGCCGAGCGTCCGAGTTTGTAATTGGCGAACCCGGCAAAATAAGCGGCTTCGTCCTCGCCTTCCACGCGACATGTGGTCGTGGCACGATCCAAGGTCTCCGCGGCCTCTTTTAGTTCGCCCAACTCGAGATGAGATCGGCCGAGCGTGGTTTGCGCGGCGCAGTTGGTGCGTTCGATCTTCAAAGCTTCAGTCGAAGTTTTTTTTGCTTCCGCGAACTTGCCGGAGCGGAACTCAGCCAGTGCGATGTTGTTCCAAGCGCGTATGGGTGTTTGATAGGTGAGATCTTGAACGACCTTGTTTGCGTCGGCGATTGCTTGATCGTAGAGACCGCGCTCAATAAGAATACGCGCACGGTTATTGCGCGCCTCCGAATAACCGGAGTTGATTTCGAGAGCACGGTTGATGTGTTTCAGCGCGAGGTCGACACGATCGCGAACGAAGTAGGTCATTGCGAGGTTGTTCTGTGTGACCGGATTCGAGGGATCCAAGCGCTCGGCCTGAAGAAACTCGTTCAGGGCTGACGGATATCGCTTGTTTGTGAAAAAAACAGTTCCGTTCTGAAGATGCAAAGCGGCGATCTCGCGATTTTTCACGAGGTCTTTCCCGGCGCATCCTATCTGAAGGGCGGAGACCAAGAGGCCTCCGATAGCCAGCATCCGCAGCATGACTTTACGCTAACAGGATTCGCCGAACCACGCAAAATCAATTGGCTTTTCTTCGGAACGTCACGACGGACTCGATGTGATCCGTTTGTGGGAAGAGATCGAGCCCGATGATGGACTCTACGTCGTATCGGACTTTCATCTGGGAGAAGGTCTCGCGCATTCTCGCAAGATCTCGTGCCTGAGTGGCGGGATCACAGCTGACATAGACGATGTAGCTTGGCTTTCGTCGAGCGATTTTCATCATAACTCCCTTTGTGCAGCCAACACGGGGAGGGTCCAGCAAGATGACCCCATCTAGTGGAAGACCTTTTTTTGTAACCTGCCCTGACGGACCAGATTTCTGTCGGACCAGCCACTCTTCGACATCTTCCGCATAAAACCGGCATTGCTGCGCTCGCGGATTTTTTCGCGCGTCGAGGATGCTCTCTTCTGTTTGTTCGACGCCTGTGGCTTCCATGACTTTGTCGGGCATCTCTTCTCGAACTTTTTCGATGACCGGAAAAGTGAGATTCCCATTTCCGCAATAGAGATCGAGAAAGTGCCAATGCACGATCTCAGGTCTGCTACGCACATGCGACGAAATCAAGTCGGAAACCAGGCTTTGCAGCTTCTGGTTTTGTTCGAAGTTGACTTGCGTGAAAGCGCCACCGACCGAGAGTTTTCCATTGTCATCGATAGCGACTTGAAACCGATCGCGGACCTTCGTGGCAGAAGAGGTCGAAACTTCGCGCGCAAACGGTATAAGTTCTTCGCGAGCCAGGAGGCAGTCATCGATGGCGACAAATTCATTTGATTCGCGTCGGCTATAGCCGATTTCCGTGCCTTGGCCGTTGGTGCGCTTTTGCAATGTCACACGCGAACGATAGCGAAACTCTTTTGGACTCTCTATGAACTCCTGAAAGAGTTCGCCTTCGTCCTTGGTCACGGCTTTGCCGCGCACAAGAGTGTCTTTGAGAATCGATTTTTTCTGGGCGATTTGTTCTGAGTAAGAAACATTCTGCCAGGGGCATCCGCCGCAGGTTTCAAAATGCGGGCATGGCGGAGCCACTCGGTGAGGAGAGGCCTTAAGAACCTTTGTGACCTTCGCTTCAAGAAAGCGTTCGCTTTCTAAAGTGACTTCGGCTTCAACGGTATCGCCGGGAACACCGCCGGCCACAAAAAGCACACGGCCGTCAGTATGACGGCCGACAGCACGACCACCTCTTGCGAGGCGGGAGATTTCGGTAGTTACCTTAATCACTTCTCGTTAACGATTTCAGTTTTTTCGAAGAACAGCGCGAGTTCGCGAGCAGCACTTGCTGGCGAGTCGGAACCGTGAACAGCGTTTTCGCCAACCGAGTCGCCGTGTTTCGCGCGGATTGTTCCAGCCGTTGCTTTTTTAGGATCAGTTGCGCCCATGATTTCGCGGTTTTTTGCTACTGCATTTTCGCCGTGAAGAGCCATCAGCATAACAGGACCAGAAGTCATGAAGTCGACGAGTTCGCCGAAGAAAGGACGTTCTTTGTGTTCCGCGTAGAACTCTTCGCACTTTTTGCGCGAAAGAACAGTCAGTTTCGCCGCTGCGATTGTGAGGCCCTCTTTCTCGAACTGGGCGATGATGTCACCGATAACACCTTTTTTTACGGCGTTTGGTTTAATGATCGAAAAAGTCGTCTCTTTTGCCATGGTCTATCTCCTGGTTACGAAAGCAAGATTCCTTAGATTTTTCGGGTGTTTCTAGCCGCAAAACCGCGCCGAATCAAAGGCGAATTGCGGCTGACGGCCGTCTTAGGTTTGAAATGACTCGAGTCTGACATTGTCACCCCGGCTAACGAGGTTTGACGAGCTTTTGGCGGCCTCTACGGGGCGTTTTTTGAACTCAAGAATCAGGTGGTTTTCCAACAGTAGGCGGGGACTTAGCATCCAGCGGAAGAGGTCATCTGCCAGCTCTTTTTGCCCTGTTTTGCGTTGAAAACGCCGCTTGGTTTTCCAGGCTGAGAGGCAAATAAATGGGTAAAAAAATGGGAAATACAACAAGGATGTCGTGTTCACGCGCGATTCATGGACCTCC
Organism: Bdellovibrionota bacterium; assembly: GCA_963170185.1. GTDB lineage: Bacteria > Bdellovibrionota > Bdellovibrionia > Bdellovibrionales > JAMPXM01. Next base: position 7,053 of record CAUJGS010000107.1, read on the forward strand.
ACGAGTTCGAGGCCGGCAAGACGGGCAAACAGTCGTAGGCGGAAAAACCCTGTCAGAAAGCAGTGTCCAAAATAGACACGAGACGAGGTCGCTTGGGTAGAGGAGTCTTTAGGCGCGTGCCGCGGATTTTTCTCCGGTAGCCAAACGGACTCAAACTCATTTGGCGGCATGATCCGGCCAAACGCTTCGGATTCGCAAAGCAGGTAGCTCAGTTTGCTTTTTAGATTCGAATAGTTGGGAGTTGTGATGATCAAGGTGCCGCCGGGCTTAAGCACTCTCGCAAATTCACGGAACACATGGTCTTGGTTGCCTACGTGTTCAATGCCTTCTTGGCAGATCGCGAGGTCAAATTCCGAATCGGGTAAAATGAAATCAAGACTCAAATCGCCTTGCTGAATCTTGGCTGCTCCGCCGCGAAAGAACTCTGGGAAAAGATCCACAGCAAGGACTTCTGCGCCGACTTTGCTCAGCGTTTCCGAGGTGACTCCGTTTCCTGCCGGAAAATCCAAGGCTTTTTTGGCCCGCAACGAATCGCCCCTGCTTTCTAGCAGGCGTCGCACGTGATCTTTAATTTCCTTAGTTCCCGTGAATCTCACTAGCGGAGAATTATAAGATTTCCTGAACAATGCAAGGGCCTTTATGCCGGGGCACCCAAGGCTAATTCTCGATGACCGCTAAGGGAGGCGGATTTTTACCAGTCATATTATAGTAGTGATATTGCAGAACTCCGATGGTTTCATGCAAAGCCAGGTCGGTCAGAGTGGCCATGTAGGCAAAAGTCTTCCAAGATTTCACCCCGGCAAATGAGTCTGCGGGCGCTAGAATCGAACCAATTCCAAAATGGCGAAAGAACAGATTGGCGCGTTTCAAATGCACGTTCGAAGTCACCAAAAACACTCTCGCCTGCGGCCAAAGCTGCAAAACCTCGCGCGAGAATTTTGCATTCTGAAATGTGTTTCGACTTTGATCCTCGGTGAGAATGTCTTCCGAAGTGATTCCTAGTGATTGAAGCTCGCGTTTCATGATTTCCGCTTCGGTTTGGCCAAGTGAAAGCGGGTCGCCGCCAGAAACTAGTAACTTGCATACTCTTTTGGGGCTTTCGCCTTGCTCTCTACAGCGGTGATAAAGCCTTGCGCCTTCCATCACTCGCGGAACGGCCCACAAGTTCGAACTTAAATCATCGTTTTCGGGCCAACGCGAAAGCCCGCCACCCAGCACGACAATCACATTGCTCTCGGCCCATTGCGGAGCTTCTAGGCGAGGCTTCAGCTCAAGACTTGGGGTGAGGAGCTGATAGATCCAGCCTTTGCCTGTGGCAAAAACGAATAGAATCGAAATCGAAGCGAAGAGATAAGAAGACCGCTTTCTTTTGAAGGTGAGCGAAATCGCAAGCAAAGAAAGCAAGATTAAGAGCAGGGGCAAAGTCATTTCAAACCTCTCTTCAGAAAAGAAAAAGGGAGTTCCATTGGAACCCCCTTTTTTTGCGAAACCTGCGATCACGATTGAAACAAAAAAACTAGAGGCTAGCTTTCAATGTCGTACCGAGATCGGCAGGGCTTTTTGCGATCGAGCAACCTGCTGCGCGCAGAGCTTCGAACTTCGCTTCCGCTGTTTCTTTTCCACCAGTGATGATGGCGCCAGCGTGACCCATGCGTTTTCCCTTAGGAGCTGTTGCACCGGCGATGAACGCCGTTACAGGCTTCTTGAACTCGCGCTTGATGTACTCAGCTGCGTCGACTTCCGCTGTTCCACCGATCTCACCGATCATGATGACAGCGTCTGTGTCTTTATCTGCGTTGTACATTTCAAGAACGTCGATGAAGTTCGTGCCGTTGACGGGGTCTCCGCCGATTCCAACGCACGTCGATTGGCCGAGACCAAGACGAGTCAATTGACCGACAGCTTCGTACGTCAATGTTCCCGAGCGCGAAAGAACGCCGATGCGACCTGGTTTGTGAATGTGACCAGGCATAATACCGATCTTGCACTCTCCGGGAGTGATAACGCCCGGGCAGTTTGGACCGATAAGACGGGTCTTGCGACCTTGCATGTAGCGCTTCACCGCGACCATATCCAGAACCGGAATACCTTCGGTGATGCACACGACGAGATCGAGTTCTGCTTCAACCGCTTCCATGATTGCGTCAGCCGCGAACGGTGGTGGAACGTAGATGACCGACGCGTTGGCGCCGGTACGTTCTTTCGCTTCACGAACCGTGTCGAATACCGGAAGACCGATGTGAGTCGTGCCGCCTTTGCCAGGAGTCACGCCGCCAACCATTTTCGTTCCGTATGCAACAGCCTGCTCCGAGTGGAATGTGCCTTGAGCACCTGTGAAACCTTGGCAAATAACCTTGGTGTTTTTGTTGATCATAATTGCCATGGCTTATTTCCCCTTTGCCTGCGAGTGCGCGCCAAAGGGCGCGACCGCATTAACGATCTTCTGAGCACCGTCAGTCAGGTCGTCTGCTGGGATGATGTTCAGGCCGCTTTCCGCGAGCATTTTCTTTCCGAGTTCCACGTTAGTTCCTTCGAGGCGAACGACCAGAGGAACTTTGAGACCGACTTCTTTCGAGGCAGCGATAACGCCTTCCGCGATGATGTCACACTTCATGATACCGCCGAAGATGTTAACAAAGATGCCTTTTACGTTCGGATCCTTGAGGATCAGCTTGAACGCGTTTGTGACCTTTTCTTTGTTTGCACCACCGCCGACGTCGAGGAAGTTCGCTGGGCTTCCGCCGTGAAGCTTGATGATGTCCATCGTCGACATCGCAAGACCTGCACCGTTAACCAAGCAGCCGATGTTGCCATCAAGCTTGATGAACGCGAGGTCGAATTTCGAAGCCTCAACTTCTGTTGGATCTTCTTCTGTCAGATCGCGAAGCTCCATGATCTCTGGATGACGGAAGAGGGCGTTTGAATCGAAGTTCATTTTCGCATCAAGAGCGACAACGTCGCCTTCGGCTGTTTCGACAAGCGGGTTGATTTCCGCGATCGAGCAGTCGGATTCGATGTACGCCTTGTAGAGGCCCATGCAGAACTTTGCCGCTTTACCAGCGACTTTGTCTTTCATGCCGATCGCGAAAGCGAGCTGACGAGCTTGGAATGGCTGAAGGCCAACTGCTGGATCAACCGTGACCGAGATCAGTTTCTCGGGATGTTTTTCCGCGACTTCTTCGATGTCCATTCCGCCTTCTGCGGAAGCCATGACAACGATGCGACCAGTGTTGCGATCGAGAAGACAAGCAACGTAGTACTCTTTCTTAATGTTGCAGCCTTGCTCGATGTAGACCTTCTGAACCTCTTTGCCTTCTGGTCCAGTTTGGTGAGTGACGAGCGTCATTCCCAACATCTTTTTTGTGTAGTCGCGAACTTCGTCGAGCGATTTCGCAACTTTCACACCGCCGCCTTTACCGCGGCCACCAGCGTGGATCTGCGCTTTTACAACGTGAACAGAACCACCGAGGCTCTTTGCTGCTTCCACAGCCTTCTCCGCCGACTCGACCATCACACCTTTGAGTGTGGCGACTCCGTACTTGCGAAGAATTTCTTTGGCCTGATACTCGTGAATATTCATTAGAACTCCATTTTCTTAAGCGCGGTGACGAGCTCTTCAACCGCTTTGATCGAGTGGTCGAGGCCTTTGCGCTCTTCATCGTTGAGTTTGAGTTCGATTACCTGCTCAAGACCGGCCCCGCCAAGTTTGCAAAGCACGCCGACGAAAAGGTTCTTCACGCCGTACTGGCCTTCAAGGAAAGCGGCGCAAGGAAGAATGCGCTTTTGATCTTTCAAAATCGCTTCCGCCATTTGCACAGCTGATGCCGCTGGGGCGTAGTAAGCCGAACCAGTTTTCAAGAGACCAACAATTTCAGCGCCACCATTGCGTGTGCGTGTAACGATTGCGTCGATTTTTTCTTTCGAAAGCATCTCTGTCAGTGGAACGCCGCCAACCGAGCAGTGACGTGGCATC
>CAUJGS010000108.1 GCA_963170185.1 Bdellovibrionota bacterium
GCCTTCGAGCGCGCGAGATTTTCGTGATGGACGAAAATGGTCCCAAACATCCACGCGATGATCTTGCGTTCTTTGGCGATGCCGAGAAGGGGTATCGATTTAAGTTCGGAAAGTTCGACGAGTGTTCGAAGGTCGACACCGACTCGTTGAAGCCAGGCGCGGTTTGCCAAATCGTGCTGGAGGTGAAGGATGCTGCACGCAAAGCTGGAGCTAGCGGTTTTGCGCGCTTTAAGTCGGTCTCCTGCAATCCTCAGTCGGAAGCGGCTGGCGAAGCTGGTTCAGCAGTTCAAGCGGTGACTCCGGCTGGCCAGGGAAAACAAAAACAACCCGTGACTCGGTAGAAAAGTTTTTGGAATAAAAAAAACCCGCCGTGGGGCTGGCGGGGGAGAAGAAACCGATCTCATGGCAGGTGTGAACGGTTCTTCTTTGAAGATGAATCCTCCCAGATGATGCTCAAGCGCTTCTCGTCCTCTGGCAGACTGGCTGGCGTAGCGCGATACTTTTGGCAGGTGGGAATGTCCCGCGCCTTAGCCCCTTTAGCTTTGCGTCCCGCTCTTTCAAGCGGTTTGCCCTTAAGCAAAGGAAGGATTGTGGTTAGCTCTCGATAGGACCTCCTTGGTTCCTAAGTCCAACAAAAGCTTCTATGTCCTTTTAGACCCGCTACTCGGGTGGTGGATCGGCGACCCATCCGCTTGGCCTTGCTCTCACTGTGAACCCCCTTATGGTTGCCACCGAAACTCCATCTCCAGTGCGTGTGTCTAGAATATCGCAAGGCCTTACTGGGCCAAAGTCGAGTGGCTCGCTAGGTGCACAATAAGACAGTTTTCGAATTGAAGTGAGACGAGACAGTTCCCTTACTCAGCACTTCGTCTGATGGATCGTCAAAAAAATTGAAATTTACCTAGGGCAATTCTCAAATCGAGACGCGGTCAGAAGACTGTCCGGGCAAATAATTAATTGAAGCGTTCCATTGGCTGTCGATCAATATCGCTTCGGCGAACCTGGAGCTGCCGACTACGCTCAAGTAAAAGCGTTTCCAGGCGCACGAGATTCTCGGTCGTGAAATTGCGGATGGCCTCGGAGCCTTGAGCGGCGACCTCGCGTGGCACCCGAACGTTTAGCACGCGCTCGGGTTCGGATGGCGTTCCGCTAATGCGTATGTCGACGGAAACTTGGTTGGGAACAGTCGTGTACTCGTTTACGTTGATTAGCGATTCGAATTTGGTGGCACTCATAGATGGATCAGCGATGAGCCGTCTTGCTTCGGCGGCGCCTTCTAGCGAGTGTCGAAGGAAACGTCCGACTCGATCAGCATGTCCTTGCGCTTCTTTCTGCATTTTCTCTAGGGATTTTCGGAAGGCTTTGCTGGTCTTGCGGTGTTCGTCGGACTCTTTTGGGAGTTTGGAAAGCTGTTTGCGATAGGCTTCAGTTTCTCGGCCCATTTTGGATTGAGAGGTTTTTAAGTTTGAAAGAAACCCTTCGACCTCGTCTACAGCGAATACGTCGCCGTAGATCCCGAGTTCTTCGATTCCTTCCTTCTTGTTGTAAAGGGCGAAGCGATATGGAGCGGCCGGATTGGAGGCCGTGTCGAAGTGTACTTTGAGATGGCGAAGTTCGTGTCGAATTATTTCGACGGCGGCATCTTGCGAATTGAAAATGGTCCCTGGTGCCAGGTGAATGCCGAGACCGATTGTTTGCGAAGAGGAAAAGAACCCGAGCGTGTCGCGAGTGGCGTTCAGCAGAGGGTCGACAAAGAACTCATAGCCGGAGTCTTTGATCTCTTTGGGTAGTTCGGGGTTTTCTTTTTGACCTGCGATGTAGGTTCGAACTCGATCAATCTCTCTTGCGAGCGCGCCATCTGCTTCGCCTCGTTGGAGGACGAGAACGTCGCGCTCTGGTATTCGGTACAGGACTCCTTCGTGTATTTGATCGAACGCCTTTTGACGTCGGACTTCGACCTTGAAGCCTTTGCGTTTCATACCGTCGGCGAGCATATCGACCATTTTCTTTGAGATCTGCACTGCGTCCACTGAAAGCGATTCGTTTGAGGCCGCTTCGCCGGCAGCGGCGATGCGCTTGAGATCTTCTTGCATCTTGCTGCGGAGACGGTCGCGCTCGCGACGAAGCGGCTCCACGACATCGGCCGTAACGGCCGGTGAACTTTTGGGTGACAATCGGGCGAGATCGGCCTCTGAAGGCGAGGCTGGAAAGCCGGCGCATTTGAGAATCGCAAATGTTTCGGTGCAAGTTGGTTGGCGGCCAGCGACTTTGGAAAGTCCTTCGACGGAGCAGATATCGGCCAAGGAGATTGTTGATAGAAACGAGATGACGAACACGCTCGTCGCGGTCGCAAAAAGCCTCACTCGTTGAAGTGCTGAAATGCCTCTCGTGCTCACGCTGGGCTTATCGGGATTTTACTAGGAGAATACGAGGCCAGACTTGGCTTAAAGCCTAGCGAGCCGTTCTGCTGCGGGCACGTAGGCGAGCAGCACGGGCTCTTTCCGAGAGTGAATCCGCCTCAAGTGCATCGGCAGAATCGTTGGACGAAAGTCCATCACCGCCGCCATCTCTGGCGTCTTTAGCCACGGGGAACGGCCCGGCTCCGCAGGCTTGTCCAATGAGACTCACGGTTTTGGTCTGACGGTTGACTGCGAGTCGCGAGCGACAAGGGCTTGTGACGGACTCTGATTGCAGGATCGCTTTGCAATCAGACTGGCGCGTGAATCGATAGCCGGTTTCTTCACCCGGGATGTGTGCGTATGCGGCGCCGACCGAACAAGAAACATCGAACTCGGCTCGGCCCATAAGATCTTGCCCGCGCACGACGGTCATCTTCTCCCGAAGGTTTCCGACGTTTCGGATATTGAGTTTAGGCTGAATCGTGATGATGTCACTGGCGGTCGATACTGCTGGTGCCGGTGGAAAGCCGGCATCGCTGCTGGGTGAACTTTTCCCTAGTGTAGTTTGCGGTTTCGAATAGCCCGGAATGAAAGTGGTAGCTGGGCGAATCGTGCCGTCGTAATGCTGATATTTTCTGAGGTCGACCACGGCATCTTGTGCGACCGCCGCGGGAGTTTTTAAAAACGTAGAAAGAGCAATGGCAGAGAGAAATGCCGGCGACATCGTAAGAAGAACACGCTTCAACCATCTCATGCTGAGATTATGGCATCGGTTTTTCGCAAAATCTCAGTGTCGAGAAATTGTGCGAAATCCCTCACATTGCCGTCTCAGATTGAAACGGCATGCGTCTCCTCATTTATAAAGCCAACTCCCTTATGTCAGCGGCACGGTCTCGATGAGGCGTGAGGCGATGGCGTTGAAAGCTTCGGCCTCTGGTGACTTCGAATCGCTCTCCACGACGGGAATACCGGCTTCCGCCCCTAGGCCCACGTTCGGGTTGAATGGAACTTCGCCGAGTTTGGCGATTCCGCGCTCGTCGAGCCACGAGTCGATTTGGCCTTTGGGGAAAAGCTGCACGCGCTCTGTTGAGCCAGGAGGAATAAACCAGCTCATGTTCTCAACCACTCCCAAAACTGGAACGCGAACCTGCGCCCACATGTCGATCGCTTTTTTGACGTCGGTGAGGGCCACGTTTTGTGGTGTTGAAACCGCTACGGCGCCCGCCACGGGCACTTTCTGCGCAACCGAAAGCTGGATATCGCCGGTGCCTGGAGGAAGATCGATGAGCAAGTAATCGAGTTCGCCCCAAGCGACATCGCGGAAAAACTGATCCATCGCTTTGAACAACATAGGGCCGCGCCACACGACAGCGAGATCCTCATCGACGAGATAGCCGATACTCATCAGCTTCACGCGAAAGCGCTCAAGCGGGATCAGGCGTTTGTTTTCGTCGAGTTCGACTTTTTGGTGAAGCGTTCCGCTCATGCGAGGAAGTGAGGGGCCGTAGATGTCGGCGTCCAACAAACCCACTTTTAGACCACGTTTTGCTAGGGCGGCTGCCAGATTGACGGAGACCGTGCTTTTGCCGACGCCACCTTTGCCAGACGAAATCGCGATGATCTTTTTGATGCCTTCGACGGGGCGTTGCTGTTCGAACGGGTTCATCGTGGCCATTTTTTACTCTCCGTTTTGGTGGTCATTTTGAATGACCGTTTCATTGTGAGACAGGACTCACCTACAGTCGCGCTCTCCGGTTTCCGACAAGATACGTGGACTCGTGTCTAAAGAACGGAGTGTTTCCAGGGTGACTGCTTTGAGTCTCGATGACGTAGTAGCGCTGAACGCCTTGATTGTCACGGCGATCGGGCTCAGTCTTGCCTTCGGCAGACGAGATCGTAAAAACGGTCCGCTGGATCTTGGTGCGCCTAAACGCATGACGGCTGCCGATGAGTTGCGAGCGGCGCATGGAAAAACTTCTCATGCTGGGGGGCTGCCGCAAGTGGCTTCGCTTGAGGGGCATCGTTTCCAAAGACAAATCGAGCAAAGACAAGTCGGCGCTCATTCGGGCGGTGCGATCGGGGGAGCTCGCGGCTCGGCCCGGGGTGGCTACGGGAGCGAGGCGCTTAAACGTCTAGAGCAGCAAGAAGCTCCGGAGTCCTCGCGTCAGCTCAATGTGTTTTTCAACTGGAATGGCCATACCTGGGATGCCTACGAAGTGCTTGGGGTGCCGGCAGGTAGCTCGCGCGAGTCTGTAATTCAGGCATTCCACGTCGCCCGGGGAAAGAGCCCCGACTCCATTGCCTTTTTGCAGGCAGCAACAGACGCCATTCTTAAAAGTCGTTAGTCGTCGCGGCTTGCTTATGCTGCGCGTCAGGCTGCACTTTAAGACCTACTTCGTTAGGCTTCTTAAAGGAAAAATCGAATGTCCAATCAATCGTCTGATTCTGTTAAGCGACTTCAAGATCTTGCAACAATGGTCTCGCTGGCAAAGCGCCGCGGGTTCGTCTTTCAATCAAGCGAGATCTACGGTGGTTTGAACTCATGCTGGGACTACGGTCCGCTTGGCGCGCAGTTGAAACTCAACGTGAAGCGTGCGTGGTGGAACTCGATGGTTCGTCGCGACGACGTTGTGGGTCTCGATGCTGCGATCTTGATGCACCCAACAGTTTGGAAAGCTTCGGGTCACGTCGATGGTTTCAGTGATCCCTTGGTCGACTGCAAAGATTGTAAGACCCGCTTTCGCGCGGACAATACCGATAGCTATATCAACGACAAAAAGTGCCCCAACTGCGGTTCAAAAAATCTCACCGAAGAACGCAAGTTCAACCTCATGTTCAAAACTCACATGGGGCCAACAGAAGATGCGGGAGCGGTTGTGTACCTGCGTCCGGAAACGGCGCAAGGTCACTACGTGAACTACGAAAACATTCTTACCAGTTCTCGCAAAAAAATCCCGTTCGGGATCGCGGCCATTGGAAAGTCGTTTCGAAACGAGATCACTCCAGGAAACTTCATCTTCCGTACGCGTGAGTTCGAACAGATGGAGATGCAGTATTTCGTAAAGCCGGGTCAGGACGCCGAGTGGTACGAGAAATGGCGCGAAGCGCGTTGGACGTTCTACAAAAAAATCGGCATTCGCGAAGAGAATCTTCGTTGGAAGCCGCACGGTCCTGACGAGCTTGCGCACTATGCAAAGGCCGCAGTCGATGTGCAGTATCTCTTTCCATTTGGTTGGCAGGAGCTTGAAGGTGTTCACAACCGTGGCGACTTTGATCTCACTCAGCACACGAAATTCAGCGGTAAGAAACTCGACTACTTCGAAGAGGCGACAAAAGAGCGCTACGTGCCTTACGCGATTGAGACGGCGGTCGGTTGCGATCGTCTTGTCTTGGTTGTTCTTTGCGATGCGTATCGCGAAGAGATCAGCGTGGATGAGGAGTCGGGAAAACCGGATACACGTGTCGTTCTCGGGTTTCATCCGGACCTTGCGCCAGTGAAAGCGGCTGTTTTGCCGCTTTCTAAAAAGGCCGAGCTGCAAGGACCTTCGATGAAACTTCGCGACGAACTCGCGCAGGAGTTCGAAGTGCAATACGACGATTCGCAGTCCATCGGTAAACGGTATCGTCGCCAAGACGAAATCGGAACTCCGTACTGCATCACGGTCGACTTCGAAACACTGAACGATCAGAAAGTGACGATTCGTCATCGCGACACGATGAAACAAGACCGCGTGGCTTTGACGGAAGTTTCCAACTACGTCGCAGCTGGTTTGAGAAACTTCTCGAAATAGACGGAGCGAACAATGGACTCGACGACGACTTCGAAGACGGCGAATGAAGCAAAAAATCAGGGTGGAAATGTGAGCGGCAAATCAGTTTATTTCTTCGCGGCAGGGGATACAGATGGCAATGCGGGGATGAAGAACATCCTCGGCGGCAAAGGTGCCAACTTGGCCGAGATGACCTCGCTTGGAATTCCGGTTCCCCCAGGTTTCACGGTTTCAACGGAAATGTGCCAGGCGTTCTATGATGCGGGCGAAAAGCTGCCTCAGGCACTGATGACGTCCATCGAGGCGGCGCTTGCGAAAGTGGAATCTAAAATCGGCAAGAAGTTTGGCGATAAGTCGAATCCGCTCTTGGTTTCGGTTCGATCCGGTGCTCGCGCCTCGATGCCCGGAATGATGGACACGATTTTGAACCTAGGCCTCAATGACGAAACCGTCGAGGGCTTGGCGGCCGCTAGCGGAAATCCGCGATTTGCGTGGGACTCGTACCGTCGGTTTATTCAGATGTATTCCGATGTCGTGATGGGAATGAACTCGTCTTTTCTTGAAGTCACGATGGAGGACATGAAGCACGAAAAGGGTTTTACACTCGACACGGAGCTTTCGGCGGAAGATTTGAAGACGCTCGTCGTGAAGTTCAAAAAACAAGTTCACGACAGTACGGGCCGCAAGTTTCCAGCTGATCCGAAAGAGCAGCTTTGGGGGGCGATCTCGGCGGTTTTCCGTTCGTGGAACACACCGCGCGCGATTGCGTACCGTCAGCTTCACAATATCCCAGCTAGCTGGGGCACAGCCGTCAACGTTCAGTCGATGGTCTTTGGCAATATGGGCAATGATTCGGCGACAGGCGTTTCGTTCACGCGTAACCCTTCGACGGGCGAAAATGTTTTCTACGGCGAGTACCTCATCAATGCACAAGGCGAAGACGTTGTTGCGGGGATTCGCACACCGATTCCGATCTTGGCTTCCGAAGCGAAGCTCGCCGGTATGCCTGGCGAATCGTTGGAAGAGAAGATGCCGGAGGCATTTAAGGCTCTTGTTGCAACCTACAAGCAGCTTGAAAAGCACTACCGCGACATGCAGGACATGGAGTTCACGATCGAGCGTGGAAAGCTATGGATGCTGCAAACTCGTACCGGAAAGCGCACGGCGAAGGCAGCTCTTAAGATCGCTTGCGATATGATCGATGAAAAGCTCATCACGTCTGATGAAGCTTTGATGCGCCTTGAAGCCAAAGCGCTTGATCAGCTTTTGCACCCGACGTTGGATGTGAAGGCGAAGCGCACACTGCTGACTAAGGCATTGCCGGCTTCGCCTGGTGGCTCGACAGGAAAGATCGTGTTTTCCAGCGAAGAAGCAGTCGACTGGAAAGAGCGTGGCGAGAAAGTGATCCTAGCCCGGGTAGAGACTTCACCAGAAGACATTCTCGGTATGGTGGCGGCGCAAGGTATTTTGACCTCGCGCGGGGGCATGACATCGCATGCGGCGGTTGTCGCGCGCGGTATGGGAAAGTGCTGTGTCGCAGGAGCGGGCGAAGTCGCGATCGACTACACGGCGGAAACTCTTCGCGTGAACGGCTACGTTCTCAAAAAAGGTGACGTTGTCACTCTGGATGGTTCGACTGGCGAAGTCTTCTTGGGTGAAGTAAAAATGGTTGAGCCCGAACTTTCTGGCGAATTTGATCGCATCATGAAGCTTGCGGACTCAAAGCGCACGATGAAGATTCGCGCCAATGCCGATACGCCAAAAGATGCGTCGACAGCTCGTGGTTTTGGTGCCGAAGGTATTGGTCTTTGCCGCACGGAACACATGTTCTTTGGCGCGGATCGTATCGATGCGGTTCGCGAGATGATCGTCGCTGAAACTAAGACAGAGCGCGAAGTGGCTTTGGAGAAGCTTCTCCCGATGCAGCGTTCGGACTTCTTGGAACTTTTTAAAACAATGAAGGGCTTCCCCGTGACGATTCGTCTCTTGGACCCGCCTCTTCATGAGTTCGTTCCGCACACGGACGACGAGATCAAGGCCCTGGCAAAAACGCTCAAGATGGATTTTGAAAAACTCAAAGTTCGTGTCAAAAGTCTTCACGAGTTCAACCCGATGCTTGGCCATCGTGGTTGTCGTTTGGCGATCACGTATCCGGAAATCTACCAGATGCAGACACGCGCGATTGCGGAGGCTGCGGCGGAGCTTGTCAAAGGTGGCATGAACCTCGTGCCTGAGATCATGATCCCGCTTGTTGGCACGGCAAAAGAGCTCGATATCTTGCGCGCACAAGCCGAAAAGATCGTTCTCGATGTTCAAAAAGAGACCGGGACGAAGTTCGATTATCTGATCGGAACGATGATCGAGCTTCCGCGCGCGGCTCTCACGGCCGATGAAATCGCCGCTCACGCGGACTTCTTTAGCTTTGGAACAAACGATCTCACGCAAACGACGCTTGGTCTTTCGCGTGATGATTCTGGACGTTTCCTCTCGAGCTACGTGAACGAAGGGATCTTTAAGATCGATCCATTTGTTTCGATCGACCAAGTAGGTGTTGGAAAGCTTGTGACCCTGGCGACAGACCTTGGACGCCAAGTGAAAGACGGCCTCAAGGTTGGCGTTTGCGGTGAGCACGGTGGTGACCCAGATTCGATTCAGTTCTTCCAAACTGCGGGGCTCGATTATGTAAGCTGTTCACCTTACCGCGTTCCGATTGCGCGTCTTGCGGCGGCGCAGGCGGCGATTGCAGCTAAATCGGGCGGTAGCGCCGGAAGTGGGATGCATTGATGAAGCAGTTGCGAGTGGGTTTGATAGTGATGGCAGTGGCTGGTGGCGCATGGTACGGCGTGCGCACTTTCTTGCCTGTTGGCGCCAGCAAAGACTTTGCGCTTATCTGTGCGGCGTATGAACGCGGTATGGCCAAGCTTCAGCAAGCGGAAAGCAGTGGGCAAGAACCGAACGAAGCTCAAATCGCATTTGAAATAGCGAACGAGATCGAAAAGGGTGTTGTGAATCGAGATGTCACGAAGTCGGTGCAGGCAATTGGCTATGCATCGAACAAGGACAAGTATGATCTCTTGCAACAGGCGGCTTCCGAATTGGGAGTTGGAAACTGGGAGTGCGAGGCCTTTCGTGCCTACAATGCACGAGCTTTGCCGGGATCGACATAAGTGCCGTGCAGTCGGTCCCAGATATTTGTGTAGAGTCCGTAGTTTCCATGCACCTTCTCGTGGTGCAGACCGTGAACACTCGGCGAATTCAATAGTGAGAACGGAACATAGTTTCTTAGCGGTGCTTGCACCCAATCGTAATTGCTATGGCCGTAGACGTTGTTCAAAAACGCCACGATGGTGAAGGCGATGTACGCTGTCGGGTGAATCGGCATGATGTAGGGAAAGATAATAGCGATTAGCGTGTTGATCGCGGTTTCCACGGCGTGGAAAGACTGCGATGTCAGTGGTGTTGTCACCCGGCTCTTGTGATGGATCGAATGATAGCGGGAGAAGAGGGCTTTGATATGAAGCGCTCGGTGCGTCCAATAGAAGTAGATGTCATTTAAGAGCAGCATCGCAAAGAGCGAAAACCACCAATATCCCCAGCCGTACTCGCCGATGTTTTCGTAAATGAATCCTAAGCCAAGCTCTTTGGCGAAGTAAAAATGCAAGCCGCCGATTCCAAAAATGAGAGTTGTGATGACGGCGTACTTTAATTCAAAAACTTCTTGGCCCTGAAACGGTGCCCTGGGGTTCACCAGGAAGCGGCCGATGTGCTTCTTTAAAAGCTTCCACGTGAGCAAGTAGTAGCCTCCGGCCACCAAAAGGTAGCGGAGGCTTAAGATCCCAACGATCGTGAGATACTTGGTGACAGCAATTAGCACGGGCCACTGCTTGTGAGGCTAATCTCGTAGACGATTCCATTTTCTTCATCGACGACGAGAAGGCCCATAAAGCTTACGCCACAGTAGCTGCTTGAACCGTCTGTGAAGCCAAACGAAACGCCTGGCATTTCTGAAAGTTCTTGCACGAGCGTTTGACCGAATCCTGCACGGCGAGCTTCCTTTAAGGTATCCGAATCGTCGCCGGAGGCGAAAAGATCTTTCGCAGCTTCGACTTGCATCGTTCCCCAGCCGATCATGTCGCCGAATTCAATATCCTTACTCTGGAGGTTGCGACGAAAGCTCTCCTCTTTTTCGAACTCTTCGACCGACTCCAGACCATAGTGCTCTGAAGCGAGTTTCAGGATGAGGTCTTCGCCTCGTCCCGGCTCCAACTTTCGAACGTTAACTCCGTATGCCATGTCGGCCATGAGGTCGATTTTGCGTGCGATCTCTTGGGCGCGCGCTTTGCCGGTCAGGGTGCGGTGATCGCGACGGATGGGGGAGGTCGCATCGGCTACCGAGCTTGCTGCCGTAAGACCGAATACAAGACCAAACGTCAGTGTCAGGCCCCCGAGAATTGTAAAGAAGCGCGAACGGGACATGTGGGTGTCCTTTCTTATAAATGTTTATTTGGCGGTCGTTTCGACCGGAGTTTTAGTCGGCTTAAACCGCGGTTGGCTTGTCAGGATTGGGCTCCTGAAAAGGATTCCGGGGCCCAATCGCGTCACCATGGATGACGGAATTACCCTTTTTCCCGTTTCAGAATCGCCCCAAACGTCAAAGGTTTGAACAGGCCGGGTTTCTCGGGGTGGCACCTGGATTGCGATAAGGCCGGGGGCGGCGCTCGGTTTGAGCGGCAATTCCCAAGGTTTGGGACGGAAAGGTTTATTTATGACATCGTTCATTCAATCGATTTCGGAAGCATTTAGCCACGGCGGGCTCCTGATGTGGGCCATCATCCCGGTGCAGATCGTGAGTCTCGCAATTATCGCGGAGCGCGTGATCGCACTGTATTTCCGCCGCGATCTTAATCAGAAGAAAGTCGTTCAGATTTTCGAAGAGGACATCCGCAAAGGAAAACTCGATCTGATGATGGAAAAAGCCAAGCGCGCTGAGAGCCAACCTATCGCGGTTGTTGCTCTTGCGGGTGCGCAGGCGACTCGCGACCTCGCTGGAAAAGACGAAGTTCAGCTTCGCATGGATGAGGTTCTTCTCGAAGAACAGACCCGTTTGGAAAAACGCACGGGCTTCCTCGCGATGCTTGGTAACGTCGCGACTCTCTTAGGTCTTTTGGGTACGATCACAGGTATGATCAAGTCGTTCGCGGCGGTTGGTACCGCCAACGCGACTGAGAAAGCCGCACTTTTGGCTTCTGGTATCTCGGAAGCGATGAACGCGACAGCTTACGGTCTTGTGGTCGCGGTTCCAGCGCTTGTGATGTACGCGGTTCTTCAAAACCGTACAAACCAGCTTTCGGACGATCTCAACAAAGCAGCTCTTAAGCTCTTCATCTGGCTCACTTACAACTTCGAAACAGTTTCGGGTTCGAAAAGAAAGTCGATGTAAACCATGATCTCGACTGGTGGATCCCACGGAAAAGGGAAAAAGAAAGAGCTCGATTTCGATCTGAACTTGATCCCGGCAATCGATCTGCTCTCAGTCTGTATCTGCTTTCTACTTCTCACGGCCGTATGGGTGCATTTGGGAAGTTTGAAACTGGAACAAGGAACGGGTGAGACCAACGCAAGTGGCGGAGTGAATCCACCATCGCTTTGGATCCAGGTCGCAAAGAACGGAGAGCTGACGCTCTCGACACGTGATCTGCCTAGTTCCGAGCGTGGTCTTCAGGGCTCGGTCCTGAAATCAGCAGACGGGAAAGTGGATCGTGAAAAGCTGGATCAGGCTTTGGAGCTGATCAAAAAACGGATGCCTTCAATTGCAACAGTGATCGTTCGCCCTGAATCGAAAGTTCCCTATGGACAGGTGATTTCGGTGATCGATCGGTTGAAGGCCGCGAAAGTCAAAGACGTCGGGATTGCACCCGAGTCGACTTAAAGGATGAGCGTATGGGACTCGCGAAATCAAAAGAGACAAAGGATTTTTCTCAGCCACGTCCAGCGAGCTTTATACCCTCGCAAGGACCAGCGATTGGATTGCCGTCGCCACTAGGAAGTGCGATGTCGAGCCAGAAGTCGGCTGGAAGAAGCAAGAAAGACATGAATACGCCGCTTCTTTTAACGGCGCTTGTCGATGCGTTTTCGATCTTGGTGATCTTTCTCTTGGTTCAAGTTTCAGGTGCTCCGAATATGTTTGAAGCCGACGACAAGATCAAACTTCCGCAAGCGGCGGCCGTTGATCTTGAGCCGGACTCTAAAAACACGAAGGTTTTAAATCTCGTGATCCATCGTGACGCTTACGTGCTTGATGGTGAACGTCTGAATATGTCGGGATTGCGTGCGCGCCTGGTTGAAGCTGGGAAACTGGCAAAATCCGAAGATGCGGGCAGCAAGACTCGCCTCGTGATTCAAGCTGACGAACAAAATGACTTTGATCTTCTCTCGCCGGTTCTTGGCATCACGGCGGAAGCCGGGATCTCGACTCTCGAGTTCGCGGTGCAAGCGGTTGAAGAGGGGACGTGAGGTAAGACATGCGTAGCCAACAGGAACTCAACACGATGTTGAAGAAATCCCTCCTGGACCTTTCGGTCTCGGGGGTTTTGGCTTTGACGGTGCTTTGCACAAGCCCGCTTGCCTCGGTGTTGGCGCACGCCGCGGTTCCTGGTCAGGGTGCAGAAAAGATGGATGT
>CAUJGS010000109.1 GCA_963170185.1 Bdellovibrionota bacterium
GATGCGCGGTGAGAATGTTCTTTCGCAGGCCAAAGCCGAGGCGGGTGTTGTGCAGCCGCAAGTCGGTCAGGGCCGGGTTTACAATGAGTTCACGCTGACTCGAGGAGTTTGGTAATGGCGGCTCAGTCTTCGACACAAACAGTGGCGCGTCCAATTGTTATTGAGCAGGTGAAACGTCCAGAGGCGAGTAAGAACTGGTTTTTGCCAGGGATCTTCGTTGGTCTCGTTATCACCGGTTGGAACCTCGTTCGCAACGTCGTGGAAAACGTCCTCTCGGCTTTTGGAATCAAGAAGCGCGAGAAGATGCCGACGGTGAATTATCCGGAAGAGAAGTACGAGTACTCGCCGCGCTTCAAAGGAAACCACGTTCTCACGGTGAAGAAAGATGGGTCGCTTCGCTGCACGGCTTGTATGTTGTGCGCGACGAACTGTCCGGCGGATTGTATCAAGATCGTGGCAAGCGAACACGATGACCCATCGGTAGAGAAGTATCCGATCTCTTACGAGATCGACATTCTTCGCTGCGTATTTTGCGGTTTCTGCGAAGAGGCCTGCCCGGTCGACGCGATTCGTATGGGGCCAGAGTGGCAAACGCCTGGCGCGAATGGGTCGGAGTTCCAATACGATATCAAGCACCTTGCGTATCGCTCGCAGCTTAAAGGTGGAATCGTTTCTGTTCTTGATGAAAAAGAACGTCACGGCGCCGGTATCTAAATGAGTCAAGTGGCCGATGATCTGTCGGTGGCGTGGTACCAAGCTTGTGACCTCATCAGGTCACGGCTTCCCGGACTCGCCGCCAATCATTCGGTGTGGCTGTTGCCATCGCTTGAATCCGCTCTGTTTGAGGTTTCGCAGGTCCTTGTCGATCGCAACGCCGAAATGGGCGGAGCAAAGAACAAGGCTTTGTTTGTGCGAGGTCAAGACCCGTCGTTTGAGGTTTTAGCCTCAGCACTTTCGTCGTCGGGACTCGACACGCGCTTTTGCAGCATGGACGAGTTTCGCGCTCCCGCTACATCGTTTGATCCGATTAAGAGCGAAGCGCTGTTCGTCGCATATGCCGCGAACTCGCGATTTACCGGTGAGGTTTTTGATCTCACGGCGCCGCGAGCGCACATTCTGGCTTCCGGTTCGAAAGCCGCTTTGTTGCGAGTGGGGTTTGAGCAAAAGTTTGATGAGACCGTGAAGCCCGACCCTTGGGAGATCTCCATCAACGTGCTTTGGAGTGGGGCGTCTGTTGTTGTGCTGGGAGAGCGCTTTCGAGTTTCTCCTAAAACCGCTTTGTATCAGATGCCTCGCGGCTTGATCGAGAACGTCGTGCGGGAGTTTATGGACGTCTCGTCGGGTGTGGCGGTGAAATCGCTTGCGACGGGTGGAGCGGGCCTCGGTTCTATGGTCGAGGCCTTTGAAGCGAAGCTGCCGAAGCCGTTTCGTGCGCTGCACGCCACGGGAGTGCCGCGCCTACAGGATCGCGCGATTTTCACGAGCGAAGAATTGGACGGCTCGTGGGTGTGTGAAAAGCTTGAAGCCGAGTCGAGCAAGGCGATGGGCGCGTCGGTGGGCACGTCGGCGGGCTTTAGCTGTGCGACGACCAGTGGCTGTTGGGATGCGGAAACCTTTCTTAAACGTGCGGATGAGCGTCGCCAGGATTGGCTAAGAAACAATCGTCGTGTTTGGACGAGTGATTTGGCTATCCGTGGGACGATTCAGATTCCACTTAAGTCTCTGGTGACTATGACACCAGAGAAGCTTCTTTTGCTTCTTGAATCAGTCGTCTCTTCCCATAAATGATCCGGTCGATTGAGCCGCTTGTGATCCCAGTTTTGAAGAGGGTTTGATCGTCGGCGTCGCCGAGGTTTTGGTAAGCATCGTGTTGCCAAGAGCTGTTCCGCGAATGTCTTCGACGAACTCAAGATATTCTTGAGGTGGATCTTTTAATCGAATGCCAAGACTGTAATCCGAAAGATCGGCCCGGCGAAGAACGCCCTTTATGCGAATAGGTTCTCGTTGCAAAGGTTTGAGTTCCACCAGGAGTTCTTCGTCGATTGCGGGAGGAACGTTTTTTTCAGTCAAAACGACTCGCATCCCGCCGCTAGAGAGATCGACAAGACGACCTCGACGAGTGAGTCCAAAGGAATCGGTGATCAGAGCCTCTTCGTCGACTTTGTAGCGACGTGAAGATCGGCCCGCGATATCGATATCGATTTTGAACAGCCAGCGATATTCATCGGTGTCGGGATAAAGAGAGGCGAAGCTTTTTCGCCATTCATAGGGCGCCTGCGCCAAAAGTGGAGTGCGGTTCACGTAGATCTCTTCTAGGGCAATTGCCGGCTTTGGGTGAATCCCTGGCTCTGGCGCGGTCGGAAGCTGATAGAGCTTCAAGACATCCGAGTTCACGGTGAGGAAGTCCTCGATATTCCACTTAGGGGGCATCTTGCGATACGTTTTTTTAAGGAAATTGGGAAGATCGTGAAGATCAATCCACATAGCAATGGCGTCGGCATTGGCTGCGTAGCGGTGCTTTTTCGTTTTTGAACCGGGAATCACCTTGAAGCCAAAAAGTGATTCGTAAAAAAGCGCCGTACCAGGTTGAACGGAAATGACGAGTTTGTCGGCTTTGATAATTCTGCGACAAAGCTGCAAGACGTATCCGATGAGAGGGAAGTACACATCGGCCAGGTTCTTTGAGCGAAGATCATGTAGCGCAAGCGAGCCCGCTTCGACGATACGTCCGTTGTCGATCGGTGTGAGATCGAAGGTTTCTTCGATAGGAAGGTTCGTTTCCGTGCGCTGATGAAGCTGAATTGTGCCTGCGACAATGGGACCCGTTTTAGCGATGATCAAAGCTGTCGAGGGCAGAACCGTGTAGAGAGAAAGACGCATGCTGCCCGGAGTGCCCTGAATGATCTTGCGCCGTAAATAGCTATTGTGCAGAAGACGCGCGCTTTCCATGATCTGCGTCGCACTGTCGGCCAGACCGATCTCGAGGTTGTTCAATAGCGGCGCCGAAAGGTCCACGTCGCGAAGAACTTTGAGTCGGTTTTGGCGTGCTTTGTACCACTGAAGCATGGATGTTCCTAACCTCGACAAAAGTAGGGCGCGGCTTGAGACCGCAAAGCTCTCACTCACGAAATCTTAGCATTCCAAGAAATACGCTCAGAAGTCTTTTGAGAGGCAAACTGGACTAAGTAAAGACGTTAGTGGCAAAGAAGTGGCGCGATCGATTGCGATTGTTGGGAGTTTGTCGAACTTTGGGAGTGCGCGACTGATTGCGAGATCAGAAGGGTCGAAAATCGCACGGCGGAGAGCGCGAGCACAAACACGATCATCGAACGAAGGCCCAAGCGAACAAGCGCCGGGGAGTTCGTGCCAAGGCCGAGAATAAGATCTTTCACATAGCGAAACCCGTAAACACCAGGCGCGGAAAGAATTGAGAACGCGAACGCGATGGCGGCGCCTTCGAATTGGTTCGGAGCGAGAGCAGAGAATCCAAGTACCATCCAAAGTTGCCCGCAGGGAATTAAGGGTGTCAGCAGGCCGACGCCGAAAGCTTGAAAGCGCCCGAGTTTTTTCATGGCGATGTGAAGCGGGACCATCATTTTGGTCGAGAACTTTTGAAATCCGGGAATTGGAATCGATATCTGAAAAAGTTGTGCGATCACCATCAGGGTGACAAAAACCAGAAATAGAATGACGAGAGTCGGATTCGGACGAACGGCATGGCCGACAGCCGCCGCTAAAAAGCCAGCCAGAGCGTAACTCAGACTTCGGCCGATCTGGTGTTGAAGAAAGCCGCTGTTGGCTGTTCCGCCGCGACTTTTTTGCATGCTCTGCACCGAGGCGACCAAGGGGCCGCACATGAGACTACAGTGTAGCGTCGCTCCTGCTGCCAATAATAAAACGGCCACCGGGCTTGTGAAGTGGAGAGCGGCCTGAAGAGTTTCGTTATTCAGTGAGAGGAGCGACAAGACGAACCTCCCTTTGAAAGCGAAACTCTTCGGTGTCTTCGTTTTTAAACTCAAGACGAAGCGGGGCCTTCGCGATCTCCTTGGCGCGCGCGCGAGGGAAACGAACAAAAAATCCCAGTCGCTCGATTTTTCCGGCGCGAACAAAAAGGCCGCCTTGCGTGTTGACGATTTCAACTGGCGATTCGGTGTCGAGATTTTTGATGAGGAGCTTGAGGTCTTGATCTGTGGTGTTGGTGGCCTCGGCATAGAACTGATTCAAGACATACTCTTCGCCAGCATGTTGTGTGATTTGGTAGGGGAGACCTTTTCCCCGGAAAATCAGCACGTCGACTGCACGATGCGACGAGATCCCGACGACGAGCCCAATCGCTGCGGCTATGATCACGAGCGAATAAATTCCAACTCGCGGAGTCAGATGAAACTTCGGCCCCAGTCCGATTCGCTGCGAGATTTCGGTGCCAAGCTCTCGAAGAGTTGTGTAGCGGATGAGCCCTTTTGGCTTGCCGGTTTTGGTCATGATTTCGTCACAGGCATCGACGCAGGCGGTGCAAGCGATGCACTCGAGCTGGACACCTCGGCGAATGTCGATTCCCGTTGGGCAGACTTGGACGCAGCGATAGCAGTTCACGCAGTCGCCTTGCGCCTGATCTTTCACGGCCGGCGAACCACGTCGGGGCTCGCCACGTTTATAATCGTAGCCGACGATCATCGAACGGGAATCCATGAGGACCGACTGAAAGCGACCATAGGGGCATGCGATCATGCAGAACTGTTCGCGGAACCAACCGAAGTCGAAAAGAATGATGGCGGTTGAAAACGCGATAAAAAGAAAGCTTGTCCAATTCTCGGTTGGAGGATGCTGGATCATTTGCGCCAGTCGGTCGGTTCCGACGAAGTACGCAAGAAAGCTGTGCGTGAGAATCAAAGAGACCGCTACAAAGGCGGCCCACTTGAAACTTTTTTTGACGAGTTTCTTCGAATTCCAGGGTTGTTTGTCGAGAATTCGACGTTCGCCCGCGTTTCCCTCGATCCAAGTTTCGATCTTCCGGTAGACCATCTCGATGAAGACAGTTTGTGGGCAGGCCCATCCGCACCAAACACGTCCCCACACTGCCGTCACAAGAAAAAGACCAAACCCTGCCATCGCAAGGATGAAGACCAGCAAAGGAGCGTTGTGTGCTCGTAAAGACAGACCGAAAATTTCGAATTGGCGGTTGCCGACGTCCAAAAGCAGAGCCTGTCGGCCACCAATTTGAATCCAAGGAAGCACGAGGAAAATGATCAGAAGAAAGGACTGCACGATCTGGCGTCGTTTTCGCCAAAGACCTCGAGCTTCGGCCGGATGAATTTTAACTCTCCAGCCTTGTTCGTCGAAGGAAGCTGGTCGCGCCTCGTGCAGATCCCACTGACTCATTACTTTATCTCCTGGCCCTCAGGCGCTTTCGCATTTGGCGGGTTCGTTCCGCTTAAAGTCGCGATAAACGCCGTCAGCTGTGCAGTTTCTTCTGGAGGAATGATGGGGCCCCAGGTGGGCATCCCTTTTTCCGGTACGCCATCGACGATGACCTTGATGACGCCAGCCGCATCGCCAATGCCATGAATCCAGAACTTGTCGGTCAAGTTTGGACCGATTCCGCCTTCGCCGAGGTTGCCGTGGCAAGCCGCACATTTTGCGATGTACGAGGCCTTACCAGCAGCGAGAGCTGTGGCATCGTCCTTCATGGCAATCGCCTTGGCCGCGAGATCTTCGGACGAAGTCGGCGCCGGAGCGCGACTCTTAATCTCGGCGAGGTCCGCTTCAAGCTCTTGCTCTTGTAGGAGGCCACTTCCTAAGTGGTAGTAGCCGACGTAAATCGCGGCGAAAATGATCGCGAGATAGAACGTGACCAGCCACCATTTAGGAAGTGGATGGTCGAGTTCCTGAATACCATCGTAGTTGTGATCCAGAAGAATCGACTTCTCGGATTCAAAGACGATGTTTTTTTCCTCACCGGTTGTGGGATTTCCTGGGCGACTCATTTGCCCTCCTTATCGGTGTCGAGCGCAAGGTTTGCCAGCTGTTGCACTTTCTCATTGCTGAGAAAGCGGTATGCCCAGATGGTGATCAGAGCAAACGAGACAAAGAAAATCATCAGCGCAACAATTGTCAATATTGGCATCGGAAATTGAGTGACGGCTAGTTGTTTCATCACTTCACCTCTTGTTGAGTGTCGGCCACTGGTGTTTCAGGTTGCGGATCTTTGTCGATTGGACGCCCAAGCTTTTGCAAGTAGGCAATCAGGGCCACGATCTGGCGCTCTTCGAGCTTCGAGAGCCCCGAGTCCTTGTCGAGTCCTTCGGCGATCTTCTTTGCTTGCGCGCGTGCAGAAGCAGCCGCATTTTTGACGTCTTCATCTGTGTACGGCACACCGAGAGACTTCATGACCGCAAACTTCTTAGGAAGAATGTCGAAGTCCGTTTTTTTGTCGAAGAGCCAAGGATACGCCGGCATGATCGACTGTTCGACGACGGAACGAGGATCAAGCATGTGACGATAGTGCCAGAGATCTGGGTACTTTCCGCCAAGACGGGCGAGATCTGGTCCGGTACGTTTTGAGCCCCACTGGTGAGGACGGTCAAACTGCGAGTCCTCGATCTTCGAGGCCGGTCCGTAGCGCAGGACCTCCCACGAGTTGTGGCGAATCATTTGAGAGTGACAGACATAACAGCCTTCGCGGACGTAGACGTCGCGTCCTGCAAGCTCGAGAGCTGTATAGGGAGACACTGTCGCCTCTTCTTTCACATAGCTATGCGCCGTGAGCGTCGGAACGATTTCCAGAACCGAGCCAACCAGAATCGAGAGGAAGACCAGAACCGAGAACGGAGCTGCCAAACCCTCGAGACGACGGTGCCATGTTCCATGTGCTTCGGCCGGAGTCAGCGCCGCCATTTTCGGTGCGGCGTATTCGACTTCTTCCTGAGACTTTGGCGCCAACTGGATCGTCTTGTAGAGGTTGTAGAACATGATGAAGTACCCAATCAGGTACAACGTTCCACCGACCGCGCGAACCCAGAACAGGGGAACGATGCGTGTGACGGTTTCAACGAAATCCGGATACACCAAGCGACCGGATTCATCCAGAGCCCGCCACATCAGACCTTGGGTAACACCGGATGTCCACATCGAGATGATGTAGAGCAAGATTCCAATGGTTGAGATCCAGAAGTGTTGGGTTGCGAGTTTGTTGCTGTAGAGATTCGTTTTCCAAAGTTTGGGAACGAGGAAGTACAGCATACCGAAGGTCATGAACCCGTTCCAGCCAAGTGTTCCGCCGTGGACGTGAGCGATGATCCAGTCCGTGTAATGGCCAAGTGAACTGACCGATTTGATCGAAAGCAGTGGGCCTTCGAATGTCGACATACCGTAGAAGGTGATACCGACGACGAAGAATTTCAAAATTGGTTCCACGCGAACGCGGTCCCAGGCTCCACGCAAGGTCAAGAGGCCGTTGATCATACCACCCCAGCTTGGGGCCCAAAGCATGACCGAGAAAACCATACCTAATGTCTGTGCCCAGTCAGGTAGCGCCGTGTACAGCAAGTGATGTGGTCCCGCCCAGATGTAGATGAAGACAAGTGACCAGAAGTGAACAATCGAGAGTCGATAGCTGTAGACTGGACGATTGATCGCCTTTGGAACGAAGTAGTACATCAAACCAAGAAACGGAGTTGTCAGGACGAACGCGACGGCGTTGTGGCCGTACCACCACTGCACAAGCGCGTCTTGCACGCCCGCATAGACGGGGTAGCTCTGCCAGAACGAAACGGGTACTTCGATCGAGTTCACAACGTGAAGGACGGCCACCGTAATGATAGTCGCTATATAAAACCAAATTGCGACGTAGAGATGTCGCTCGCGACGTCTTGCCAGGGTCGCAAAAAAGTTCCAGCCGAAAATCACCCAAACAACCGTGATCGCAAGATCGATTGGCCATTCAAGTTCGGCATATTCCTTACTTTGCGAGATTCCCAAGGGGATCGTAAGGGCCGCCGCGACGATGATGAGCTGCCAACCCCAGAAATGGATTTTCCCGAGAACGTCGCTTGCCATGCGTGTTTTCAGCAGGCGCTGAGTCGAGTAATAAACGCCGGCGAAAACAGCGTTACCCGCGAACGCGAAGATGGCCGCGTTGGTGTGCAGCGGTCTCATCTTTGAGAACGTGATCCAGCTGAGATTGAAATTCAATCTCCAGTCCGCTAGCTGAAACGCCGCAATCACACCGACGAGAAAGGCAACCCCTCCCCATACGATCGTCGCCAAGACGAACTTTTTGACGATGTCGTCATCATACTTGAACTTTTCCACCTGCCCAGTGTTTGTCCCGGTGGTGGTCGAACTAACCGAACTCATGTTGTCTCTCCCAATGAGGGTTTGGTTGCGTTGTTGTTTTGATCTACTTCATTTTCATTTTTAGCAACGGACTCTTTTGTTGCACGTGGTGCTTCAAACAGCGCTCGTTGTGCGGGCGTTTCGACGTCGTCGAATTGCCCCGACCGAACGGCGAAGACAAAGGCGATCACAAAACCAGTTCCAAGCATGATCGACATGGGAAGAAGAAGTTCGATGATGTTCACGGCTGATCTCCTTTTGGCGGTCGACGCAGCATGAGCCATGTCGTGGTGGTCACAATGAGACCCGAAGTCGGCATCAAGATGGCCGCAATCATTGGCGTGAGCACGCCAATGATTGCGAAGGTCGCGGCCAAGATATTTATCGATGCCGACATCATGAGTGTCGCGAGGAGGGTGATATGCAGGCGATCGGCGATTTGGAACGCGACCAAAACGGGCTTTAGCGAATCGACCACCAAGACGGAGTCGGCAGCTTCGAGACAAACAGAAAGGTCGCCTTTGAGGGCAGTCGAAGCAAAGCTGCGTTTGAGTGCCTCGGCGTCGTTGGCCCCGTCGCCCAGCATGAAGCTTGGGATATTGTCCGAATCGACGGCGTTTGCTTTCTCGTCGGGACGAAGCCCCCCGAATGCGGAGTTTGCCGAAACCGACAATTCACTTGAGAGCAATTCGACATTGGACTTTCTGTCGCCAGAAAGGATTCCAACGGGCATTCTCGCTTGGAGGAAGCCGAGTAGTTCGCGAGCCCCTTGGCGAATTTCGTCTTGAAGGGAAAACACGGCAAGTGTGCGCGGCTTTGCAGCTAAGCCGTTGGGTTGCCGATGATTGATAGAGAGTCGCACTTTCAAGACAGTGAGATGCTCGCTAGGAATAGTTTCGATTTGAAACTCCGACCACGAGTTCCCGATTCGGATCAAGCCTTTGCGGCCGATAAGACGTCCTGGGTCTGCGGCGTGAGACAGTGGTCCCACTTCAAGGGCTTCAAGTGGCGTGATTCTTCTGCGATGGGCTTCTGTGCAAATGGCCCGCGCGATGGGGTGAGCGTCGTTTCGTTCAAGCGCTTCCGCCCACTGCAGGACGAGCTCTTCAGAAACGTCTTGGCCAAGACAGATTTCGACATCTGTCAGCTTTAAACGACCAGTCGTGAGGGTGCCGGTTTTATCGAAATACGCGCGCTGAACAGATTTCAGCTTTTGCAGGAAGCTAGGCTCTCGCACGACAAGTCCTTGTCGCGAAAGACTTTGCATGACGAGGTTTTCGGCCAAAGGAATTCCGATGCCGAAAACGCAAGGGCAGGCTGCAAGCAAGAGCGCGAGCGCTCGGATCCAGCCGTTTGGTCCCGAATGGAATCCAACAAGGAGTTCGTATCCGACAAGTGCGATCGCAAGACCGAGGACGACAACGGTAAAGGTCTGCCCGACGCGGTCAGAAAGCGAGGAAAGGCCCCGACGGTCTCGTTGCCCGTCACGCCAGTCTTGCAGAAGTTTTGAAATTCGCGAGTCTTGCACGCGACCTTTGGCGGTTAAGGTTGCGGACTCTGAAAGCAGCACGCTGCCGGCCGCAAGGACTTCTCCGACTTGGGACTCGTGTGGTCGAGACTCCCCGGTGACCACCGAAACGTCCCACAAGAGCCCGCTAGCCTGAACGCTGGCGTCAACCGGCAGTCGCTGCCGAGCGAGCAAAACGAAGCGCTGATCTAGCTGGATATCGCTTGGCAAGATAGAGGCTTTGGAATCGGCGTCGACGACGGTTTGTAAGAGCCATTGCGGGACTGTGTCGACACTGGCGAAACGTTGTTTGAGTAGGTCAAGAGCCGTACGTGAGGCCATAAGGAGAAAGACCAGCATGGCGACCGAGTCAAAGTAGAGAAGATCGGACCCCGTTATGAGTCCGACGAGGCCCGAGGTGAAGCCGGCTAAGACGGCAATCGCAATCGGAACGTCTAGAGACAGCCGGCGCGTGCGAAACGAGCGCCAAGAATTGAGATAAAGAGGCCAGGCGCCCCAGGTCACGACTGGAAGCGTAAGACCCGCCATGACCCATTGAAAGATGGTCCCCATACGTCCATCGGCGCCGCCATAGAGAGAAACCGAAAGCAGCATAATATTGCCAGTGAGGGCCGCTAGAATACCTGTGCGAATCAGCCCCCGGCGTAGAGCTTTGCGTTGCAAGGTCTCTTGGGTCGACTCCGCGGCGACAGGCTCGGCTCCGAATCCGAGGCTTCGAATAAGGCCTGCGATTTCGCTGAACTTCGCGGCCGGTGTTTTGGCCACGGTGACGATGGATCGGCTGAGATTCACTCGCGACCAGAGAATATCGGTCGAGACGGTTTCCAGACGATCGAGAATCCAAACGCAGGCCGAACAGCTGAGGTCCTCGACAAAAAAATCGATGCGTGATCCGTCCGGTGAGATCACGTTTTGGTTTTCCGGCAGATCCAAGGTCGAGAAGTTGGCCCTTCCCGCAAGAGCATCGACGGGTCTTAGATGTTCGCGGCCTTTGACTTCGTAGAACTCGGCCAGATCTTTGGCGTGAAGCAGAGTGAAGACCGCCTGGCAACCATCGCAGCAAAAAGCATCGGTGCGAGACTGTGGAACTTCGGATTCACAGTGTTGGCAGCGGCGGAGCTCAGTTTTGTGCCAGTTGTTCTTCTCCGCGTTCACCTCGGCGGCTCCTTCAATTGGGTCGTATAAGTAAGTTGTATGAGTTTGCGGTACTCGGCGGAGCAACTGCTATGCCTCGGTAGATTGTGGTCAAAGACCCCTCATTTCGCAATAACGTATCAAGGAGATTTTTTGAGACATCCCGGACCGAGGCTCGTGACTTTATGTCCCGGGCATGCGAGGCGGGCTTGAGCAGAAAAGTCTCGCTTCGAAATCGAAGTGAGGAATGTGGCAGATATGTTTAGAGAGGGCTTGAATTTTATAAAAATTAAGACTCTATAAAGTGGCATACCGATTGAACACCATTTGAACAATCGGCTGCATCAATGTCGAAGGCTTGTCGGGCTGAGACTCTAGATTTGGAGCGTACGTTGTGAAGGAAAACCTGAGCATGACCGAAGCGGCGAAAAAGCGTGCACTCGTTATCGATGATGATCCTGAGATGCGTTCGATGGTCTCAGACTTTCTACTGAGTCGCGGGTTTGATGTCGCTCAGGCAGAGAATGCCGTTCAAGCCCTCGAGCGACTCAATCGCGGTGAGTATTCGGAGCAAGGTGTCGATGACCCATGCTTCAATCTTGATGTGGTGGTCAGCGACCTCAACATGCCGGATATGTCGGGAATCGAATTCATCGAAAAGGTGAAGAAGCTCCCCACGGATGTTCCAATCATTTTGGTAACGGCCTTTGGTTCCATCGAGACGGCGATCGAGGCCATTCGTAAAGGTGCCTACGACTACACGACCAAGCCGTTTAAGCTTTCGGAGTTTGCGGTTACGGTGGATCGTGCGGCGACGTATCGCGCTCTCCGAAAAGAGAACGTCAAACTACTGAAGGTTGCCAACGAACAGACCTCATTTGGTCAGATCATCGGTAAGTCGCCTGGAATGAAAGAGGTCTTTGATCTCGTCGCTCGCGTCGCGGACGCGGCGGCTTCGATTTTGATCACCGGTGAAAGCGGAACGGGGAAAGAACGTGTTGCGCGTGCGATTCACGATCAAGGTGTTCGTCGTGGAAAGCGTTTTGTCGCGATCAACTGTACGGCGATTCCCGATACGCTTCTTGAAAGTGAACTCTTTGGCCACGCCAAAGGGGCTTTTACGGGTGCGATTTCGCGCAAACGTGGTTTATTCGAAGAGGCGGAAGGAGGAACGATATTCCTCGACGAGATTGGCGATATGGAACTCTCGCTTCAGGCCAAGCTTCTGCGCGTTCTTCAGGATAAAAAGATTCGTGCCGTCGGTGAAAACTTCGATCGCGATATCGACGTGCGGATTATTGCCGCAAGCCATAAGGACCTGAAGAAGGCCATCAAGAACGGAAGCTTCCGAGAGGATCTGTATTACCGTTTGGCGGTTATTCCCATCTTGATTCCACCGCTTCGTCACCGCCGCGAGGATATCCCGCTTCTAGCCAATCACTTTTTAAAGAAGTACGCGCGTATGAATAGCTCGCAAGTTCAGGCGATTTCTTCGGAGGCGATGTCGGCTCTGATGTCGATGCCTTGGGAGGGCAACGTTCGTGAGCTTGAGAACCTCATCGAGCGGACGGTGGTTTTGTGTCGCGGCCGCGAAATCACACTGGCGGATCTGCCCAATGGTTCAAAGAGCGATGCAGAGAGCTTCTTTGAAGGTGAGCTTGCGGGCGGTACGTTTCCGACGCTCGAAGATCTTGAGCGTCGCTATATGAAACTGGTCTTGGACAAAACAGGCGGGCGTAAAGAAAAGGCGGCCCAGATTCTGGGAATCAACCGCCGTACGCTGTATCGCAAAGAGCGAGACTATGGCTTCGTCACACCAGAGGCGGGTGAAGTCGGGGAAGACGATCTCAGCTGAATAAGCATCCGAGAACCCAGACCGGGGCCTCGGCTTTCTACTCGAATGCAGCCTTGCATCTCTTCTACCAGGCGTTGAACGATCGCAAGCCCTAACCCCGTGCCTTGGCCCGGGGTCTTTGTCGTGAAGAACGGTTCGAACATACGCTGCTTCACTTCCGGAGTTAGGCCGCAGCCGGTGTCTTCGATGACGAGTGTCGTGTGTTCCGAATCGCCTTCTTCGACGTCGAGGCGAATGACATGATCGTCGGTTCGACCACTTCGTTTTCTCTCTTCTTCGATAGCGTGGACACTGTTGATCATGAGATTCAAAAGAATCTGCTGCAGGTGATGGCTGTCGGCCATCACGCTGACTTGGCTCGACTGCAAGCGATTGTCCAGTTGAATGCCTTTGCGGCGAAGGTTTTCTCCTAGCAGAGTCGCCACTTCTCCCGCCATCAGAGCAAGGGGAACTTGGGCGAGTCGGATTTCTTGTGGGACGCGGCTGATTTTAAGAAGTGATTCGATCAACCGCGAGATCCGGTCGATTTGCCCGATGATCGTATCAAGTCCTTGCACCGAGGCTTCCGTCGTATTCGTGAGTCCGCTCTTCAGGCTATTCATGATAATTTCTGCGCGACCACGAATGACGCCTAGTGGGTTTCCGATTTCGTGCGCGAGGCTGGAAGCGAGCATGCCGATCGAGGCCAGTCGATCTTGTCGAAGAATTTGCCGCTCCATCGAGCGACGCTCCGTTAAGTCGACGGCAATAGCCATGTAGCCAACCGTTTCGCTGGCCTCTTTGTAGGGTGTGATCGTCAGCAGGACAGGAACAAACTTGCCATCTTTGGCGCGATTGACGACTTCGCCTTTCCACATTTCGATCTCGGGGTTTAGAATCTTCGACCACATCTTTTTATAGAACTCGTCGCTTTGATAATGCGAGCGAAGCAAGCGAGGCGTGTCGCCTATGGCCTCGGCCTTTGTGTAGCCATAGGTGCGCTCCCACGCCGGGTTCACGTACTGAAGACGGCCCGTTTTGTCGGAGATCATGATCGGCTCAGAACAATCTTCGACGCATCGGAAAAAAATCGAACGTGAATCGGCAGTTAGGTCGACTTTCATTTCGTAGTTTCCTCGTTACGGTGTTGCTCCCACATTTGGAGTCGCAATTTTTCCGCCGGCGGCCTTCAACTGCAGACGGAAGTATTCGTGCGAAGCCTTTAGTCCTTCCTCCAGAGAAACTTTCGGTTTCCAGCCGAAGGCGTTGGCGCGGTCGATATTGGGACGACGAACTTTGGGATCATTTTCCGGAAGCGGTAAGTGCGTGAGTCCGGCTTCGCTAGCAGTCAATTGCAGAATCGTCTTTGCGATTTCCGAAACCGAGCGTTCGATGGGGTTACCGAGATTGGTCGGACGCGATTCCTGGCTGCGCGCAAGGGCGATCAGGCCGGCGACCAGGTCGCTGACGAAACAGAAGCTTCGCGTTTGGGTGCCCTCACCGTAAACTGTAAGCGGGCGATTTTGCATCGCTTGCATAAAGAAGTTTGGAATGATGCGACCATCTGTCGGGCGCATGCGCGGGCCGTAGGTGTTGAAGATGCGGGCCATGCGAACTTTTGTTCCATACTCTTTTGCATGCGCCACCGAGAGCGACTCGCCATAGCGTTTTGCTTCGTCGTAGCACGAACGGTGACCGACGGTGTTCACGTTGCCGAAGTAGCTTTCGACTTGCGGATGAACCTCGGCGTCGCCGTAGACTTCGCTGGAGCTTGCAAACAAGCAAACCGCGTTCACGTCGCGTGCGAGATCGAGAATCGCGCGGTGTCCTGCCGAAGCGGTTTCGAGAATAGCGAGCGGGATCCTGTCGAAGTCCACAGGCGACGCGGGGCTTGCCATGTTGTAGATCTCGTCAAAGAGCCCGGGCTTGATTTCAAGTCCCAGAGTCTTAAGAGCGGTTTGCACGGGAACGCGAATGTCGTGTTTCGCGAAGCGGAAAGCCGGATTGCTGAACGCCGATTTCAGGTTTTCTTCGCGTCCTGTGATGAAGTTGTCGATTCCGACAACGTGGTAACCATCCGCCAAAAGAGCGTCGACCAAGTGGCTGCCGACGAAACCAGCGGCGCCTGCGACGAGTGCTGACTTCTTGGCTTTCGCGACACCGGTCGTATCCGATCCGTTGAGAGCCGTGTGGCTACGTGCTTGACGGCCGATACAGAAGTACTCAAAACCCGCGGCCGATGCCTTCACTGGGTCAAGCACATTGCGACCGTCAAAGATCGCCGGATTTTTAAGTGCGGCTTTCAATGTCTTGAGATCAGGTGTGCGGAATTCATTCCACTCGGTGACAATCGCCAAAGCGTCGGCACCTTTTGCGGCTTCCATGGCATTCGCGGCCGGGATGAAGGGACGAGTGAAGCCGGCTTTCGCAGTTTCCATGGCAACCGGATCAAAACCGACGACCGTCGCCCCTGCGTCCACGAGTTTTTCGATGATGTACATTGCGGGCGCTTCGCGCACATCGTCGGTTCGCGGTTTGAACGCCAATCCCCACATGGCGATGCGTTTTCCATTGAGACTTTCACCGCGCGACGTGAAATAGTTTTGAATGCGTTCAAAGAGAATCAGCTTCTGGCGGTCGTTCACGACGTCGGCGGACTCGACGACTTGCATCGGGATTCCCACTTCGCGTCCGCTGTGAATAAGGGCCTTCACGTCTTTCGGGAAGCAGCTGCCGCCGAAACCAACACCTGGGTAGAAGAACGCCGGGTTGATGCGACTATCGGAAGTGAACCCACGGCGAACATCGTTGATGTCCGCGCCGAGTTCGTCGGCCAAGAGAGCGAGTTCGTTGATGAAGCTGATCTTCACCGACAAAAATGCGTTGGCTGCGTACTTCGTCATTTCGGCCGAAACGTTGTCCATGAACAAGATCGGGTTGCCGTTTTTCACGAACGGATCGTAGAGCTCGCGCATCACGGCTTCCGCTTTCGGAGTTTGGCAGCCGATGACGACGCGATCTGGTTTCAGGAAATCCTCAACTGCTGCGCCTTCTTTAAGGAACTCGGGATTGCTGATGACTTCGATTTCAACACTTGTGGTTTCTTTGATTTTCGCGCGCACTTTGCTGGCGGTCCCGACAGGAACGGTGCTTTTGAGGACCAAAAACTTCGGCGACTTTGCTGCGCGTGCGACGGCTTCGACAACGGCCATGGTGGGTCCCATGTCAGCGCTTCCGTCTTCGCGCTCCGGCGTTCCCACAGCGACAAAGATCACATCACAGTTCTGAACGGCTTCTGCGAGGTTCGTCGAGAAGGTGAGACGAGTCGCTGCTCTCTCGAACACGTCGCTTAGGCCCGGTTCGTAGATCGGGATCTCCATGCGCTTCAGAGCGGCGATTTTTTTCTCGTCGCGGTCGATACCCCACACGTTGTGCCCTGCGTCAGCAAAGCAAACTCCTGCAACCAATCCTACGTAGCCGGTTCCGACAATCGCGACGTTCATTTTTCCTCCGAATCCTTCGTTTCGCCCCTTCCCGAGAGAAGGTCAAGAAGCGTAGAACAAGGCATGCGAAATTCCTCTCTCACCTACCTGAAAACGGCCGCGAAAATTGCCGTTGCTATTGGCCTCATAGCTTGGATCGTGCAGCGAGGAGCCTTGGACCCTAAGGCGCTTAAGATCGCGTTTGATCCGATGGCGTTTTTGCTCCTCGGTGGCTTGGCATTTGGCCAAGTTTTGGCGAACAACGCACGTTGGCTTTTTTTGCTGCGCGGTCAGGGCTTTGAAACGACATTGAAACGCACGTTGCCGCTGTCTCTGATGGGCTTGTTTTTCAACTATGCGATGCCGGGAAGTGTCGGCGGCGACATCATCAAAGGCTACTACCTGGCACAAGATCATCCTGAGCAAAAACTTGCAGCAGGCGTCAGTGTTTTTATGGATCGTCTGATCGGTTTTTTCGTCATGGTTTTCTCGGGTTCGCTTGCGATTCTCATGTTTCGCGACCGCCTTGATCACGATCCGCGTCTCGTTGCCATCGGTACCGGGACGCTGCTTGTGACGTTCGCATTTATCTGTGTGCTGGCATTTTCGCTTTCACGAAGACTTCAAGCGCCTCTCAGGTGGATGTCGAAGTGGCTTGAGAAAGTTCCAGGTCACAGGATTCTCGAAGACATCTACCGGGCTATGCATTCGTATCGCTATCGCACAAAAGAGCTGTGGCTTGCGCTAGCGCTTTCAGTGTTGAACCAGGTGCTCTTGATTTTCTTCTTCTACATCGCCGCGGATCTTCTTGGAGAAGGCCACATTCCGCTTTCCGTTTTCTGGTTTTGCATTCCCATTGGGCTTGTCGCACAAGCGGTACCGGTGACTCCGGCCGGAGTTGGAGTTGGTCAGGCCGTATTCTACTTCCTTTTCGAGGCCGCACTCGAGCAACCGACGCAAGTCGGAACTGTCGGCATCACCTTGATTCAGATTTTTCAATTCATGCTCGGCCTTGTCGGGGCGTTTTTCTATTTGCGTCGCGGCAAGAGGAAATCACCGCTGGGTGGCGCAGTGGCGAACGACGAGGCGATAAACATCGATGCTCGCACAAACTAAGGGCATTGTTCTCAAGACGACGAAGTATGGTGAGGCCGACCTCATCGTGACCCTGCTTACGACGCAAGGGGCTCGGCTTCAGCTTTTTGGTCGCAGCGCGCTTAAAAGTAAAAAGCGGTTCGGCGGTGGCGTCCTGGAGCCCACGCATTATATCCAAGTTTCCTACGAGGATCGCCGTTCACGCCTGGGCGGTGAAGCGGATTTGCACACTCTGCGCGAGGCCTCGTTGATCGAGGACTTCCCCAAGCTTCGAACCGAGTACACGCGGCTAGAGGTTGCATTGAGCTTACTTGGAATTGTGTCGCGCGTCGTGCGGCACGGCGACTTCGGCTCCACCGAAATTTTCAATCTTCTGGGTAACGCTCTAACGGCGGCTGAAACATCGCTAGATCTTGCGAAGCTTCGTGTGCACTTTGAAGTTCGGTTGCTGGCGTCGCAGGGCGTGTTGGAACTCGACGAAGAGGCAAGTCGCTTGGCGGGGGTACCGATTGATCAGCATGCGTCGCCCGAGATCGCGGATATCGACTGGCGCTCGCTTGGAAAGCAGTCGGGAATGCAGATCAAATCGTTCCTCGAATCTGGAACCGTTGAATCAAACTAGAGCCCGAGTTGTTCGATAAGGAACTCCGAATAGAACTTGTGTCCCTTCGGCGTGAGGTGAGCGAAGTCGTAAAAGAGCGACTCTGCGTCACTTTTGCCATCCACGGATTCCGCGAGATCTAAAAAGTCGAAGCTGTCGTCTTCCGCGCGAAGCGCTCGGGCCGCGTCGCGGATTTCATTGTTGCGAATCAGCGACCGTTGCCAAGACGCATGCGTCGACATCGCAACCGCTTGTCTTCGATCGAGCGCGAAGCCGAGTGAGGCCGAATTGTTCTTTGCCAGCATTTTGTAAAGGTTGGGCGAGTCGGAGTGAGAGAAAATCGCTTGGCTGACGAGGACGGTGCGTTTTCCGAGAGGTCGAACCAAGTCGAGAAGAATCTTGATCTGTTCGCGATAGGAGGCGACTTGGTTGATTTCAAAATGCGGAACGAAATCGAGTCGGACTGGAGCGCCACATGTTCGATCTACCTCTGTCTGGCAGGCGAGGTAGGTGTCATCATAAATATCCTTCTGAGAACGACCGGTCGCGCTGAGCTCCATCTCGAAGCGCTCCCGGCACTGGCTTTGTACAAGCGCTCGTTCGTAGCACGCACTAATGGCCTTCATGTGTTCCATAGTGACAGTGTTTTTAGGGTCAAAAACCGAACGAACCTGGGCATTCGCGGCCGCCACTGGTGAAAGCTTGTTCAGAGCTCGAAAGAGCTTGGAGAGACTGGCGTTCGTTTCTTGAGGGTGGCCGAACACCTGATAAAGAAGATGCAGTGAATGAGGGAACCCCGTCGAGACTTGAAATCGATCCGAGTGCAGGAATATTTTGTGTTCCGGGTTCGGAGTTGTTGAGCGATTCCCTTTCACCAAAGTCAGTGAAACAAAAATGTAGTCATAAGTGATTCCGGTCGACTTGGCCTTTTCGATATTGGCCAAAAACGAGTCCCAACCACCGACCATCGAAAAGTTTTGAATATGGATACCGGGCCTAGCAGCCTGTAGAGCGCGTGACCAATTACTTTTGCTCGGAGTTTCGATTCCCATGGTAAAGCTCGTGCCAAACGCGGCCGCACGAACGGCTTGTCCGCGGTAAATATCAGAATTGGTCCCAAGCTCGTCCGAGAATACGGCGATGTCGTCGATGGCGCTTAAAGCCAGGGGCGCTAGGTAAGACGGCGGGCGAATTGCCGGCGACTGAGAAAGTGTTGCAATCGTCTCGAAAAAAAGGAGGAAAATGAAGCCGGTGCTTATGACCTGCCAAAGCCTCGCCCTCATGCGCGCCCTCGCAGTTTTTTTCCTATGGTTGAGCGGGCTAGTTTCTCTACGAATTCAATCTCCCGCGGAATCTCGTACCGAGTTAACTCCGGGTGACGAGTTCGCAGCATTTTAATCAACTGCCGTTTGCTTAGCGAGGAGTCGGTGAGTTCGACCTTGGCGACGAGGATTTCACCGAACACCGAGTGTTTGCGACTCACCAGAAGGCAGCCATCGACACCGGGAATCCCTTCGATTGCGGCTTCGACTTTTTCAGCATGAACTTTCATGCCGCCGATATTGAATGTCGCGTTTGTTCGACCTAGGAAATAGAGCTTACCATTTCGGAGTTCAACGCGGTCTCTTGTGTTGAACCAGCCGTTTTCGTCGTGCACGCGCTGGATGCTGTTCTCGGAACGATAAACAGTCTGCGCGATTTGACCACGTACAAGTAGCTCGGCGGTTTGCGGGTCGATTCTCCACTCGGTGTCCGTCGTCGCAAGGCCAATAGACGGGACCTCGCTTCGTTTCAGTTTTTCTGTGAATAGCACTGGTCCGGCTTCGGTAAGGCCATAGATATTCATGACCGTCGTACCAGCCTCAAGTAAAGGGGCTATCAGATCGGCTGTGAAAGCGGCGGACCCGATTCCAACGAGTCGAAAGCGCTTCCATATGATTTGATCGTTGTGTCGAGAGAGCTTCAGCTTTTGCAGAAAGCTCGGAACCAGCAGCATAACATTGGAGTCGTCTTTCGAATCCGCGAGAACATCTGGGGTGAGGCCTTTTACGAGATTCAGGCGAGCACCGCTTAAGAGTCCGGGAAGAGCTTGGATGCCGAGACCGCCGCTATGACAAAGACTAAGACCTGCAAGAACTCTGTCCGTGCGACCTAAGTTTTGAGCCTGTATCGCGGCCTCTGTATTCGTCAAAATCTGCGACTCGGGAATCAGGGCCAGCTTCGGAGCTCCGGTTGTTCCTGAGGTGTAGAAGCCGAGTAGGTGTTCTTGTCGCTCTCGCCGTTCTAAGAGATCGGTGGATTTGAGTTTGGGCCGCGATCCTAAATTTTCGAAGCCAAAGAGAAAGCCATTTAGCGACGTGACGATTTCTTTAACCCGCTCCTCTGGATAGAGGGGAGAAATTGGAACATAGGTAAGGCCCAGTTTCGAACAAACAAGAGGGAGAACCAGGGCCAGCGGGTGATTCTCACCCCAATAGCAAATGAAGATCGGATCGGGCGTTTGAGTGCCGCACTTGGATAGAAGTTCGAAGATCGCGGCCTCGGCCGAATTCGCCATCTCGAGAAGTTCACCATAAGTGTATTCGACGCTTTCGTGACGAACGGCCGTTGCCGTCGGCGTCGAGTTTGCGAGTTTCCGGAAAATCTCAAACAGTGTTGGGTTGAGACTGTTCATTTGTTTTCCTTAAACAGTTCGAGAAGGTAATTGGCGACAAGAAGGTTACCCTCCTTTGAAAGATGGGCGTAGTCGCGAAAATACGAAGAGGAGACATTGGTCTGATCGAAAAGACCTTGGAGATTCAAGACGGTAACCGAAGGGTTTGTTGTTTGAAACATCGAGGCGGCTTCTAGCAGTTCCTGATTACGCAGTCGTTCGAGCTTCGCGGAGCTTTTGGTGCTGAGGACGACATACTTTGTATCAAGCTCGCCGGCTACGAGCCCGGTGCTGTAAGCCAGCGTGTCGGGTTCAAGAGTTTCTCCTGCACCAACGGCTCGGATCACGAGGTAAATGTTCTTAGAAAGAGGGCGAGCCATCTCCACAAGTTTCGCAATTTGGTTTCGATAGAGAACCTGGTTTCCATAGTATCCCTTGGGTATTTCATCGTGACGTCGTTTTACGCCGCACGCGAGGTCCGCTTCTTTTTGGCAGGGAAGGTAGTCGGACTCATAGAGCCGCCACCTTTGCTCTTGAGACATGCCGGGCGAAAGCTTTCCGTGATAACGCAGTTCGCACTTTCTTTGGAGCATCTCGGTTTGGTAACACGTCTTGAAGTCGCCGAGACGATTTTGATCCAAGAATTCGAACTCATCAGGTGTGTTTGTGTTCTCGGTGGTTGGAGCTTGCTTATCAAAGCGAAGGCTTTCTTCGACAGAGATTTTTATCGCTTCGATTTCAGGAGTAAGAAGACGTTTTAGGATTTTCCAAGAAACAATTGCTCCACTGTCGTCGGATTTGGGAAAAAAGCGCCCGGTGCTCGTGAACGTTTCGGTGAGCGGAGCCGGCACGGCACGTTCGCCAAAGCCGATCGAGAGAACGAGGAAAACCTTGTCGAAGGTTTCGTTTCTTTCAACGGATTGCCGAATGGTTTCGGCCACCGTTTGAGTCGACCCGGCGTAGGAGAAGTTGGCGATATGCAGGTCTTGGTGTTTGTGTTGGATGCGCAGGCTCCATAAGTCTTCTTGATGAATTTGAGGAGAAAAGAGATAGCTTGTTCCAAAAAAAGCCCATCGCCTCTTTTGGCCGCGGTAAAGCGAAGACCGATAGCCCTGAGGGTCTGACATCACGCGAGTGGGGTTTTCGAAATAGGAGAGAGGGAAAAGCGGCCCTTGTTCTCGAACCTCGACCGCGAGATTGGCAATCATCTCAAACGGTAGCGCAAAAGCTAAGAGCAATCCTCCAAACTTAAGCGCTGTTTGTTTCATGGTGTTTTCTCCTGAATCTCTCGAAAGACAAATTCGGCCATCACTTGATTGCCTTGTTCAGAGAGATGCGCGAAGTCCGTGAAGTAGACTGCGGGGAAGAGGGCGATTTCCCGGTAAGGATTTTTCGGATGATTGGCGGATGCACGCTGAGTTTTAAACCAAGTCGCGAAGTCGAGAAATTTCAAATCCGGTTGCTGAGTGATGATACTGAGAACGGCATCCGTATTCTCTTGGTTTCGCAACTCTTCCATCGCGGCGCCGGCTTTGGTACTGAGTGCTACAAGCTTCATTCCTGTTTTTGCCGTGTAGAGACTGGTTCCAAAGTCCGTGGCGAGGGTATAGGGCAAGGCCGACTCATCGGTGCCGAGGACTCGGGAGATGAGATAGATATTGTCGGAGAGCTTGCGTGCTTCTTTTATGAGAAGTTCCAGCTGGTGGCGGTATTGAGTGGCATGCCCGACGTAGTTGGGATGAAAACCGTCAAGCCGTTTGGCGATTCCGCACCGAGCATCGACTGTTGCCTGGCAAGTTAGAAACTTGGACTCATAGAGGGCCCAAGCTTGGGCATTCGACATGCCGGAGGTTAGGGCAGTACGGAACTGACCGGCGCATTTCCGTCGGTTCATTTGCGCGATATAGCAAGCTTCGAAGTCGGGGTATGTTTCAAAGTCGATGTAGTCGTGACTGTCGAGCGAGGAGTCGCCAAACGCCAGGTCGCCCAGACGAAAGGACCTCGCGCGAAATCTGAGGGTTTCGATCGCGGGGGACAAAATCTGCGTGAGAATCTCACCGCTCTGCCAGGCTCGGTAGGGGTGAGCACTTAAAAATTTTCCGGTTTCGGGTAGAAGCTGAGCCAGCGGCCGCGGTTTTGATGACGTGTAAGTGATCTGCGCAACGGAGATGATGACCTTGTCGTAGCGTTCCTTGCGTCTTACGGCCGTGCGAAGCAGGGCTTGTTGCAATTCAAATGATCCTGGATGCGAATAGTTCTTAATGTGAACCTTGCCACGATAAAGTCGTTCAAGATGATTGGTCCAAACGCGGCTTTGTGTGATGCCATTTCCTTGCGTGTAGCTTGTTCCAAAAACGGCCCAACGCTGAGCTTGCCCGCGATATATGGAAGAGCGGGTTCCGTGCTCGTCCGTTAGGACCGAGAGTTTGCTGAAACCATTTTCGGACAATGGGAAAAGCTGAGTCACTTGTCTTAAGTGCGCGGACAGACGCGCGATCGCCTCAAACACCAGAAGGAAGCTTAAGATGACGAAGACGGCGCTGAGGAATCTGCGGAGTTTCATGAGCAAGGCCCCTTAGAAGCCGAAGTAGATGAAGCTAGTTTGTTTGAAGCCTTTTTGTAGAAATGCAGCAAACCCAAGACAAACAGCAGCGATCACGGCGACATGGCGCCATTCCAATTTCTCGAATTCAAGTTTTTCACTTAGAAAGTCGAGCAGGATTGCGGGTATCAAATAAAACATGAGGTGCGGACCCAAGATTTTGATACCGGATAGGTCGAATAGAGAGTAGGCGCCGCTTAGCGTGGCATGTTCGATGCGCTCCATGATCGCTTTCGACGAAGTGATGTGAAGTAGACCGCTGACCGGCAGCAGGAAAAACTGAAGAAACAAGAAGCCTACAAAGTGAGGTGTTATGTCCGCCCAGTTTGTGTGTTTTTTGATGTCTCGGTATGCGGCCACGATCAGACCTTGGAACAGCCCCCACAAGAGCCAGTTCCAAGAAGCCCCATGCCAAAGGCCAATAGCTAGAAACATGATGATCATGTTTCTAGCTGACTGCAGGCGACTCGTTCCGTTGCCGCCAAGCGGGATCAAAAGGTAGTCGCGAAACCAGCGACCTGTCGTCACATTCCAGCGCTCCCAGAACTCAAGTGGATTCATTGCAAACCAGATGGGGCGGAAATTCTGCGTGAGCTTCACGCCGAAGAGAAGTCCCAGGCCGACGGCGAAATCAGAATAGGCGGAGAAGTCGAAGTAGACTTGCATCGCCATAGCCCAGCCGCCAAGCAAGAACTCCAAGGCGCGCGAGTCGTCCGAATGGAAAATCAGCTGCACGGTCGGGCCGATGGAGTCCGCGACAAAGAGTTTTTTGAAAAAGGCCATTGAGATAAGAAGAAACGGAATCTTCATCTCGGACAGGTTGCAAACTCGGATGTTGTTAATCTGAGGATAGAGTTGGCCGAAACGTTCGATGGGGCCTGCGATCAGCTGAGGGAAGAAGGTCACGTAAACCATGTAGTCGTGAATCGAGTCGGCTTTTTGTGCTCGGCCGCGATAAACGTCGATCACATAGCTCAAGGCCTGGAACGTGAAGAAGCTGATGCCGAGAGGCATTGTGTAGTCTGTTGTGGAAGAATCGACCGAATACTTAAAGAACGCCAGTGTTCCGATCGCCAGAAAGATGGTGAGACCGAGGAGTATTTTCTGACGCCGAGTTTTTAGTCCCGGTGTTTCGGCAATAAACTTTCCGGCGAAGAAACAGAGCAGCTTGATCCAAATTAGTACCCAGAAGTTGGCGGCGTCGCCTAGGGCGTAGAACGTGAGACTGCCAACGAGAACGACGGACTTGACCTTCGACTGGGTGGCCTTCAGACAAGAAAAAAACAGAGCGACGAGATACAGAACTGCAAAGAAGATCCAGAAGTCGAGATTCGAGAACAACATCTTGGATTCATTCTAGAACTTGGCTCACGGCTTGCTCAAGCGAGGTCGGTATATCTAGACTTGAGATCCCTCGGGCTAAGCGAGGACACTGGATATATGAACGCGCGCCGATCCTCCGTCTCTAAGAACGAGTCCTCTTCACAGCAGCTTTTCAGCAGAGATGAAATCAGCCCCTTGCTTGGCGCGACGATTAACGGGGTTTGGCGCGGAGCTGGCGCTGTTTACCCTGTTCAAGTTCCCGGAAATCCCTCTTTGAGGAGTGCCTGGGAGAAAGTTCTCTTGCCGGGGTGGTCGGTGAGCTGGACGACGCTTCCCAAGCATGAGGTGCTCGACTCGCACTACCACCCCGTTGTCAGTTATGTCGCGATCGTCAAAGGGCGAGCGCAGCTAATCGGACAGCAAAGCGGGTTCGTTGACGCTGGGAGCGTGGTGCGGATTCCGGCGTGGAACCTTCACGGATTCAAAACTGTCGCCGGCCAGGACCCGTTCTGGGCGCTGACATGGCAGCCTCTGAAAAACTCCCTCTTCACCGGATCTGAACCCAATGTTCTTTACCCGGGCGATGAGGGGGCTCCTGCCGAGCCCGATGCGCGCATTCGCGCCGACATCGTCCAGGCCAGAGTGCGGCCGTTTGGCGACAAGAGTCTACCAGGCTCGCCAGAGTTTGATTTTTTTGATCTCAGCGTCGAGAAGCAGGTTCAGTTACAAGTTGCAGGTCGTGCCGTGATGTTTCTTGTCAGCGGTTCGGCGTCCGTAGAAACGGCGACATCAGTTTATGAAATGAAAGAGGGGGATATGCTCCCCCTTGTTTCCGAAACCGTTTCCTGTCGTGGGAGCGAGGCCTTGACGGCGCTCGCTCTGCTTCGTTTTTGATTCCGTCTATTTTGAAATCAGAATGCTTCGACCGCGGTGAAGGTGATCATTGCCGTCAGCTTTTTGTACTCGTTCACGGTCACGTTTGAGCTGTTGACGCTGT
Source organism: Bdellovibrionota bacterium (assembly GCA_963170185.1). Taxonomy (GTDB): domain Bacteria; phylum Bdellovibrionota; class Bdellovibrionia; order Bdellovibrionales; family JAMPXM01. Next base: position 25,584 of record CAUJGS010000109.1, read on the forward strand.
AGGATGTCATGAAGCCGGACATCAGTTTTTCACTGAGCTTCTTGTTTAAACCCAGGGTCAGCGTGATGTTGCTGTCGCTGCGGCCCGAAGCATTTTGTGGATAGTTCAGCATGAAGTATCCCAATTTCGAACTAAACGTCATGTCCCAGAATGAGGGACGAATATACCCGACTCCGAGGTCGAGTCGATTGAAGACGCTGTTTTTTCCTAAAGAGCTATTGTTGGTGTAGGCAAGATCGCTCACCACAAGCTGTCTTCGATCTTCAAACGGCATATTGATATTGGCCCATGTCACTTTTGACTTAAAGGCCGTCGAGTCGTCGTCACCGGTCGACGAGTTCAAGCCCGAAACATCTTGGCGAAGATCTATATTGAGATTGGTGAACCACGTCTCGCTCATCACAAACAAGTTCTGAAAGTTTAGAACGTACGAATTATAGATCGGTTTGAACTCGTTGTTCTCGATGCTCATGTAGGTGGTTTCAAATCCAGGGATCACGTCGAGCTTGTAGCCCTTTCCTCGCACAACACTTTTGTGAGTCCAAGGCAGAGTGATTCCTACGATGGTCGCATCGGAATTGGAGATCGCCTGACTTGTTTGAAAGTCTTGGTCCACGCTGTACATCGTCATGGCGTCGAGTTGAATCGCCCATTCGTTTTTCTCTTCGTACATCGCACGGTACTTCACCATGCCCTGCAGGAGAGCGCGCCATGCGGCGGAGTTCGTCGCGACACCGCGATCTCGGTCGGAGTCCGAGGACAATAAAACGTTGTCGTCATATAAGCCGCCGAAAGTGCCCACGAAGGTCCAACGACGCGAACGTTCGGCTTCCAGCTGCTGCATTCGAAGAGCGCGTTCGATATAGGATTCGGCACGTTGATCAAGAACGGCGTCCTTGGATTCATCTAAAACAGCTTGGAACTCGGTGCGAGATTGCTCCCAGCGATGGCGGTCGAAATGAATCACACCGCGATAAAAACGTGCCGAGGGGGAAATCTCAGGATCTTTTGCATTCACCACGCGTTGAAAGGCCTCAAGTGCCGCTGTTGAGTCTCGAAGGCGATAGAGCGAGAGTCCGCGGTAGAAGTCCATTTCGACGTGATCGGCGGCTTTGGCGTCGGTGAGGTCGAAGTAGACAAGTGCTCGGTTGAAATCTTCGAGTTTGTAAAGCGTTACACCGTACTGGAAGTAGTAAGTTCGATTGGAAGGGTCGGCTTCGATAGAAGCCTCGAACTTTTTCCGGGCTTCTGCGTAGCGGCCAGCCTCGTAGTCGACCATCGCCTCTCGTGCAGATTTTTGGGCGTCGGCCTTGGCGCGCGCTCGAGCCTCAGGTTGGGCGAGAGAGAATTTTTGCAGAAGCGAGGCCAAGCGTTGCGATTCAACCTGGCTAAGGCGCACACGTTCGGCCATGTTGCGACTGACTTCTTCAAATTCCGCTTGTTCGAGAGCAAGTGCCGCGGCATCCAGCGTCTGGTCGCGTTTGTCGGTGCGGTTTTTCAGAGCGACGAGCAATTCTTGTTCGGCCTGAAAGGCTTTGTAAGCAAGACGTGCCTGATCGGCGTTATCAAAGAGCTCGACATTTTGTACGCCGGTCACGGGATCACGACGAAGCACGAATGGAAGACGGCGGAGCTCGCGGCTTTCGATCATCTGCGAGACCTTGCGGCGTCCCGCTAGATCGGTGAGAAGGTTTTGCGGAGGAGCATAGAATTCGACTTTCAGTGCCGAGAGATCGCGGAAGTTGATCGAATAAAAACCGGAAAAAACGGCCGAGTCAGGGGCTGTCTCTTCGACCTCGACTTGGACGATACGTCCAGAGGAGCCCTCTCTCATCAAGATGGCGGCCGTATCAACCTTCACCGCGCTTGAGTTCCATTCGGGACGGCCGTAGTTCAGGCGAATGGCATTCTTCGAGGCCAAGCTGACGCCGGCACTTTTGGTTTTTGGGGAGGGGGCGACGGGGTCGTCGTCGATACCGTCGGCAGACTGTTCGGAGGCGGCTTGCCCTGGCACCTGGGTCTGTGAATAGGCGACGGAAATGGAACCCATCATGAAGCAAAGAGCGGTTGCTGGAATGAGGGATCGGCGAAACGAAGGAGAAAAATCAGTCGTTGGGCGGCTCACGCTGCTTCCTTTTGCTGAATGAAATAACGGTAAACTTTAGGTGCGAGTGCCCTTCAAGTTTACCGATCGCTCATTAAGAGAAGCAAACTAATAGCTTACTGCGGGACTGTGATCGTGATCTTCACCTTGCCTGGACCACTCTCGATCGCGCGATTACAGAGATCGCACGTCGTCACTGGCGGTGGTGTTGGCACCACGGGCGGTGGCATAGGTGGAGGTGGCGGTTGAGGAAGGCCCGCCGGAGCTCTTGGAGCAGGAACCGGCTGTTTGTCGTCTTTTGCGAGATCCTCGGAGCTGATCATGCGCGCGCCAGAGGCTGGTCGTCTTGCGTTGCCGGATTGGTTGTTGTTCGATGAACTCGACGATCCGCTAGCAGTATCCGCTTGCGAGTCTGAGTTCGCGCGCTCCATGTCGACTTGGGGCACGGACTTTGGTGGAGCCGGTGGGCGCCCAAGCACGGCCTCCGTTTTTTGACCTGCGCCAACGCGGACCGGATTCATAATTGCGCCGTTGGCTCCCAGTGTACCGACCTCAACACTTCCTTTGAAGGTGATGACTTCGGCTCGGTTGGTTCTGCGATCGAAACTCGTCAAGAAGTCGGTACCGCGAACACCGGCGACGGCACTCTTTGTTTTAACTTGGAAAGAGTTGGCTTGGCCGTCGGCGGCTTTGTCGCCGTACATGTTTTCTTCTTTGGTGGCTGTGCGCACTTTTCCATAAAGGACGTTCAGCATGACTTTCTTTTTATTGTCAGCCGGTTTGTAAACGTACTCTTCGAGCACGATACGAGAGTCGGGCGAGATATTGAGCTCGTTGCCGTCTTCCATCACGATCTTCGCGCGTGACATGGCGCCCGCTACCACGACATCGCCTTGGCAGACCTTGGAGCCTTTTTCCGCAGGCACGGCCTTTTTGGTTTTCGTATTTTCGATTTTCACATCACCCTTGGTGACGGCGATTTCACCGCACGCGGCTTGGGCGGCCTCGGCCCCGAAAAAGACAAGAGCACCGAGTGCTGTCGCCAGCCAAGCGTGAGAATATCGAGTCGCCAACCGCATCGTCATAAGAGACTCCTCAAAACAGCGATGAAAGAACCGAATGGATGAATCCAGATACCTGAGATTTATCGGTTTTAAGGAGGCGAAACTTGATTCAGGTCTCGCTATGAGACGGTCAGGATTTTGTCGACGGCCTGTGTGAGGGTATCGACGATGAACTCGGGCTGAGACTCGGCCGCGGCCGAAGGGTCTGGCTCTTCGACACCAGTTAGAAGAATCGAACGACAGCCGGCACGGTGGCCCGCCACGACGTCGCTCAGACGATCGCCGATCATCCAGCTAGACTTGAGGTCGGCCTCGCATTCTTCGGCCCCTTTCAGCAGCATACCAGGCGCGGGCTTGCGAAGTGGGTGATTGGAGTCAACCGCGTAGGGCGCGTAGTAGATGGCGCGAAACTCAATGCCGTGCTCGGCAAAGGCGGCGCGAATTCGACGATGAATCTCATCCAGATTCTCAAGCGTCACGATGCCGCGAGCGATGCCCGACTGATTGGTGACCATGATGAATTGGTAGCCGGCATCTCTTAGGCGTCCAAGGGCTTCAAACACGCCAGGCAAATAGACGATCTGATCTGGGTCATTGAGATAAATTTTGTCGATGATCAGGGTGCCGTCTCGATCGAGAAAAACGGTCTTTTTTGCGTGCGTAGAACTCATGCTTAAGGCCGTATCGCCGACTGGCGAGTGTGGTCAAGCGTATATCGTCTAGTCCTTGGTGTCTTCGCCGAAGGGGTGATGAGATTCTAGTGTGCGCGCTAGTTGATCAAGGCCGACGTGTGTGTAGCGGCTTGTTGCCTGAAGGCTTGCGTGTCCAAGCAGTGCTTGCAACACACGCAAGTTTGCGCCTGATCTCAGCAAATGTGTTGCATAGCTATGACGAAGCGCGTGTGGGTGAAGCGGACGAAGCAAGCCGGCCGCGACTCCTGCTTTGCGCACCCACTCGTAGGCGGTACGAGGCGACAGGTTTTTTTCTCCAAACACGTATGCCGCCGATCCAGCCTCGGCTTTCGCTTTTTCGAGCGCTTTGAGAGCGAGATCGGGAAGTGCGATGACGCGCTCTTTGGCGCCCTTGCCCTGAACTCGACAGGTCCGCTGAGACACATCGATATCTTGAAACTTTAGTTGGCAGGCCTCCGAGACGCGAAGTCCGCCGCCGTAAAGCAGGGCGACCATGATAAAGGTCGAAAATGCTTCACGAGACTCCAGCTGAGAGCGCTCGCACGCCCTGAGAAGAGCAATGGCCTCGTCCACACTGAGATGCTTGGGGAGTCGGGTCGGCACCTTTGGGCCGTGAACGAGCGCCGCCAGATCGCGGTCCATGAGGCCCTCGCGGTGAAGCCAGCCCATCAGGCTTTTTAGTGTCGCGGCCTTCCTATTGCGCGAGGCCGGGCTGAGCTCGCCCCAGCGCCTTTGGGCTGCGCGGGCCAGCTCCAGGAGCCCTTGCTCCCGTTCCGGAGGGAAGGGGGGCAGCTTTTGAGGGACCTTGGATGAGCCTTCCGGGGCCTCAAAAAAACTTCCAAACGCCTGCTCGAGGTCGACTTTATACGATCTTAATGTGAGCTCCGATGCGGACTCCACGAACTGCATAAAATATAAGTAATTTCGGATATATGGGTGCAGCCAGAAGGGTGTTTCCGGAGGTCTATTTTCGCCTGTTTTAGGGAATTTTGACCGGAGTTTTTTCATTTTTAAGCAAAAACTTCCTTGCAGTTTTTTCTGCAATGCGTTACAAACCTTTCTCGACGCAGCGTTCCAAATTGAGACGGGACGCGCGTTACCTGACTGAAGAGTTGGGTCTGGCTTTTGGAAAGAAAACTAAACGAACCCGTACCCCGAGTTCTAACAAGTGAGGCTGAACGTATGTCGCAGTATGAGAACACTCCGATCCTTCCCGGTGCTGCTCTTCCTGTTGGTGGAAACACTGGCACAACGAACGGTGTAGCAAACACCCTTAGCAAACCCCTTCAGGATACAACGATGGGTTCGACATTGGGCGATAAAACAATCGTCTACAAGTCGGAAGTCATGCGCCAGCTTATGAAGATGATCGACCGCGTGTCGCCTTCCACTGCGACAGTTCTTGTTCTTGGTGAGTCTGGAACAGGTAAAGAGTTGATCGCTCGCGCCATTCACGATCGTTCAAACCGCCGCAACAAGCCTTTCGTCGCAATCAACTGCGGAGCTCT
>CAUJGS010000110.1 GCA_963170185.1 Bdellovibrionota bacterium
GTTTTTAGCATCGCCGGCCAAAACAGAAGATGGAACTTGATGATGTCTTTTCCGATGAAGTGGTAGATTTCGGCAGGTTTTCCGCCCTTATCTTCGGGAAGCCAGTAGTCTGAAACCGTGTAGCCGCCTTTTTTTCCTTCGGCGGAATTGCACCACTGTTCACTCGACGAGATATAGCCAATCGGCGCATCTAGCCAGACGTAGAAGTATTTGTCTGTGGTGCCAGGAATTTTGAAGCCAAAGTAAGGGGCATCGCGCGAGATGTCCCAATCCAATAGCTCGCCATCGATCCACTCGGCCAGTTTATTGGCGACTTCTTCTGGGGCGTGACCGGGAACCCAGTCGCGCAGGAATTCGCGGAAGTCAGAAAGTTTAAAGGCAATCGTGTCGCTGCCTTTTAGAGTCGGTTTTGAGCCGCAGATCGAGCAACCTGGCGATTTCAAATCGGTTGCCGCGTAAGTGGCTCCGCACTTGTCGCAGTTGTCGCCGTATTGATCGGGTGTGCCGCACTTGGGGCAGATGCCCTTCACAAAACGATCTGGCAAAAACATTTTATCGTGATCGCACCAGAGCTGCTCACGAGGTTTGACCACGGTGTGACCGGCATCGCGCATCTTGATGTAAAAGTCTTCGGCGAGTTTGCGGTTCTCTTCGGTGTGAGTCGAAGAGTAGTGATCAAACTGAATAGCGAAATCCGAAAAATCTTTGAAGTGATCGGCTTTGGCTTTTGCGATTAAGTCTTCGGGCGTGATGCCGAGCTCGCGTGCCTTCATCATGATGGGTGTGCCGTGCGTGTCATCGCCGCAGATATAGATGCAATCGCGTCCTGTCATGCGGTTCCAGCGCACCCAGAAGTCGGCTTGCATGTAGCCAACTAAGTGACCGATGTGAATCGGGCCGTTGGCATAGGGGAGTGCTGCTGTGACCAGGCGTTTTGGCGACGGCTGATTCCAGGCACGGCGAGATTTGGACGATGTCGAAGCTGAGTTGGGCACTGTCATAGATCACTAGTATTGGCAGAATTCGCCTGCCGCGTCACGTGTCGCCGTCTCGTATGGCTCGCCGCGGGCCGAGGCGGCCCGGATGTTTATTTGTTTAAAGCGAATCAATTCATCAAAATGATCTATTTTTAAAAAGAATCAAAAGACCGTACGGTGGTTCTTATAAGGAGAGTACGAGATGGAAATGACACTACCGAGTTCTCATCTGCCTCAACCCCAGACGGTCGTTTTGCAACCCGGAGAGATTCTGGCAAGCGCGGGCGAACCACTAAAAGGGGTATTGACGGTCTTGAGCGGAAAGCTCAAACGAAAGCGCCCTTATCCTACGGGGGAATACTTGGTGGGGATCGCGGCATCGGGGGATCGTCTAGGAACGTTGGAAGCGGTTTCGGGGCATAACCATCCGGAGACTCTCGAGGCAATCGGTCGGGTGGAGATTCAAGTCGAGCCGGTCTCGAGTTTCCTAGTGAAACTGCGAGCGATGCCTTTGGAGCTTCGTCAGGCTTTGCAAGCAGCTGCGGCTTCTCAGGTGGGGGCTCGGCCGTTTGGCGATTGGATGCTTGAGTCGCAAGGCGGGACGCGGGCGCGGCTTCGGCGTCCATTGGATCTTTTGCCGGTTCGATCGCGCGTCGCAGCAACGATCTGGATTCTTAAATCTCTCTATGGGGAAAAGACGGCGCAGGGGACGACGGTCCTTGATCTGGATCTGACCCGTGAAGAAATCGCGCACCTGGCGAGTACCGTGTATGAATCTGTTATCCGAACTTTGACCAAATTCAAAAAGGACGGGTTGATCCACCTCGAAGGACGCAAGATTTGGATTCTTGACGAAGTACAACTCGCGAGAGCCGCTCAGATTGTGGTAGAAGCTGGGGTCTATGATAAAGAAACCATCCTCGAAAATTACAGTCCGCAAAACAACCGTCGTTCCCAAGAAGCGAGCTGAAATTGAAACGCTTCTGACGAAAGAGGGTGTTCAAAAGTTTCTCAATGAACTCGGTCGCGGCGCACTTGAGGCCGAAGTTACGGCTGAGGCGATGGCGTCGGAAGCAGGTGGCGACACGAGTGAGACAACGGCAGAAGCGATGACCACGGATCGCCTCCAGCTAGGTGATACGGTTACGGTGAAGCTTCCGTCGTTGGAGTTTGCTGGGATTACCGGTCTTGCTCAGATGCTGGCGGTTGCAAAAGCACCAGAGCGTGTGAAGCCTTATATCGAAAAAACACCGGTGTTTGAAAAAGTCGGCGCGGGTCTTGACCTTGCGTATGGTCTTCTTCGCGGCGGTCTTCAGTTTTCAAGCAAGGTCACCGAGTGGAACGCGGCGGAAGATGCGCTCACCTACGTCGATGAAGGTGTTGTTCTGCCAAAGCCTTTGAAGTCTTGGAAGCACACTCACAAGATCTCGGAAGGCTCGGAAGGCGGAATGATTGTCGATGAGTTGACAGTTGAGGTCGATCCGGCGATTGCCGCTCCGGTTGTCGAAGGGGCGCTTCGTTTGCACTTGGAAAGTCGAGCTAAGGCTTATCGCCGCGTCCTAGAATCCGTTTCTGGAACTGAAAGCTAACGAAGTAGTAGAGCTTTCGAATCGGTCTAGAGATTTTAAAATAGACGTTAAAGGCATGCGGCCGCGCCCAGTGAATGGGGGCGGTCATAGCTGTCCATAGACGGCCGAGGTACACCTTTGCCATGATCCTCGCATCGAGGAAGCCATTTTGAAATTGATGAAGGATGAAGTAGATCGCCGGCAAAAACGGCTTGGCGATTTTGAAGGCGATGTAGCGCGCATACTGACGGTAGTCGTGAAAGCCTGTGCGAATCTGATAGCGCACATAAAAGATGAGTGGCTGGATGGGTTTTTTAATAAACCAAAACAGGCCTTCGAACCGATGATAGCCGTCGAGATAAATCCCCACTGGAATATCTAAAGCCGTGAGGCGAAGAAGTTTGGCGATGGTCAAACCGGCTTCGCCCCATGGATGCCACGGCTTGAGGTCTCGGGTTTCCGCGACGAAGTCCTTTGCCTCAAGTGGGTTTCCGTTTTTAGACGCTCGGAACTCCAACGGCACTTCTGTGGATGAGAAAAGTTCGCGCACGACGTGACGATGAAGACCATGCGTCGGTCGCGCAAGAGGGATCAGGCCGATATTGAGTCGATCGGCTTGTAGGCGAGAGGCGGCCAGCGTGGGGCTCGAGGCCACGCCTTGTGTTGCTAGACTTTGTGTCGTGGATTCAAGCCAGTCTCGCGCTTTGGCCATAAGAGCTTGGCCGTCGAATTCGTCGCGATAAAGAAGTTGCGCACAGTTGGAAAAACGAGTCTGAGGTTCGAGGTCGACGACGTTTTGTTCGTCGAAAGCAGCCATGGCATCGAGCCCTTGACCTTCGTAGTCCAGGTAGAGCCATCCGTCGTGACGATCGACGGTGAAAAGCTTGTCGGCCTCTTTTGGAATCTCAAAAATACCGGGCACGAAAGTTTTGAGGCTGACGTGGTAATGGTATTCGGGAAAGTACAGCTGCACGTAGTGACGAAGTAAGTCAGAGAGCGATTCGGCTTTGTTTTTCAGAGTCGAAGAAGAGGTCGGGTCGGCAATGGTCGACGTGCAAATCTTAAGGAGGTTTTCGATTTTGGTGCGCGGAATATACGGCACGGCTTCAAAGCGTAGGTCGGTAAACGGTGAGTTTTTCTGATCGGGTAGACTTTTGATGAGGCTCTCGAAAGCGAGCTTGATGCGAAGACGATAGTCGGCCTCGTCAACGCAGAGAGCACCAAAGCGACAGCCCCAGAGTTTTCGGCGTTCGAGTTCGCGCAGAGTCGCCGCCAGCCATTTCCGCTGAAAGTCGTGATCGAGAAGTTCATAGGACAGCCAGACGGTTTCTTTCGTCTGAGGGCTTTGAACTCCAATTTCTAGTCGAATGGGGGTGCGCTCCATGCTCGAATTCCTTGTGCAGACGCTAACTCTATTTGTTATAAACTGTCTAGAGCGCCGAGCACTTGTTGCGAGGCGAAGCGAACGAGCGCTTGCGCGAGGTAGTCGACACCAAAATGATTGAATCTCTGAACAAGTCCATTCTGCTGGCGACAGGTGAGGGCGAAGGCACCTTCTATTCGCCTGAAGAACTGATGACCATGAGGCTGAACTCGTGGCAGGGGTGGCGTTGCGCGGCTGGTTTTGAAAACATCCACATCGGCCCGATCGGACAAGTGACGGGAGCCGCATGCTCGATGCCAAGCTATATCGGGAACATTTTCGAGGGTCCGTTGAACTTTCCCAACGACTGGCTCACGTGCGCCGTCAAGTGGTGCATGTGTGGCGCGGCGATGCGACTTCGCAAAGCCAAGACCGACGATCTTCGCAAAGAACTTGATAGGCCAAATCTTGTCACGGATGTGCGAGCGCCGCTCAAGGATGTGAAAGACGCAAACCTTGTGACGTCGCCGTTTCTCGACATCGTTCGCCGTTACCCTAAGTCGGTGACTTGGGATATTTCCAAACGCTGCAACTTTAACTGCTCGTACTGTCATCCGACGATTTCCAATCAAACAGACCCGCTTCGCTCGCGCGAGCAGGTATTTGCCGCGGTCTTTCGAATCATCGAGGGTTTTGGGCGGGGTGACCGAATTTCTTGGGTGTTTACGGGTGGCGAGCCGACGCTGCATTCGTTTTACGACGAACTTTGCGAGGTGCTGTTTCGTAAACAACACCTCATTCACACGCAGACCAATGGCAGTCGCTTGCCGGCGTACTACGCCAAACTCATTCGCTTCAGCACGATAGGCATCAGTGTTCATCTGGAGTTCTCGCCACCGGAAAAAATCTTGGAGGTCGCAAAAGCCATTATCGCGGTGAAAGCCAGTGATGAAATCGCGGCCAAACATTGGTTTGGCGTGAGGATCATGACGCCACCTGGATGGTTTGAAAAAGCGAAGGATCTTTCGGATCGTCTCGAGCAGCTTCCGGGTTTCAAGGAGCATGGGCTGGTCTTTATGTCGGCCACATATGAGCGAGAAGATCGCGACCAGATGATGTCCTATCCGGACGCCGAGATGAAAGAGATCTTGGCTCGTTCGTAAAAGGGGCGGTGACGCTCTTCGGTGTCTATTCTTGAAAATACTTCGGCTTTTTACGGGTTTAGTGGCCTTTTTTAGGCTCAGATCGCAAGCAGGGGCTTGTCGCGGGCCGTGGCGGTTTGTCTTCACTTGGAACCGGAATTGATATGTTCCTGGGGCGTAGGGCTCAAACGCAACGTTGAGCCACGGAAATGAGCTTTTCAGGTGAAGGTGAAAGGTGTTTGGTCTTAGAGGTTTGCAAACATTCGTGATGTCGCTCCTGTCGGTTGCGTTTTTGAACGCGCTGATGGCACCGACAGCTGGGGCGAAAGAAGCACCATTGGAAGCGCCCTTGTTTGTAGCCGAGGTTGCCGAACAGGCCGCTTCACAGGCACCCGCTTCCGCGTGTCTTTTGGAAGACATGCAGTTGGAAAAAACGCTGTGCCGTCTTTCCGGCGAGTACCGTGCCTTGGAAATCGAGAGCCAGTATGGCGAATTGGTTGCTCGCTTGGAGCGGCCAAGCGGAGCGCACGATCTTGTGTCGCTTCGTGGTTTTTTACGTGAACAGGATCTTGATTCAGACCTCGGAAATGTCGAATCTGGCGGTGCCTCCGGTGAAGCCGGCACGGCGAGCGACGCTGGCGAAAGCTTCGCCGCGCTTCCCATTGCGGGGGCGTCGGAACTGATGCCGCTTTCGACGAGTCCCGTTCAGATGCCCGAGTGGCAAGAGCAGCTGATGAAGTTTGAAAAGCTTCAAGGCGCGCGCTACCAGATTCCGACAAGTGGCGCCGAACTTAAAACTTCGCTCGGCTTTGATGCGCAAGCGGAGATCGCCGCGACGGATTGGTTGGAAGTTTTGAAAGTGCATCTCGAGCGAACTCTGGGCATCGACCCCGAAACAAGCGAATCGATCGTCGAATTGCTAGGTGTTTCGTCAGACCCAGTCGTAGTTGAAACTAATTGAGATGCGTTCGTGCTTCGCTTCTAGCGGCACTGTTGGAACTTCGTGACGAAGCCAGCTTTCAAAGAGCACGACGTCGCCAGTCTTGGGTTGAATTTCGAAAAACGGTTGCTCGGTGCGCGGCGCTCGCGGATGTCTTGGCGGCTGCGCCATGAATTTATCCAGACGCGGGTCCTCGAACTTGATCGGGCTCGTGCCTTTTGGAGTCGAGACGTAGAATGTACCGCTGACGACAGCCAGCGGATGCAAGTGCAGGCTGTGCGCGGCTCCGGCGGGCATGATATTGACCCAGCAGCTCACCATCTTAAGGCCGCCGCCTTGTAGATCCCAGTTTTGGAGTTTGGCGAATTTAAGAACGTGTCGATCGAGATATTTTTCGAGTTCACCAAATGGAGGGAACTGTGCGTGAAGCGTGTCGAGGGAGCCGTAAGACGTAAAGCCACCGCGGTAGTTGGTCTCCGACCAGATGTGGCCGTCTTCGTCGATTTCGCGAATCACCAAAGCGTCGCGCTCGAGCTCTTTTCTGAGGCGGTTTGCACGACGAGGCTCCAGGCCTTTTACAAAGCTAAGTGGAGCTTGATAAATTCGAGTCGGAAACAATGAGTAACTAGCCACGGTGCGCTCAAGCTTAGCAGCCGTGGCCAGTTCGCTCAAGTTATGCCTGAAGGCGATCTAGCGGGTCTTCCATGAGTCGGACTCCGGCTAGTGGCTCAAGGGCATCGTGTTTTCCTTTGGCCTTGTTGGGTTGCCGAAAGCCAGTGAGCTTTTCAGTCGCCGTTTCTACGGCGAGGGCTGCGAAATGGCGCGATTCGGCGCGGATCGTGGTCGAGACGAAATCCGCTAGCCACTCGGCGGTTGACGCCGTGTTCACGGCGAAGTCTCGGGCGCGCGATGTGGCTTTTTTTAGAGATCTACGGGCCTGTTTCAGTTTCATAGGGGCCTCCTTTCATCAGTGTAGGGATCTTTTGGAATTTGACGAGACACAACCTAGCGAGAATCTGTCAGTTTTGACGTTTATAAAGTCTCCCTGTCGAGCTTTCCAAAGGGCGCTTTGGCCTGCTAGGCTCTAAATCTTCCTAGGGGGGATCTATGTTGTCTCAAGGTCTAGTTAAGAAGGTGCTGGATGCCGCTTTAGAGCGCGGAGCCCAGTTTGCCGAGGTGTTTGTCGAAGACACGTATCAAAGTGAGTTGCGTCTCATCGACTCTCGCCCGTCAAACGCCGTCATCGGTCGCCTGAAGGGGGCCGGAGTGCGTGTGTTCTATGGGCACGAACAAGTTTATGTCACCACAAACGATCTCTCCGAGGCGGGGCTTTTAAAGGCGGCTAGAACCGCGGCCGCTGCAAAGCCGGCCCCAGGAGCGGGTGTGACACGCGTCGAGCCCAAGGCGTTTCAGCCACAGAGCTTTGATCAGATTCATCACTATCTCACCAAGCCCTGGGAGTATGACTCGGGCAGAAAGTTTCAGCACCTGGTGACCATGGACAAAGCGGCTCGCGCTCGTTCGGGAATGGTTTCGCAGGTCGAACCGTTTTTGTTGGAAAAGTGCCAGCGTATTTTGGTCGCAAATAGCGACGGCGTGTGGGCCGAAGACGAACGCAATTACGTTCGCGCGGGTTGCAATGTGTCTTTGGAGGACAAAGGCAGTCGCGAGTCGCAGCACACACGTGCTGGCCAGCTTGGGACGAGTGAGTGGTTTGACACGGTGGATTTTCAAAAGCTTGCAACGGACGCGGTGGACCGAGCGGCACTTTTGATTCATGCGGACTTTGCGCCGGCCGGGGAGTTTCCTGTCGTTATCGACAACGGTTTTGGTGGAGTGATTTTTCACGAAGCTTGCGGACACGGGCTTGAAACCACGTCGGTGGCAAAAGATGCGTCGGTCTTTTGTGGCAAACAAGATCAAAAGATCGCCGAAGCGTGTGTGACGGCCGTTGATGACGGAACGATCTCCAATGCCTGGGGGTCTTTGGTGGTCGATGACGAGGGAATGGCGACGAAAAAAACGGTCCTGATCGAGAACGGCGTTTTAAAGAGCTACATCGTCGACGACATGGGCGCACGCCAAACATCTTTTGCGAGAACCGGAAGCGGTCGACGTCAGAGTTACAAGTATGCTCCGGCATCTCGTATGCGAAACACGTTTATCGCGGCCGGCACGACCAAGCTCGAAGACATGATTCGCGACATCGACTACGGCATTTACGCCAAAGAAATGGGTGGCGGTTCGGTTTCTCCAGGTACGGGCGACTACAACTTCGGCGTGACGGAAGGTTGGTTGATCAAGAACGGAAAACTGGAAAAACCAGTCAAGGGTGCAACGCTCATTGGCCGTGGAATCGAAACGCTTGGCCGCATCACGAAAGTGGGAACGGAGCTTCGTCTGCAAGATGGCATGTGTGGCTCGGTGAGCGGCAGCATTCCGACGACGGTGGGGCAGCCCGCGATCTTGGTTTCAAAAATTCTTGTCGGTGGTCGCGCGGCGGCTTCGACCGGAGGTGCGAAGTGATGAGTTCTTTGGAAACACAGAACGCAGATCTGTTTAAAAACATGGAGGCGAAATTTCAGCACCTCGAGGCCTTGGCTAAAAAAGACGGCGTGGAGATCGAGATGCTGGTCGAGCGTGGCGAAACGCTGGGTCTTTCGGTCTCTCAGGGAAAACTCGAGAAGTTTGATAGTTCGCAGACACAGGTCGGAGGACTTCGCGTTATCTTGGGCGGCGTCGAGGGTTATAGCTGGACCGAGAGCTTTGAAACGGCGGATTTAGAGGCCGCTTACCGTGATGCGCTTGAGAGCGCCAAGTTCACTTCGCGCGGCGAGAAAGACCTGAAGTCGCTTGTCGAGCTATGGAAGGGGAGTTCGGTTTCTTCGGAGGATCGTTCGCTCTTTAACGATTCAACGGACAAGGTTTCTCTGGACGCGAAGATCGATCGGGCGAAACTTCTTGAGCTAAAGTCCAAGGAAAGAGACCCGCGCATCGCTAACGTTCCGTACAATCGCTATAGCGAGACCGCGGGCGAGGTGATGGTGTTTAACTCCAAGGGCGTTCGCGCTCGCCAGCGTCGAACGGGCGTGATGGGCTACACTTACTGTCTCGCGAAATCGGGCGAAGGATTGAAAGCGGAATCGCGCATGGCGGGCGAGAGTTTTTTCACCCGCAATGCTTTGCAGGTGCCAATCGATGAGGTGACGGCTTCGGCGGCTGCCAAGGCGGTGGCCAAACTGGGCGCCGTATCGCCGGAGACGGGACGATATCCGATCGTGATCGATTGCGAAGTGGCGGCCGAGGTTTTTGGTCTGATCGCGGACTATTTTTCGGCCAAGGCGCTGGCGGAAAAAACGACGATCTACGGCAAAGAAAAAGATCCTGCCGCAAATCTCGGACAGGTTGTCGGAAGCTCGGTTTTGCAGATCGAAGACGATCCGAATCTTGAGGGTGGTGTTGGAAATCGTCCGTTTGATTCCGAAGGTGCGCCGACGCATAAAACGACACTTGTCGAAAACGGCGTGCTTAAAAGCTTTCTTTCTAACTCGGTCTATGCCAAGCGCCTGGGGCTTCCGCACACCGCAAACGCCAGCCGTGGCGCACGCTCACAGCTTGATGTTGGCCCATCCAACCTTGTTGTCCGAGGTGGCAAGGAATCGCTAGAAACGCTTTTAAAGAGCTATCCGAAGGTGATCTACGTCACGGACTTTACCGGCTACCATGCGGGCTTTCAGCACGGCTCGGGTGCGTTTAGCCTTCAAAGTGAGGGCGAGCTTTGGGAAAACGGAAAACGCGTGAAGCCGATCTGCAACTTCGTTGTGGCGGGTTCAATTGACGAGATGTTGAAAGGGCTTGAAAAAGTCAGCTCTCGGCTTTCGCCGAAAACGTCCAATGTGGTGGCACCGGATCTCTTGATCTCGTCGCTTTCGGTTGCTGGCGCTTAGGTGAAGTTTTCCACGGCCATCGCATAAGCACGATTCACACTGAGTACGGTGTGATCGAAGCTGAAGTGGCGAAGGTCGTTGGTTAGCTGCTTCCAAGCGGTGTAACAAAGCACTTGGTCAACCGGATTATATTCAAAATGCCCCGACTCGCTTTGGCTATTGAGATCGTCCAAGATGGCGGCGATCTCGTCATCGGATTTCCCGGTAATTTTCATCAGCGGTGCGTGCGCAATGAATACTGGAACTTCCTCGGGGATACGAATGACGATCTCAATTGGATCTTTGCTTTGAGCCGAAGGAGCCACGGCAAGCGCGGTTCGCTGGCCGGAGCTTCGGATTTGAAAACCGAGATCTGACTTCAGAGATCGCATGATTTCCGAGAAGACGCGATCCGTGCTTCCCTCAAAGACCGACTGACCGTTTGAAACGATACGCGTCGGCTGCACTTGGGTTTTTGTTCCAAAGCGCGATGAGTAGAGCTCTTGTGAGAACTCTCCAGCAATGGCGCTATCGGTGATCCGGTCTTCTAATGTTCTAGCGAATGCCAAAACATTCATGATGTCGACGGTGAGACTTTCGATTTCGTCCGTTGAGCGCCCTTTTTGACCGACAAATGAGGCGCGAATACGAAGACCGCCTCGACCGTCGTGAAGGCCCGGATCGATGGGCGTAACGGTTACGCCGCGAAGGCCGAGGTTTTCGATGGCGGCCAGTCGTTGCAATTCCGAAAACGAAAGCGAGGCCAAGCATAACGGAAACAGATCGATGTGCGTGACAAACATCTGAAGCTGGTTATTGAGAAGCTGTCTTGTGACGTTGATTTTCCAAGACGGCAATCCATCAAATCGAATGTCGATCTGACGGTTTTCCAGGACTTGAATTTGGGCGTCCGCCAAAACGGACTTCATCGAAGAGGCGAGCTTCGGCAATGCATCCGATAGCTCATGATTGTCGCGAACTTCCACGCCTGCACACTCCTGCTTACGTACCACTTACGAACATAGAATCGAACTTCGAGAGGCTCTCTCTATTCTCCGGTGAAGCGGCTATCGGTGGAAGCTTGAACTGTGTCGGAGACGCGACAATTTACATGAACTAAGGTCTTGTATGTCAAAATGAGACGCTGTTTAGATATTGGGTCCGGTTTCATATCGTGATGATACATGGGCGCCGTTCTCCCAGCGGATGCGACTGCCCTGAGGTGTCGCGAGAAGTTCGAGACGACGATCGATTTGAGACTTCAATTCCTGCACATGTGAGATGACGCCGACCATGCGGCCACCGGCTTGAAGGTCGATCAGTGTACGAAGCGCAAGATCTAGCGATTCAGCATCAAGTGTACCGAAGCCTTCGTCGATCAAGACGGAATCGAGGCGCACGCCACCTAGGTTGTTCTGCACGACATCAGCAAGGCCCAACGCAAGACTGAGTGCCGCCATAAAGGATTCGCCGCCGGAAAGAGAATCGGCGTGGCGCTCTTTGCCGGTGACAGCGTCTTCGACGCTTAAGTTGAGACCTTGAGATTGCGCGAGATTGCGGCTTAAGGCGGGACGGCGAAGCAGGTAGCGACCGCGACTCATGCGCCCCAGGCGGCGGTTGGCTTGGTCGAGCACGTCTTCGAAGCGGCTTTGCAAAACAAAACGTGAAAGCGGAACCGAGAGTTTGTTTTGCGAACGGTCGCCCGTTACAAGCGCCGTGAGGCGAATTGTGCGATCCGACTCTTCTCGGATGGCGGCGAGTTCGGTCTCTTCTTTTTCGACCTCTGTTTGAAGCTTCTGAAGATTCTCGATTTCGATTTTGAGTTTGGCGGCCTGTGCTTCAAGTGCACGAACTTGGTTATCGAGCTCTTCACGCTTTGCTTTGGTCTTGGCGAGATCAAGCGTGGCGTCTGCTTGAGTCTTCAGGAGTTCGTCTTCTTCAATCTTTGCGCGCGCAATCCTTACGCGTTCCAGGGCTTCTTTGTGGGCGCCTTCGGTTTGCGTGAGCTTGGCTTCGTGTTCGCTGATGGATTTTTCTAGGCGATCGCGTTCCGGTTTTTGAATGAGATCCGCAGGGGGACCATCCGCGAAGCCCGCGTTTTTTAATTCCGCGTGAAGCCTTAGGCTAAGTTCGTCAGTTTCGGACTTTGCACTTTGAATTTCGTCCTCAGTGGAAGAAAGCTGACCTTGGATTTCGGCCTGCCGTTTCTCCTCTTCCGCGATTTGCTGTCTGAGGCGCTCGCTCTCGCTTTCGCGTGTATCGATTTCCGCTTTTGTCTCGGTGCCTTTCTTTGCGACGGTGGCAAGATCGCGTTCGGCGGGGTCAACTTCTTCAAGTGTTTGGCGAAGCTCTTGAAGGCGTTTTCTGCTTTCCTCAAGGCGTGGCTCCATTGCGGCAATGGTCGCCGTGGACTCGCGAACTGTGTTCTGCGCTTTTACGAGATCTTGTTCAAGCGTGAGGGCGGATTTGTTGAAATCGGTTTTTGTGAGATCGGGAAGACTCTGCGTGGTAGGAGCCTGTGCCGGCAACAGGGACTTTAATTGGTCAAGTTTGGCCGTGCGACGCTCTTGATTGAGGCGAATTTCGTCAATCGCAGATTGGCTCTTCTGACGAGCCAATTCGAGATCTTCTTTGGAAAGAGGTCTTCGATTCGATTCGATCTCTGCGCTTACCGGAGCAGGATGTTCGAGGCTGCCGCAAACGGGGCAGGGTTCCCCGGCTTTGAGTTCAGCGGCGAGAGCTGCGGCCTGTGCCGCGTGGTAGTGAAGTTCCAAAGTCTTAGTGGCGCGTAAGGCCTCTTCGATCGTTCGTACTTCGTTTTCGACAAGCAAGCCATGCTTGGCTTGCAATGCGAGATAGGTCGACGCTCCAAGTGTTAGAGTCTGTTGGGAATAGGTGATCTTGCTGCGTGAGTCATTGATCGAACGTTCAAGTTGCAAGACATCCTGTTCTTTTGTCACAAGCTCTTTGAGCAGGTCTCTGAGCGTTGCATAGAACAGTTTTAGACGCTGATACTCGTTTCTTAGTTCGTCGAGCGTCGGTTTTTTTTCGAGGAGCGTTTTCCGTGCGCGGATCGACGTTTCAGAAGCGGCCTTTAACGAGCCGAGCCGCTTTCGCAGGTCCTCGGCGCGGGATGTGGCTCCCAAGAGACGTTTGTTTGCCGCCTCTTGGGAATCACGAAGGGCGAGATACTTGATCAGGCGATCATGCGCTTGCACCTGGATCTTCATTTTCGCAATTGCATTCGCGTTCTCTTTGAGAGTCTGCGTCGCCTGCTCCAAGCTGGCTAAGCGCGTGCGGTCTTGTTCGAGGGCTTCCAGGCGGTGAAGTAGCTGGGTCACCGACTTTTCCATCTCGCGAACCTGCACGAGAGTCCGATTTGTTTCAGAAAGGTTCGTCTCGCGACTCTGAATCTCCTGCGGAAGAGCCTGCACGTTTTCGATGCCGAAACTCTGCAAGCGACTTATCACGAAGTCGGTTCGTGACTTCCATTTCTGTTCAAGCTGCTTGTGGTGCTGCGAGAGAAACGTTTGAAAGCGGGAAAAACGGTCGGTTTGAAAAAGGCGTTCGAGAATCGTTTGCCGTTCGGCGCTCGAGCTAGAAAGAAATTCGCGAAACTTTCCTTGAGGCAAAATGACGACTTGTCGAAACTGCCGCTCGTTCATTCCCAAAATCAGCTCGATTTCGCGGTCGACCGCTTCTTGTTTGGCGGCAATGGGCGTCCAATTGCTTTCAAGGTTGATGGCCTCTAGGCGTTCTTGGTGAGTCGCGGGCCATGGAACGTGAAGGCGCCAGAGTTCGGCACTGCCTTTGAATTCGGTGGTGCCTTCGCCGCGTTTTTTGGGAACGGTTTGCGATGGCACCCGATGGACTTTGAAGACTTCTAGTCCGATGGCGAAGACGAGTTCGGATTCTGTTAAAAGCTCGGGCGGTGCAAGGTCGGACCTCAAAGCTCGCAAATCTTTTTCGCGCTCCGGAGTGCTTGGACGACCAAAGAGCGAAAAGCAGAGGCCGTCAAGGAGCGATGTTTTTCCGGCGCCCGTGCGTCCGTGGATAAGAAACAGGCCGCCTGAAAAGACGTCGTCAAAACAAACTTCCTGCTTAGAAGAAAACGGTCCGAAGGCTTGTAGGCGCAAGAGATAGGGTTTCATTTCTTAAACCCCCATCTCGGAATCTTTGTTGGAGGCGCGAAACTTTTCGAACATCTCTTGGAGCCAGATGAGATCTTGCTTGCGAGTCTCCTCGGTCGAGGTCTCCGGTGCGGCGGCTTCGACAAAGGTGCGTAAGATGTCTTGGTCCGAAAGCTCTTGCTGAAGTTTTCTGTGAAGAAGATCGGAAGATTCAGCTGCATCGGCTTTCCAATCGGATTTTCGTCCGATGTGCAGCAGATTCGGTACGACGGCGCTCAGCCGACGAAACGCCTCGAACGGAAGATTGTCGTCGGTGATCAGGGCGATGACGTAGTCCTGTGGCTGACCGGTTTGTTTTTGACCACGGAGGGTCTCGCTTTTGACCAACTCGTCAAAGGCGCCTTCGATGGTGCGAAGTTTGCGCGTGGTTTGAAAAGGCTCAAAGCGAAACCGTTTGGTGGGATATTCCGTGAGGAAATCGACAAGAACAAAGCCGCGCTCTTGGTCGGACTCGCTTTGTGAGTAAGGGAACAGCGAACCCGAGTAACGAACCTGTTCAAATGACACCTTCTGCGGGCGATGAAGATGGCCAAGGGCCACGTAGTCGAAAGGTTTTAGAAGTTCACTTGGTACCATCTCCGAGCCACCGACAGAAAGTGGACGTTCGGATTCGGAGACGGAGCCTCCCATCACATAGGCGTGAAGCATCAAGACGATTTGCCAGCCCTGGCCGCGAAGCTCGGTGATTTGAGAATCAATGGCTCCTAAAATTAAGCGAAGGGCTTCCTCGTGGCTTCTTACAGCAGTCTCGGTTCGGAAATACGCCCCCCATTCTCCTGGTTCGAGGTAGGGAATGCCAAATACCGCGGTCTTCATGAAGTCATTGGCAAAGAGTGCAGGTGTGTGAATGGATTCCGGCGTCGCGAAAACATGAAGTCCGGCATTTCGAAGAAGGCTCGCGCCGGCGCCGACTCGCGTGCTTGAGTCGTGGTTGCCTGGGATCATGCAGACCGGGATTTTGAGTTCGGTAACAACGCTTGTCAGAAACTGATCGAGCAGTCGCACGGCATCTTCTGGCGGTACGCTGCGATCAAAAAGGTCGCCTGCCAAGAGGAGGACATCGACCTTTTCGGATTTTATGCGCTCTTTCAGCTCGGTCAGAGCAGCCCGCTGATCGTCGATCAGGGGACGCGCAAACAGCGTTTTTCCGAGATGCCAATCTGAGGAATGGGCCAGTTTCATGCTCCTCAATTCCTAGCAGATTGAGGGGCTTTGCAGGTACTTAATTGACGTTGCGTAAGGAACTTGCTGTCATGAATGCAAGCCAGGGGGCGTATTGAGAGTTCCGGTCGTATATTCGCAAGTTATGGTGGCAGACAGTGGCCACGAAGTTTCACCCTCAGCGTCAAAACCCGGTCTGGTGGCGGCGGCCTTAAAGGCGCAAGAATACGCCGTCGACATCGTGGCGCCCGAACCAGTTTCGGCTGAGGATTTCATTCGCGTCCATGATCCAAGATTCGTGAAGGCCGTTTTAGAGGGGCGCGAGGACAATGGCTTTGGCAATCGTTCGGCGGAAGTGGCGGCGTCGCTTCCGTACACGACGGGCTCTTTGCTAACGGCTTGTAAGATCGCGCTTGGGCCATCGCGCCCAATGGTGGTTGCATCCCTTTCTTCGGGCTTTCATCACGCGCGGTTTGCGAAAGCTGCCGACTTTTGTACCTTCAACGGTCTCATGGTAACGGCGGCTTACCTCTTGGCCAATAGCCGTGTGAAGCGAGTTGCGATTCTCGATGCCGACTATCACTACGGAGATGGCACGGACGAGATTCTTGATCAAACTGGTTTACGCGCCAATGTGTTTCATCTGTCATTTGGGCAAGAGTTTAAAAGGCCAGATCAGGCCGACGCGTTTTTCGCGCGCCTGGAAGCTTTGGAACAAGATCTTCGTCGCTTCGAACCGCAAGTGATTTTGTATCAAGCAGGTGCCGACGCGCACATCGACGATCCACTTGGCGGGTTCTTAACGACGGAACAAATGGGCGCGCGTGACGAGAAGATCTTTTCTCTTGGAAAGCAGCTCGGAATTCCGATCGTATTCAATCTGGCAGGTGGTTATCAGCGCGATGCGGACGGCGGAATTTCGAAAGTCGTGCGACTTCACTTGAACACATTTTCCGCCGCACTTCGTGTTCATGATACTGGAGCATAAAAGTGTTGGAACTCGTCACGCATCCCATAGAAACCAGAAAGCCTCGGCACCGCGTCCGTGCGTTTGCGAGACGAAACCCTGTTTTGGGATCGCAGCTGACTTTGGTGTATGAAGTTTTGGCCTCTAAGGCAGCGGTGGTTTGGCCGGTGGGTGAAGCTCGTCGTCGGGACGAACTTTGGAAAGCGACTTGCCTAGAGTGTTTCGTAGCAGGCGCGGGTGAGAAGTCGTATATCGAATGGAACTTTTCGCCATCTGGTGCCTGGCAAGCCTACGAGTTTCAAGATTATCGCGCGCAAAGAGCTGACGCAGGCGTGGAGACACCAGGTTTCGAGGTGCTTCGTCCGAAGCTAGAGGAAGCGTCTGGCGATTCCGTGTGGCGGTTTGAGATCGATCTCGATCTTCCAAAGCGGTTTGATACAAAAACTTTGGAAGTGTCTTTGACGGCGGTGGTTTTGGAAGTCGGTGAAGAGGCGCCGTTTTACTGGGCGCTTCATCACACTGGTGAGAAGCCAGACTTCCACGCGCGATCAAGTTTTTCATTTCTTCTGGATTGTTAAGGAGATTTTCGACATGGCATTAAAATCCTTTGGTTCCGGTTTCGTCTCTGGTTTTGATCGGTTCCTTTTGGAAAAGTCGCTTCGAAAAACAGTCGAAGGAAAACGTGTCGCACTTTTGGCGCACCCGGCGTCGATGAGTTATGCGGCGAAGTCTCCGTTTGGTTTCGAGCATTCGATGGATGCGCTGTTGCGGTTGTCTAGGGAAACTGGCGAATTCAAAGTGACGGCGGCGTTTGGCCCGCAGCACGGGATGCGCGGTGAAAAACAAGACAACATGCAAGAGACCGAAGACTACATCGATCCGATTTGGAAAGTGCCGGTGTTTTCTTTGTACGGAGAAGTTCGTCGTCCGACAAAACAGATGATGGAGACATTTGATGTTTTGCTTGTCGACATGCAAGATGTCGGCACTCGCATCTACACGTTTTTGACGACACTTTTGTACGTGATGGAAGAGGGCGCACGTTTTGGGAAGCGCATCGTTGTTTTGGATCGTCCCAATCCCGCTGGGCGCCCAGTGGAAGGCACGTTGCTTGAGCCTGGCTTTGTAAGTTTCGTTGGCGCGGCCGAGGGGCTTCCGATGCGCCATGGGCTAACACTTGGTGAGGCGGGGCTTTGGTTTAAAAAACGCCTTGGGCTTGATGTCGGGTACGAGGTCGTGAAGATGGCGGGCTACAAGCCTGACGCCGCTCCAGGGTTTGGTTGGCCTCTTGGCGAAGTCGCGTGGGTGAACCCGAGCCCGAACGCCGCTTCGCTTTCCATGGCTCGTGCATTTCCTGGAACAGTGTTGATCGAAGGCACGAATCTTTCCGAAGGTCGCGGCACGACACGCCCGCTTGAAACTCTTGGCGTGGATCGTCTTGAGCCCGGTGAAGTTTTAGCTTTGATGCATAAGCTAGCGCCAGAGTGGATGAAGGGGTGTCTACTAAGGCCTACATGGTTCTTGCCGACGTTTCACAAATACGCGGGCAAAATCGTTGGCGGCTTTCAGGTTCATCTTGATAGCGATCACTACGATCACGAAGCGTTTAAGCCGTATCGCCTGATTGCGCTTTGGCTGCGTGCGATTCGCGAACTTGATCCCAGTTACGAAATCTGGCGCGACTTTCATTACGAGTACGAAAAAGATCGTCTTGCGATCGACCTCATCAACGGCGGCCCATCGCTACGCGAGTGGGTCGACAAAAAGGGAAGTCGTCCAGAAGAGTTCGAAGCCCACCTCCGCCAAGACGAA
>CAUJGS010000111.1 GCA_963170185.1 Bdellovibrionota bacterium
TTTCTATGAACCAAGACGTCGACATGTACGCGGCCAAAGCTCAAGACGAAGGCGAGAAGACTTTGAAAACGTATGCTCACCGCCATCTCTGGGTGCAGGTTGTAAAGGGGCAGGTCATGGTCGATGGTGTCGGGCTTCAAGCAGGAGATGGAGCTGGGATATCTAAGGTCGAGACCCTTAAGCTGAAGTGGGGCAAAGGCAGTGAGTTCCTCTTGTTTGACATGCCTTAGAGAAAGTCGCCTCATTGTTTGCCTCAAGGTGAGGCAAACAATGAGGCTCGGGCCGCGGGGCGTTTTTGTCGGACCGACCAAGGTCCTGAGATTTGCGACCGAGACTCCTGCGAGACGCGAGTTTCTCATTGAAGGTATTGAAATTGCCGATATTTACCTAAGATGGCTGACATCAAATGGCTGGTTAATCCAGGCGATCGGATCGATCACTTCACTGTCGTTTCGCATATTGGAGCGGGCGGCATGGGGCAGGTTGTTCTTTGTCGGGATACGAACCTCAAACGTGATGTCGCGCTTAAGCTCATCGAAAAAGAAAATCAAACGGCAGATGAAACAGTTGTTCGTTTCTTTCAAGAAGGCCAGCTACTGGCTCGATTGAATCATCCCAATGTCACGACGATCTACTCTTTTGGAGAAACCGAAGGGTTTGTCTACATGGCGATGGAGTACGTGAAGGGGGATCCGCTTCATAGTCTTATTCGACACAATCGTCTCAGCTTTTCCGAGATGCGAGAAATCACTTTGGATGTCGCAATGGGGCTACGTGAGGCTCACAAGCTGGGAATCGTTCATCGAGATATAAAACCGGCCAATATTCTTGTAGATACCAATGGCAGGGCGAAGCTGATTGACTTCGGTATTGCCAAGAGTCTCGTTTCGGCCAGTGACCTCAATACGCGAACAGGCACTATCGTAGGAACACTTAATTACATCGCACCCGAAGTTTTAGCCGACAATCCGGCGACTCAGCAAAGTGATATCTACGCCCTCGGCCTCGTGCTTTACGAGATGATCACGGGCGCGACGCCATTTTCTGCGACGAGTTTGGTGGGCACTTTGGACAAGATTAATAGGTCTTCTTTGGACTATCCGGGCCACCTAGAGCCGCTGTTGCCCATTGAACTACGAAAGGCAATAGATCGGGCTTTAAAGAAAGATGTAGCCTTACGCACGGCCTCCATCGATGACTTCATTCGCGACGTTGAAGCGATTGATTTGTCTCATATCCCGAAGTCTTTCTTGAAGCGGTTGCGTCGAATCGAAGTAGGAAACTGGCGGGCTGTTCGTTCGCATTTGGAAGACCACAGTATTCCGCGTGCCGAGTGGCCGTTCATTGTTTCCCATGCGCTAAGCACCGCGTCTCCCGAGTCTCGGGCCATCAATCCAGCTATCGAGGATCCTAGTTCGACTCAGAAAATTGAGTTATATGGGTCTTTGGATTTGAACACATCTTTGATTGAAAGTTCGATCAAAGATTTTAGACAGATCAGAGATCGTGCACGTGCGAACCACCGTCGCCCAAAAGTCGAGAGCAAAAAACCCGCTTTAGGTGTAGCTGTTTCGGCCTTCGCGGTGCTAGCGGTAGCGCTGGCGGCTTTTGCCCTTTATCCAAAGATTCATTCGGAACAGGTCGTGACCGGTATCAAACCTTTGCAACGGAATGCTGCTTCGGTTGTGCCAAAAGATAAGCCCGTTGAACGAGAGCAAGGGATTTCAGCTAGCCACACGGCAATCGTGAAACGTCTTCGAGAATTAGGTGTTGGAACGATCTTAGAGCCTGAGCGTCCGGTCAGTCAGGATACTTGGCCCCCGGTTCCGTTTCCCAACCCTCGTTTGGGCATGAGGCTTGTTTTTGGTGAAAGCCAAATCCATTCGACTGGCACTGTTGAGCGCGAGAAGCAGTTGTGGGAACTCGTGGCTTTTGATCGGCGCACACTGAAGTGGCGCGGCAGCAAAATTGACGCCAATGGAAACGAAATCGGTGCGCCGTTTTATGTTTGGAACCGCGTGAATGGAAACCTCGCTTCGATGATTCGCTCCGAGAATCACCATATTTTTGGCGATTCGCTGCAGACAATCGTCGGAAGGCCGGAAGCTCTTTTCCCTTTGAGAAAGGATAAGGCCGTCTTTTTCGAGCGTGTTAGCGAATCACATCGGAACACACCGGAGAAGTACGCCGAGTTTTCTATGAAGACATTCTGCATCGTTGGCGATAAAGAATACCTGGATTTAAGAGGCGGGCAGCACGATGTCGTTCGGATCGATTGCTACCTGAACAATGGTTTGCGCCCAGACATTTACTACTACTCCGAAAAGTTCGGGATCAGCATTGTGTGGCGGGCTCAGCGTGGTGTTGGAGCGGGCAAGGTCATGACCGAGTTCATGCGCGAGCTGGAAGAGGTTCTCGATCTGGGGGCTGGCCTTAGCTATGCCGACTATTTAAAAGGGATCGATTCGACCCCTGTTGTCGACTACACGGGAAAACCCAACCCTTAAGCATTGCTAGAGAATCAAGGATATCATGCCGGGTAAGTTGCTGCGGCGGACTTTTTCATTTAGATTAGTCTTCGAATGAACTTCTTCCGCTTCGGATTTCGCCAAATGCTTCCCGTGATGACCGGCGTAATTCCGTTTGGAGCAGTGATGGGGACGGCCGCTCACGAGGCGGGTCTTTCGGTGTGGCACTCGACATGGATGAATGTTCTTGTCTTCGCTGGTGCCTCGCAGCTCGCGGCTGTTGATCTCATGACAAAGAATGTCTCTCTTTTGGTCGTCGTCGCAACCGGTCTCGTTATCAATCTTCGTTTCATTCTTTACAGTGCCGCGTTTTCGCCATTTGCGCGAGAAGCGGGATGGGGAACAAAACTTCTAAGTGCCTACATGCTGACCGACCAAAGTTACGCCGTGATGTCAGCCAATGAGGCACATTTTCGCAATAAACAAGATGCTCTGACTTTTTATTTCGGCTCTTGCGTCTGCATGGCGATTGCGTGGCATCTTTCCGTGCTTGCGGGATTTTATTTCGGCAACTTTTCGCCTCGTGACTGGGCGCTCGACTACGCGGTTCCTTTGAGCTTCGTGGTTTTGGTCATCCCCACATTGAAGACCTGGAAACATAGAGCTGTCGCCGTTTGTTCCGGGGTTTTTGGTATTTTGTTCCGCGATCTTCCGCTCAATGTCGGTTTGTTGGTGGCGGCCTTTTGTGCGATGGCGGTTGCGCTGTTGTTGATGCGCCTAGCTGGTTTGACGAAATCGGTTCGAGGTGCGCGATGATCGACAACGTCTACTTCTGGAGCGTGGTAGCCTTGCTTGCGATCGGCACATTGCTGATTCGGTTCTCGGTGATCGCGTTCTCAAACCGCTTTGAAATCACAGATCGGCACCGCGAGGTTTTCTCATATATTCCGGCTGCGATCATTCCGGCTATCGTTGTACCGATGGTGTTCTTTCATAAGGGCAACCTAGATTGGTTGGCTGGCAAAGAGCGTCTGTTTGTCGTTGTGCTGGCGGCGGCGGTTTGTTGGTTCACGCGAAACATGCTCGCGACCATCGTCTTTGGTCTGGTTACCCTTTATCTCCTCACGCATATTTTTTGAACGTCACGACGTGGAAAGTGTACTCGTCACTCAGGGCGAGACTCCTTGAACGCGCGTTTAAACGCGATTCGGCGAAAATCACGTCATGGCACAAGTATTTCTAAGTCTCCTTAAACAACACCCTCAAGTATCAACTTAGGAAGGAGCAGTTATGGCCGACAACTCGGTAAACAACGACCACTCGCTACGTGAACTCGTGGCGCAGACGTTTGTCATTTACATGAAGACCTATGCGCTTCATTGGAACTACGAAGGGCAAAAGTTTTTTGGAGTGCATTCTATGACGGAGGCCCAATACGAGGAACTCGCGGCTGCGATTGATGTTTTGGCCGAAAGGATGCGGGCCATGGGGCAGTCGACACCTGTTTCCTTGCGTCAAATCTTAGAGAGCTCGCATATGCGAGAGCTTCGCGAGGCCTCAGATGAGCAAGCACTTAAGGATTTGGCAAAATCCAATCGCCAGATCAGTCAGCTCGCTGCAAGTGTCGCGGAAATGGCCGAGAAGGTTGGGGATCACTACACGCACGATCTCGCCGTTAGTCGAATCGGCGTTCACGATAAACACGCTTGGATGATCGAGAGTTTCTTTAAGGCGCACTAAAACAAAAAAGGGGTCAAACGTGAGACATCAAGTAAAACACAGAAATAAATATGCCGGTGGCCTGTCGGTTCTTGCAATGTTGGCGATGGGCGCTTGTGCAACCCATGAACGAGCGGTTTTGCCAGCGGACGCCAACCCTCAGGTGGAGATCGAGAGGGTTGAAACAGACCTAGTTGCGCTTGGTAAGCGTCATGGCGCTTTGCTTTCGCCAGATAGCTACGAACGTGCGATCGAGTACACGAAGGACGCACGCGAAGCAATGGAAGACGGGGATCGCGAAGAGGCGTTAGACGATGTGGCTGTCGCGCGCGGCGCTTTGGTGAAGGTCTCCGCCAATGTCGAGAACTTCACGCCGCAATTGCTACCGGTGCTTGAGGCGCGAGCGTTTGCCTTGGATGCGGGAGCCAATGTCGTAACGCGTGATTCGCTGGACGAAGCCGACAAAGATTTAAGAAGGATCGGTCACCGTATCGAAGGCGGGAAGTTCGTGATGGATCACGAGCGCGACACGGAGCTTGCGACGAACTATCGTAGAATCGAAATCGAAGCGAGAAAGACGACGGTTCTGGGTGAGAGTCGCGAGATCTACAAAAGGGCTGTGGCCGAAGGGGCCGAGAAACACACCGCTAAGTTGGCGGCGGAGACAAAACAAGCTCTGATTTTGGCTGAGCAAGCTATAGAGAGAAGCGTGCGATCGCCTGTTGGATATCAAACCGAGGTGAAGATCGCCGAGGGGTTAAGTCGAAAGCTTCGCGATGTT
The DNA here is from genome assembly GCA_963170185.1 of Bdellovibrionota bacterium. Taxonomy (GTDB): domain Bacteria; phylum Bdellovibrionota; class Bdellovibrionia; order Bdellovibrionales; family JAMPXM01. Next base: position 4,969 of record CAUJGS010000111.1, read on the forward strand.
CTGGCCTTGGCAAGACAGGACAAAGTCAGTGAGGAGGTCGCATTAACCTTGTGGAGCCAGAAAAATGAAATCACACGCGTGCAAGACAAGCTCGATACGCAGACGCGTTTGGTGAGTGATCAGCAGCGAGAAGTAGGCGACCTCAAGCAGGAAAATGCCGAGCTTTCCGCTAAAGAAGAGATCGATCGCAAAATCAATGCGGCTCGCGAAGGGTTTGCCGCCAATGAGGCAGAGGTCGCCAAGGTCGGGAACAATGTCGTGGTTCGTCTAAAGGACATCGGTTTCACATCTGGAAGTGCCGAGCTCAAAGTGAAATCGCTCGACACCTTGGATAAAGTGGCGGAACTGGTGGCGCAAATGCCAGTGGCGAAAGTCGTCGTTGTCGGCCACACGGACTCCAGTGGTACTCTGAAAAAAAATATGGAGATCTCCGAGGAGCGTGCGTTGGCCGTGCGAAATTACTTCGCAAAGCAAGCGCAGTTCAAAGATGTGGAGATCGATAGCCGCGGGGTAGGTCCGCAAAGACCTATCGCACCAAATAACACGGCCGAGGGTCGCGCGGCGAACCGTAGGGTTGATGTCGTGATAGAAACCAGTGCTGGCGCTTCAGGTCGGACGGTGAGTTTGTAACCAAGCTTTGAAATCGGCCAACAGTCGTTGGCCTTTTTCGCGAACTTCACTATCCAAGAGCGCCTCCATCTCGCGGGCTATACCCTCGGCTTCCGGAAAGCCAAAACTACTGAGGTTGCCCGCGAGCTGATGGCCAATACGACGAAACTCATCTCCGCTTCCAGATGTAAGACTTGCTTCTAGAACCTCGACGTCGGCCACGCGCCGGTCGAGATAACGTTCAATCAAGGCTTTTGGGAGTTCATCGTTTTCCATCCGCAATTTATAACGTGGATTTCTCGGAACTTCAAAGTCCATCATTTGAACTTCGCTACGCGAAATCTTCGTCAAAACGAAATCAGTCGGTGTTTAGGATGGAGGCGCTTTTGCACATCTTCCAGGAAACGCGGTTTAAAGGAGGACATGAAGGTGTTTAATTTGGGACAGAGTCTGATTTCCAGCACGATTCGAAAGTTCTGTTTGGGTCTCGTCCTAAGCGGAGTCCTCATCTTCTTTGCGATTCGAATGTTCTCACTGGCCGAAAACCTGGTGGATCCCGAATGGTTTTCTCAAGCGAACTTGTTCGGGCTTTATAGTCTCGGGTTTTTAGCTGGTTTTGCGGCATTGCTTTGGATTTCGCGAGACGAGCGAGATCCAGGAAAAGGTGATGCCAAGTCAGCCGAGCGTTTTTCGCAAAGAGCCAATGGCGGTCTTGAATTGTCGTTTGAGGCGATCGCGGCGGAATTCGCGGTGGGTCTTATCGAGGGTCTCAAAAGCAAAGAGCCCGTGGGCGCCTCCGGCGATGTCAAAGTTTCGAATGTCAGCAACCAGACCATCAACAAGGAGAATCAGTATGATTACGAAGAACCATTTCATTAAATCGATATCTTGTGCGGCCGTGTTGGCTTCGAGTTTCATTTTGTCGGAAGCTTTAGCTGATGTCGATACCTCGCAAACGTCATCGGCTGTCGTGCCGATGCGCCCTGTGGCGGAGGAGTCGGAGCTTCGTCCTCACGTCGGGGTCATGATGGGTGTTGCCAATCCGGACGGCGCGATGTCGACAACGCCGCTTTATGGGGTTGATATCGGGTTTCAGCCGTATGTTCCGTTCTCTGCCGGTTTAGAGCTTTCGCGCAGTGATGTCAGTCATGGCGCTTCCGCCGAAAGAAACGAGCGTACTTTGGCGCTTGCGAAAGCCGCTTACAATTTTGGTGGAACCATTCCGATCATCAAAGACTCCTATGTGGGAATCGGTCTTGGCGCTTCTATGAATGTCGACGGCACGAATCTCATCTCAGGTCCACTGGCGGGTTTTGACGTGAAGCTGACCAACGGTTTGCTTCGTGACGAGGATCGTGTCTCGCTAGGGGCTTTGGCAAAGTACCTTGTCCAAGAAGGGGAAGAGCCCAACCTTCTTGCGCTGACCGGCATGGTGAAATACTGGTTCTAGTAATTGGGTTCAATAGTTGAACGTAAAAGTTCAAGCCTTCCACTCGACTAACTCGAAAAACATGTCAGATGAAAATAAGACCCCGCTCATGCGGGGTCTTTGCTTTGCAATACTAATTCACCATCAACCAAGGAGGACACAATGTCTATGAACACAAATATCGCTCAAGGCAAATGGCGTGAGATCAAAGGTGAAATCCAGAAGGCGTGGGGCAAGCTCACAGATGACGAGCTGGAGAAGACCAAAGGCGACGCCAAAGCGATCGCGGGAATTTTGCAACAAAAGTATGGCCGTGCCGAAGAGGATTTCAGCGAAAAGCTTGGAAGCATCTTCAGCCGATTTGAAAACACCCGAGAGCGGGCGACCGAGAACTTCAAGGACACCTTGAAGCGGGTTTGAAGAACGAGTTGGTGAATCAAGATACAGGAGGAAGCATGTCAACAGCAGTAGAAAACACGATGTCGACTCTCAATGGAGCGGGAAAGGTTTTGAAGCGAAAACTCAATGACGGCGATATGCCTGCGACGATCGAATCAATGGCGCACTCCGCCGGTAAGTCGCTAGGTGAGGTTGCCTCACAGTTTGTCGACTCTGCGGAAGACTACGCCGAAGAAGGTCGTCGTTACATTCGAAAAAACCCTTTGACTGGTGTCGCAGCGGCGGCAGCCGTCGGAATGATCGCGGGCGGTCTTCTCTCGACGGCGCTTCGTCGCTCGAGGTAGTCAAAACGGCTTTATCCCCAAAAAAGCCTTACCCCTCCAACCCCGATCGATGACCCTCGATCGGGGTTTCTTTTTTCTTTTGCGAGAGGCGCTAGGAAAGCAGGTTTTCGCCGGTCGCGATTTTCAGGCGCTTGTACAGAGTTTTGCGATCGACTCCGATTTCTTTAGCTGTTCGGTCTTTGGCGCCAGCATTTTTGGTTACAGCGAATTGGATGTAGGAATTGATCATGTCGTTGAGCGACGGAAGCGTCCCGCTGCAGTCGACGCGAAAGTACTGTCCTGAATCGACGGCCGATGGATGTTCAAACGAGGACTGCGCGGTTCTCGTTTGTGACTTAAGCTGGCTCTCCATGGCGTTTGGCATAAGGTCTGCGATATCAATTTCGTTTGTTTGTGTGAGCACGGCCGCACGTTCGATCGTGTTTTCCAACTCGCGCACGTTGCCATTCCATGGATGACTGAGAATGAAACGAACAGCCTCTTTCGTGAAGCCGGTGATCGGAGCTTGGTTCTCGGCGGCAAATTTTTTTAAAAAACCCTCTGCCAGCGGCAAGATGTCTTCTTGGCGTTCGCGAAGTGGCGGAAGGTGAATGGGAATGACATTGAGACGGAAGAAGAGATCCTCTCGGAACTGACCGGTTGCGACCATTTCAGAGAGATTTTTATGAGTGGCGGAGACCAGTCGACAGTTGATATTGCGGTCCTGATTCTCACCCACGCGACGAATCTTTCGTTCCTGTAGGACGCGAAGAAGTTTTGCTTGAAGTGGAAGACTTAGGTCACCGATCTCATCAAGAAAGAGGGTGCCATCTTGTGCTTCTTCGAAGAGGCCAAGTTTTTTTTCGTTGGCTCCTGTGAAGGCCCCTTTTGCATGGCCAAAGAGTTCGGATTCCAGAAGGGTCTCCGGAATAGCCGAACAGTTGATGGCTATGAAGGGGCCTTTTTTGTTGAGGCTTGAAGTGTGGATGAAGCGTGCGAAGACTTCTTTTCCAGTTCCGCTTTCGCCGGTGATGATAATGTTTGATCGGCTTTTGGCGACCCGCTTGGCGAGATCAACAGCGGCCAGAAAGGCGGCGCTCTTTCCGATCATGCCATTTGCCGACGCGGCTTTGGTTTCGATCTGCGATTGTAGATTTACGAGGTCTCGACTGAGTGTTTTGATATGGAGAGCTCGTTCAACGGCGATTTGCAGTTGCTGCAAATTAAGTGGCTTGATTAGGAAGTCGTAAGCTCCTTCTTTGATGGCCTCGAGAGCCACTTCGGTGCTTCGGTTTGTCGTGATCAATATGACCGGCGTCTGCGGGGCTGTCTCTTTCATCTGCGCGGTGAGTTCGACGCCCGACATTTTTGGGAGGCGCAGGTCCGATAAAATCACGTCCCAGGTTTCGCTGGATTTCTCACCGTCGGCGATGGCGGATTCGGCATCGCCGAAGCAGATGACTTCGAATCCGCGCGGCTTAAAAAACGCTGAGATCAGATCCTGAGTGTCGAGATCGTCATCGACCACGACAATTTTTTTCTTCTCCTTTTCGGTCTTTATATCTGCGCGTGCGTCCATGTTCGACTCCTCTTCCGGCTGTGTTTGCTAACATGTTTGGTCGTTTTCTACCCATTTATACGATCAAAAAATGTACTCAGCAGCCCCAGCCTTTTTAAACACATGTATAATCAGATACTTACAGGAAACATGCTGCCGAATTCACCAAATTGGCACGTGCAATATTCGCACAAAGGTCCATTTAATGGACATATAAACGTTCAAAAAGAGTACTTTCTGCGTGGCGACGTCTGCCAGATCGAAATAAACAAGGGAAGAGAACTGGTTTCGAGGTTGCTACTACCTCTATCAGCATCAAATTGCAGGCTTAACAGCAGCTATGTGGAAAGGGGAATTTTATGATCCGTGCAGCGTTGGGATTCTTTGTACTCGCGGTTTTAGCATTCGTTCTCGGAGCGACCGGTGTCGCTGGCCTTTCGATGGAAATTGGCAAGACATTGCTCGTCGTATTTGCGGTGTTGGCCGTTCTTTCTTTCGTCGTCAGCCTCGTAACAGGGCGAAGTCCGAAGCAGCTACCTTAGCGGCATTCTTGAAACCGACATTTTGAAAACCGAACGGAGGATTAAACATGGAAAACACAATCAACTGGAAAAAAGAAGTCTTCACTCGAGCTCTTGCGATTGTCGCAGTTTGCGGATTCTGGAGCGTCGCCTTCGCTGAAGAGACTGCGATGGAGAAAGCCGAGACTCAGGTGAATGAAGCCGTCGATACCACAAAAGAAACGTATCGCGACATGAAGGATAAGGTTTGTGAAACCGTAAATGGCAAAGTCGAGTGTGCGGCCAAAAAAGTCGCAAACAAGGCTCGCACCTTGAAAGACAAAACCGAAACGAAGGCGAAAGAAATCAAGAACAAGGTGGACTAAGATGAAACAGCAGCTAGCGAAAATACAACTGAGACTCTCGATCGTGGCCGCAAGCTTGTTAGCTCTTGGACTTGCGCTGTCGTTTGCCGAGTCTGCCAAGGCTGATGTCGGCCTCTTCGTGGAGCCGAGTCTCACCTATGAACTTGGCGATACGAAGATCAACTACCCAGCGCCATTTTCAGATTCGACGGGGAAACTTCAAGGATTTGGAATCGGAGCGCGACTTGGGATGCATGTGAGCGAAGCGATCTTCGTTGGCCTCGACGGTCGGTATAGCATGCCGAAGTTCACGGATTCGTCGGTGAACTATGATGCGGCGGCGACTGCGATGAACTACGGACCGGTCGTGGGGATTCAGATGCCAGACATTGGCCTTCGTCTTTGGGGAGCATATGTCCTCGGCGGCGATGTGAATCCGGATGCGTCGGGAAATCTCGATGTGAAAATGACCGGTGCTCAAGGTTACCGCCTTGGCGCGGGCTTCCGGGTCGCGGCACTAAGTCTCAATCTTGAGTATCAAGACTTGCGCTATGACAGCACGACCCTGGAGCAAATCGGACCGTTTACCGGTGGAAGCTTCGACAGCGTGAAGCTCAACCAGAAGTCGTGGATTGCAAGCGTATCATTTCCGCTCGAGCTCTGATCAGAGCTTAGCACTCTTCGCGGACTCCCTTCATGACAGGGAGTCCGTGCCTTTTTTGTTTCCCTCAATAAGAGTTTTCGAGAATGAGTCTGGCGGAAGCTTATCAAGATGTTCTTCGAACGCCTCGCGCGGAGATGGCGCGAAGTGTTTGGGAACGAAAGCAAGGATTCCCGATACCAGCGGCCGTCCGCCTTGTCTGGGGAAACTGGTCCAGTCTCAGGCTTCTGATTTCACTTTTGGCGTGATACCAGATTCATCAATTGTTCGAGACCACCGACAACATTGATTGCCTGAACTTTGTCGCTCACCTTCTCGATGCTTTCCATCTCCTTTAAGCGCATGAGAACGGGGCTCGATTCGATCAGCCTTGCTGTGTTCAGCAGTGAGCGTGTAGCGGCGACCTCTTCGCGTCGGCGAATGAGATTTGCCTGAGCTTGTTTTTCAGACGCTACGACTTGGTTTAAGATCTCGCGGATATCTCCAGGAAGAATGATGTCGCGTACACCGGTGCTCGTCAGTTCTATGCCGACTCGGACGGCAAAGGGTGCCGCTTGTTCAAGGACCTCTGTTCCGAGAGATTCTTTCGTCGCCAGAACTTCGTCTAATGTTCGGACGCCGATGGCCTTTCGCAGTGCGAACTGTAGCTCTTTGTAGAGCAGGTCCTTAGCGTCTTGTGATTCCGTTACGAGTTTTTCGGCATCGGAGACGCGATAGTGCGCATCGAGATTTAGCCGAATCGAAACGCGATCTTTTGTGAGGATCTCTTGCCCGCTGACTTCGAGGTTCTGAGTGCGCATGTCGATAGCCACGACATTGAGAGTGGATTTCCCTTTCCAGTAGGTGCAAGGGCCTGGTGCGAGCTTTTTTACTAGGCGCCCGTCGGCAAACAGCAGGCCGAGTGAACCTTCTGGGATGATCTTGTGAATGAACTCTTCGGAATCAGGCTGTTGGTGCATCAGCAACTTCGCCTGTTCGGCGGGGATCTCTTGCCAATCGGAAAATGCAATGTATTCGACCCGAACGTCTTTGAGGATTTTCCAGAAGAGCTTTCGTTGCCCGGGGCCGACGATGCGATGGAATTTTTCATCGACGTAGATGAGGGCGGTTTGGTGGTCTGAGGTGTCAACGACAGTGAAGTACTTTGTCACCAGTTGCGGATGCCATTTGATAAGTGCAGAGGCCCACGGTCCGAGAAACTCCGGCTCGTTGACGTCGTATTTCAGGACGGTTTCTGGTGAGATTCCGAATGAACTGAACGTCCAATGGCGACCGGGTTCTAGGATTCCAGTGATGCGACCGTTTTTGATTTTGAGACCGCGTTGTGTTTCGGTGATTTCAACTTTTTTCATATATACCTCGTGTGAGTTTTTTGTTTAAGCAAACCTCGGGGGCGGGGCCGTCGGCGTTTGGCCGCAAAGCCCCCAAGTTTGGGAGTTCCGAATGAGAGTGCGGCCTTGCCATCGGCTTTGCTCTCAAGCATTCCTCCATGGACATTCATTCGAGAAACGACTTCGTTTTCAAAGTACGGACACTCTACCAGCTGAGTTACTGAAGGTGACTTCAGGCGGGAATCGAACCCGCGACAATCCCTGTTTCTCAAGAGAAGCAAATTCGGCATACGCTCTCGGCAGGGCCGTGCGCACCCGCTAGGGTTTTGAACCTAGGCGATAGAACTCGCTATCCCTTAACGCACACCACCTGTTTGAGGGTGTGTACGATTTCAACCAAATCTGACTGTGCGGCCATCACTGCATCGATGTCCTTGTAGGCGGCGGGTGATTCGTCGATCACTCCATCGTCCTTTCGGCATTCGACCTCAGCTGTGGCTCGCTTGTGATCTTCAAGCGAGATCACTGCTCGCGCTTTTGTGCGCGACATTTTTCGTCCGGCTCCATGAGAGCAGCTGCAGAAGCTCTCTTGGTTGCCGAGCCCTCGCACGATGAAAGACTTCGCTCCCATGGATCCCGGGATAATTCCAAGATCCCCCTCGCGTGCTCGGACGGCTCCTTTGCGTGTAACATAAACGTTCTCTCCGTAGTGATGTTCAAGCTCGACGTAGTTGTGATGGCAATTCACAGCCCGCTCGAGAAGCGTGAAGGGCGGAATGCCTTTTTGGTGTCGGAGTCCCGCCACAACCCGGTTCATCATGAGCTCGCGATTCAGGCGCGCGTAGTTTTGAGCCCAGTACACGGCTTCGACGTAGTCGTTGAAGTGTTCGGATCCCTCGGAGAGATACGCGAGATCTTCGTTCGGTAATTGAATGAACCATTTTTCCATTTCCTTCTTCGCCAGTTCGATGAAGTAGTGGCCAATCGCATTCCCGACGCCGCGCGATCCGCTGTGGAGCATGATCCAGACGTCTTGATTTTCATCAAGGCAGAGTTCGATGAAGTGATTGCCGCCGCCGAGTGTTCCAAGCTGCTTGTAGGTTTTTGTCTCGCGGATGCGAGGGTGGCGTTCGATAATCGATTTATAGCCGGTCTCCATCTGGGCCCATGCCTCGAGGCATTCCTTTGGTACGGCTTTGTTGTGATAGCCGTAACCGACGGGAACGTCTCGCTCGATCTGGCCGCGGATGGAAGAAAGAGAGTCGGGCAGATCGGTTGCTCGCAGTGAAGTCTTCTGTGCCATCATCCCGCAGCCGATATCGACGCCGACGGCTGCGGGAATGATTGCGCCTTTAGTTGGAATCACGCTTCCAACTGTGGTGCCGCGGCCTGCGTGGACGTCGGGCATGGCTGCGACCCATTTATGAATAAAGGGAAGGTCGGCAAGTTTTTTGAGTTGGTTGCGAGCTTCGTCCTCGAACAAGACTCCTTTGGTCCAAGTCTTGATCAGGCCACCATTTTGAGATTCGAGGACTTCGTATTTCTGCTTCGACATTTTGCTGCTCCTTACTTGCAACCCTAGTCGTAACCCGCCGGCCGAATTTCGAAGAAGCGAGGCCGGCGGGGTTGACGATTTGGTGTAATTGCAGTCGTGATGCCAGCCGGGTGTCCGGCATCGCGTATTTATATATCACATTGAATATACAGTGTTTTTCATGCTTCTCCGAAGTCTCCCCGGTCCGCGAGATATGTCATTTTATATATCTTTAGATAGAGTTTTATCTTAAAATATAAACATGAAAAAGAAGGTCGGGATCGGTTTTTTGGGTACTACACTTGATAACGTCGGAGGGCGCGAGAACCGATGGAAGAAATGGCGCCCCACGGTTGCTGCCTGTTGGCAGGACGATTTCAAGTTTGATCGTTATGAGATCGTTTACCAACTGAAGTTCAAGGGACTGCTCGATCAGGTTGTTGCGGACATCAAGGAGGTTTCGCCAGCGACCGAAATTGTTCTGCACCAAGTCTCCTTCAACGACCCGTGGGACTTTGAAGAAGTATTTTCGCGTCTTCATGACTTCGCTGGAGACTATCGTTTCGATTTGGATCGAGAGGACTACTTCGTCAACATCACAACGGGAACTCACGTTGTGCAAATCTGTCTTTTCCTGCTCGCCGAGAGTCGCTATTTGCCGGGCCGTCTGTTTCAGCAGGGTATCGAGGCGAAAAAAGACTCTCCCAAAGGGACCTACACTATCATTGATCTCGACCTGAAGAGATACGATCCCATTGCAGCTCGTTTTACGAAGGAGAAGAATCAGGGCGAGCAGCTTTTGAAAGCGGGGATTCCTACAAAGAACCAAAAGTTCAATGCTCTGATCGATCGTATCGAAACGATTTGCTTGCGGTCGGTCGATCCAATCCTTCTCATGGGGCGGACAGGTGTCGGGAAGACCGAGCTGGCGAGAAGAATTTTTCAACTGAAGCGACTAAAGCATCAAATCAGCGGAGGGTTTGTCGAGGTCAACTGCGCCACGCTAAAAGGTGACGCCGTGATGTCGACGCTCTTCGGGCACGTGAAGGGATCTTTCACCGGCGCGGTAAAAGATCGGTCCGGTCTTTTGAAAGAGGCCGACGGCGGTCTCATCTTCTTGGATGAAGTGGGTGAGCTAGGCCTTGATGAGCAGGCGATGTTGCTTAGGGCGATCGAGGACAAGAGGTTCTTGCCGCTTGGCTCCGACGAGGAAGTGAAGAGTAACTTCCAGCTCATCGCTGGGACCAATCGTGACTTAAGCCGGGATGTTGCGGAGGGGCGGTTTCGCGAGGACCTCTACGCCCGTATCAACCTTTGGAGTTTTCATCTGCCAGACTTAAAAGAGCGCCGCGAGGATATCGAGCCGAATCTCGAGTATGAGATGATGAAGTTCTCAACGAAGACCGGCAAGAAGGTGCGTTTCACTCAAGATGCTGTGGAAGCTTTTTTGCGATTTGCCTCGGCCCCGTCGGCAGATTGGAATGGCAATTTCCGCGATCTCAATGCGGCTGTTACAAGGATGGGAACACTTGCGGAGAGCGGCAGAATTTCACCAGCTGTCGTCACCGAAGAGATTGAACGATTAGAGCGATCTTGGCGTAAACCTGTCGAGACCCAACTGGGGCACGTGCATCGGCTTCTCGGCGTGCGAGCGCAGGAGTTTGATATGTTCGATCTCTCGCAGCTTGAGTCTGTCTTAGGTGCTTGCGCTCAGGCATCGAGCCTTTCTGAAGCGGGTCGCAAGCTCTTCTCTGTTTCTCGGCTCAAGAAAGCATCTTCCAACGATGCCGACAGGCTCAAGAAATATTTGGCCCGCTTTGGTCTAGATCCGAAAGAGATATTCGCGAAGGATTAGCCATTTCACTATTACTTCGCAGTGTCGTTCGAAGAGCCCGGCTGGCCGCTCGAACCACCGCCTCTTTGAGACTCTAGACGTGGGCCGATATTACAGGTTCGTTTTGCCGGAACTTTGGGATTGCAGTTCATGACTTTTCTCAAACGTTCATTGGCGAAGATCGCCGAGTCGAGCCTTGTCTCGGTTGCAACGTGAAACTTGCGGGTGAGTTCGTCGGCCTGCGGTGTACGACAGACATAGTCGACCATCGCAGCGACCGGTTGAAGATTGTCTTCGGGGGTTTGTGCGTTCAGGGGGTGATCTTCGAGGTACCGAGCCGCGACTTCGGCTCCGAACCAATCTTGAATACCTGAGTCGACTCGGGCGTTGGTGTGTTCAGGCAGACACTCGCGGTAGTCGGTGATGAGCTTTCGTGCCCATGCGACGTTCTTTTCGTTTTTCAAAGTGTCGGCGAGTTTTTCAGAGCGGACGGGAAGATCCGGACTTTTTATCTGATGCGACCTCGCGATTTCGGCATCGACGATCTTTGCGAGCTCCGGCTTGGAAAAATCAGGCCCATCTGAACCGTCCGGATAGCCGCCTTGAATCATGCAGCTTCGTAAGCTTGCGTTGAACGGGTGCTTTTCCGCCGGAATACGATCGGCAACGAGTTTCTGTTTCGGGTCAGAATAGCTAACAGCACCGGTGACGCAATTCCCGAGACCGCGCCCGATGAATGCTGCCATCGACCATACGATGGCGGAGTTGGGATAGCCGGCCATCTCTGGACACATGACAAGAGCGTTCCCCCTCGGACTAAAACCGTATCGCCAATTGGATTGGCAAACCTCGCGCTCTTCGGCCGTGCGAAACTCGCTGAGTTTGACCATTTTGATTCGATCGATGAGATTCTTTTCCTCGTTAGATATTTGGTCGTAGCTGCGACCTTGTAGGATCGCGTCTTGTGCGTATTTTTTAGTTTGAGCAAAGAGCTTTTGCAGGCGTTGCATCTTGCCCCATGGAATATTCAGCGCGCCGCTGTCGCTGGTCTCGAGAGACTGGCCGCTGATGGAATCTATTGACGGCATAGATTCGCCGTTGCTGAAGGTGTAGGGGATTTTACTGCGCAGCTGAGTTTTTTCCTTCGCTTTTAAAGACTCGCAAAAGTTCGTCAGTGTCTTAAGGTCGCAGTCGACAGTTGGAGAGTCGGCTTTCGCATTGGCGATCCACGACACTGAAGCAGCGAGACTGGTTAAGAGAGTCAGTAGGATCATTGCAGTCCCTCCAAAGCGAATGAAAGATGGAACTCGATCGTCTTTAAGTCCTTTCGGCCTATTCTGAGACGGACTTGATGCCTGCGCCACTAGACGAAAGCTGGTTTTCCCTTAAGGCGATTTTAGCGGGCTTCAGATCGATTCAATCCGGTATGCCTCATTCCAAG
>CAUJGS010000112.1 GCA_963170185.1 Bdellovibrionota bacterium
CAGCTTGATCACTGCAAGACGGCGCGCGAGGCCATGGATCTCATCAGCCAAACCTCGCGTCAGCCGTCTCGTCAGCCGGTTCACCACGTCCTCATCCTGGACGTGGGCTTACCGGACCAAACCGGCTTTGAACTCTGCAAAAGCCTTCGTGCCGAACGCGTCGAGACTCCGATTTTATTCCTTACCGCTCGCAGCGATGAGGTCGACAAAATCATCGGCTTTGAAATCGGAGCCGATGACTATCTCACAAAACCGTTTAGTGCGCGCGAACTTACGGCACGAGTTAAAGCCTTGGCCAAACGGTATAGGTCTCCCAATACGGAACCCACCACCTCGGAAAGTCTCATCATTAAAAAGGGCGCATTCGAGATCGACCGCGAAAAATTCAAGGTGCGATTTTATGGCGAAACTTTAGAACTCTCTCGTTACGAGTTTCGTCTCTTAGAAACGCTGATTCGCAGACCCGGAGTCGTGTTCTCTCGGCAACAGTTAATGGAGGCCGTCTGGGAAGACCCAGGCATGAGCCTTGAGCGAACAGTCGATGCTCACATCAAAACTCTTCGCGCAAAACTCAAAGCCGTTCGCGAAGACCTCTCGCCAATCGAAACTCATCGCGGCCTTGGCTACTCGCTGAAAGAAAACTAGTGCGCAATCTCAAACTCTCGGCCCGCATGGCCTTAAGCTTCGCCTTTGTCACCGTGATGAGCACCGGCATTGTCGCGCTTGCCACGTATCGTGAAATGCGGCCGATGCTCCTGGAAGCGGTCGAAATCACACTGATCGACACATCTCGAATCCTGGCCTCCGGCCTCGCGGAGTCTTTTGAAACAAAAAAAAGCATGAGCGGCGCGATCGAAGAGTTTCGCTTAAGCCTTAAGCGCATGCTTGCAACCAAGTTTCCAGTCAGAAACAGCGCTGATCAAGATAGCCATCATCAGCTTCGCATTTTCGTCACCGATGAGCGCGGAACCCTTCTTTTCGACAACCGCGGGAAAGAGCCGCCTGGACGAGACTTCTCGCGCTGGCGCGACATTGCTCTTACGCTGAAGGGCCAATACGGCGCACGAGCGACGAGAGAAAACCCCGACGACCCCGCGACGAGCATCCACTTTATTTCCGCTCCTGTTCTTTCAAATGGAAAACTCATCGGCGTCGTGTCTATCGGGAAACCTGTCGACAGCGTCGCGACTCAGATCCAACGAAACAAGTTTCGAATCGCCCTGATCTTTGTTCTGACTCTTCTTTTGTCGATCCCACTTGCCTACATCGCGTCGAAGCTCATCGCACGACCGATCGACCGTCTCAAAGACTACGTCTTGCGACGCGCGAATGGCGAAACCGTTCCCCTGCCACGACTCGCCAATGACGAGATCGGCGCACTTTCGGAAAGTTTCGAAGACCTTCGAGAAAAACTCGAGGGCAAAAAGTATATCGAAACCTATGTTCATAACTTAACGCATGAAATGAAATCACCCTTGACCGGAATCCTTGGCGCCTCCGAGTTACTCGCACGCAAACAAGATCACTCGGAAAGTTCGCCCCTGTCGCAAGAGACACGAATCCGGCTTCTTGAAAACATTCAGTCCGAAGCAAAACGCCTTCACATGCTCGCAGAAAAACTTCTCGAACTCGCCTCACTCGAGGCGCGTGCGACAGAGAACTTGAAGCGAGAGTCCTTCGATCTCGCTCTGCTCATCGACGAAGTTCTTGATTCATTTCACGCTCAATCCAGCGCGCTTTCCGTTCGGCTGCACAATGAGTGCAAAGACAGCGTCTCGCTATATGCCGAGCGCTTTCTTGTGTGGCAGAGTGTCGCCAACCTTATTCAAAATGCCCTCGAGTTCTCTCCTAAAGAAGGCGGAAACGTCACGGTTCGGGTAGAGCCTCTTAACGACGGCACGATCAAACTCCTCGTCGAAGACGAAGGCAAAGGGTTTCCCGACTACGCACTGTCGCGCGCAAGTGAACGCTTTTTTTCAACGGAACGCCCACGCACCGGAAAGAAAAGTTCTGGCTTGGGCTTAAGCTTTGTCCATCAGGTAATGAGTGTTCACGGCGGAGAGCTTTCGCTTCGAAACCGCACGCCTCGCGGTGCCAGCATCGAACTTCTTTTCCGCACCTAAAACCCGACCTTGGCCAAGATCAAGTCCATCACTTCGTCGCCAGTCTACGACGCCGTGCAAATCAAAAAACAAGGCGGTACCTTTAGGCATGCGAAAGTTTTTGGTGCTGTCCTTTGTGATGTTGAGTGCGTGTTCGCAAGGTGGTGAGTCCACCTCACCTCAATCCAAAACGGAGACTGGCGGTGGCTCAGACAACCCACCCGTCACTCGCTTGCCGGAAACACCACCGGAACCAAAACCAGAACCGCTGACATGGGCTCGTGGCGAAATCATCACACCGGGCGGAAGACCAAATCCCTACGCACTCGACGAAATAGAATACCGCGATGTACTTTTGCGCGGCCGCGTTCACCCGCTTGTTTATCCCGTCACCGTCACCGGTTCACTTCTCCCCTACCGTCCGATCAAACGATTTCTCGATGGCAAAACATCCAATCCGCTAAGCGCGATCCTTCACGAGATCTCAAGCGGTTATTCCAAGCTCAATTCGTTTCGCGAAACGATGGACTGGCTTGGTCTACACCGTTTCCCTAAAGATGCCGGTACTTCGCCTGAGAGCTTTCCGCTACCGCCCGGATACAAAGTCGGCGATCCCATGGGGCTAACAAAAATCACGACAAAAGATGGAGTCGGCTTCACCGTGAGCTGCGCCGGGTGCCATGTCAGCAATCTCTTTGGTCGGCCGATCTTTGGACTCACCAATCGCTTTCCACGCGCGAACCAGTTTTTCATTCGCGGCAAGATGCTGACCGAGCTTGCGCCAACGCCACTCTTCCAGCTCGCAACCGAAGCACGATCTGGCGAAGCGCGTCTTTATCGCCGCACTCGCCACAACATGCGCCACGTCGACAGCAAACGCCCCGAAACACTGGGACTCGATACATCGCTGGCTCACGTTGCTCTTTCTCTAGCCCGACGCTCGCGCGATCAATACGCCACGAAAGATCCCAACAAACCCTATCAGCCAGATGACGAGATTCTTAAGACCTATCCTGCCGACAGCAAGCCAGCCGTTTGGTGGAACGTGAAATACAAGAATCGCTTCCTCCTCGACGGCTCCGTCGTTTCCGGAAATCCGATCATCACCAATATTCTCTGGAATGAAATTGGACGAGGAACCGATCTTCACGAACTTGAAGCGTGGATTAAAAAGAATGGTGATATCTTAAAAGAACTCACGACAGCGGTTTATTCAGCCAAAGCACCGCACATCACCGAATTCTTTCCGGCCGAGAAAATCGACCTTGAAAGTGCCAAACGTGGGCAAAAGCTTTTCCAAGCGCACTGCACACGTTGCCACGGCCAGTACGACAAAGCGTGGGACCTCGCAAGCGCGAGCGAACTCACACCGCAAGCCAAGCTTAAAACGACACTTGTCCGCTACCCAAAAGTCACACGCGTCGTCGATGTCGGAACAGACTCGCACCGCTACAAGGGCATGAAGTCGCTAGAGGCCCTGAACACACTTAAGATTTCAAAGCTAAACGGTGTCATAATCGAAACTCAAAAAGGCTACGTTCCACCGCCTCTTGAAGGCATCTGGGCCCGCTGGCCGTACTTTCACAACAATTCGGTCCCAAGCCTCTGTGCACTGCTATCGCCCGAGCGCGAGCGCCCCGATCGCTACTGGGCCGGCGAAGCCAAGAATCCCACGCGCGATTTCGATTTTGAGTGCAATGGCTATCCAACTGGTTCACAAACACCGCGCGCTTGGAAGGCCAATCGCGAGTACGAGTTCAATTCTAAAAAAGCTAACTTAAGAAACCACGGTCACGACGAGGGCATTCTCTCCATCGATGGTAAACCGGTTTTTAACAAAGACCAGCGCGCCGACCTCATCAGTTTTCTGCAAACTCTCTAAGATCAAACCCGGGGTCTACCTGATTCAGACCCCCTATGACTCACCCGAATTTTACATGAGTCTCCAATAAGATGGCCCGCTTGCGGTCGCTCGTGTCTTTTGCGTGAGATGCGACTACTCCTTTGCTCGAAAATGCTCGAAAAGTACCCACCGCATCTTTACCAGTCTATTCACCACTTTTAGGAGTAATCATGAAACTCGGAAACGCTCTTTGTGCGGCAGCTCTTGTCGGCTTCGCAACATCGTCAGCTCAAGCCGCAAACGAACAATTCCTGACAGGCTTGGAACTTGCGATCCAACACTT
>CAUJGS010000113.1 GCA_963170185.1 Bdellovibrionota bacterium
CCCGTACCGTACTTTTCTTTGAACTTGTCTTTGTAACGCTCGCGAATCGCCATCACGTTGGTCATGTCGATCTCGTTGAATGTCGTCAAAATCGCGGCAGTGTGCTGAGCCTGAACGAGGCGCTCGGCGATCCGCTTGCGAATCGTCGTCATCGGAACGCGGCGTTCGCCGCCAACACCAACCGCGGCTTTTGCCATAAACGCTGGCGCTGCTGCAGGAGCCGCGACCGCGCCACCGCCAGTGGCTACGCCCACCGTGCCGCTTGCCGATGCGCCAAGACCGCCGACACCACCGCCGCGCGATGCCTGTTCAACATCGTGCTTCGTCAAGCGACCGTCTTTTCCTGTGCCCGAGACCTTCGAAGGATCAATGCCCTTTTCGTCTACTACTCGCTTTACAGCGGGACTTAAGTGAGCCTGAAGCTCAGGATGAGTTTTACCACCGCTTGCAGCAGGCGCTGCCGCCGGAGCCGCTGCTGGCGTTTGAGGAGCATCCGTGTTTTTCAATGGCTGAGTCACACCGGCCGTCGCAACACCTTCTGTGTCGATAGATGCCACAACCGCACCGATCTTCACCACGTCGCCAGCATTGGCTGTCGTTGTGAGAACGCCGTCATTTGGAGCAACAACTTCCACACTGGCTTTGTCTGTTTCAAGCGAGAGAATGACTTCATCACGCTTAACAAACTCGCCCGACTTTTTTGTCCATTCGCCGATGGTCGCTTCTGAAATCGATTCGCCGACTGCCGGTACTTTGATTTCCACTTTCACTGTCTACTCCGATGTTATCCAAACGTTTAAATCTGTAAGTTCTAAAACTATTTTTTCGCTTTTCCGGCCGTCGCTTTTTTCTCCGTCGCAAGACCGAGCGCGTCCGACACCAGCTGCTTTTGCTCCACCGCGTGCACCTTTTCTGATCCCGTCGCCGGACTTGCGCGCTCATCGCGCCCCGCATAGCGAACCGGAACTTCAAGACCCGCGCCTTCCAGCATTTCATCAAGACGCGGCTTCGTGAAGAACCAAGACCCCATGTTCTTTGGTTCCTCTTGGCACCAAACAACCGTTTTGAGGTTCTTGTAAGCCTTCAGCTCCGGCACAAGCTTATGAGCCGGGAACGGATAGATTTGCTCGACACGAATAAGTGCCACTTTCGCCGCATCCTTGGCATCCATCTGCTCGCGCGCCGCGAGCAAATCGAAATACACCTTTCCCGAACAAAGGACAGCGCGCTCAACTGACGCCGCCGCTTTTCCGGTGCGAGCCTCATCGCCGATCACCTCTTGGAAGGCGCCATCATAGAAGTCCGACATTTTCGAAATCACTTTCGGATGGCGAAGCAGCGACTTAGGAGACATCACGATCAAAGGCTTTCGGAAATCGCGCTTCATCTGACGACGAAGCGCATGGAAGAGCTGTGCTGGCGAAGTCATGTTCACAACTTGCATGTTGTCTTGCGCGCAAAGCTGCAAGAAACGCTCAAGCCTTGCACTCGAGTGCTCGGGCCCCTGGCCTTCGTAGCCATGCGGAAGCAAAAGCACAAGGCCCGACATCCGCTGCCACTTTTGCTCAGCCGAAGACAAGAACTGATCGATGATGATCTGCGCACCATTCACGAAGTCGCCAAACTGCGCTTCCCAGATCGTGAGGAAAGTTGGATCTGACGATGAGTTCCCGTATTCAAACCCCATGACGGCAAATTCCGAAAGGAACGAGTCATAGATACAGAACTCAACTTCTTCCGGATTGATCGTGCGAAGTGGCGTGTACTTTTCGCCAGTCTTCACATCGTACCAAGCCGCGTGGCGATGCGTGAACGTTCCACGAATCGCGTCTTGGCCAGTTATACGAACCGGGGTGCCTTCTTTCAGCAAAGTCCCATAAGCGAGAAGCTCGCCAAGCCCCCAATCGACAGCGCCTTCACCCGTCATCATCGCTTTTCGCGATTCAAGAAGTTTTGCGACCTTCGGATGAACCGTGAAGCCCTGAGGAACCGTTGTCAGCAGCTCGCCGACTTCGGCAAGGTGCTTTTTGGAAGCTTTGGTCACGGTATCGCGCGTGAAGTCCTCTGTCTTAGAACGACGAAGCCCCTTCCAAAGGCCTTCAAAAACCATCGGCTTCATTGGCGGAGGTGTTTTCTGCGCCGTCTCCAGCGTTCCTTGCAGCTTTTCGATACGAGTCTTAAAGAGCTTTTCTGGCTCCTCGTCGTTGATCACGCCCTCTTTGACAAGTTTTTGCGCGTAGATGTCGTACGGAGTCGGATGTTTTTTGATTTTGTCGTACATGAGCGGCTGCGTGAACGCCGGCTCGTCGCCTTCGTTGTGGCCGAAGCGACGGTAACACACGAGATGAACGACGATGTCGCGTTTAAACTCCTGACGGAAACGAATCGCCATCGACATCGCTTCACAACAAGCCTCAACATCGTCCCCATTCACCAAGAGCACAGGCGTTTGGATCATCTTGGCGATGTCACTTGCGTAAGGCGACGAACGCGAGAACTCTGGCGAAGTCGTGAACCCGACTTGGTTATCGATCACGAGATGAACCGTTCCACCAACCGAGTAGGCTCCAAGCTGCGACATCTGAAGCGTTTCAGCCACGATGCCCTGACCAGCAAACGCCGCATCACCATGAATCAAAACCGGAACGACTTTTTTACGTTCCGACGTATCACGACGGCGACGTTGCTTTGCTCGCACCATGCCCAAGACAACAGGATTCACCGCTTCCAAGTGAGATGGGTTAAACGCCATCGATGCGTGAACGGTTTTTCCCGATTTCACAGAAACTTTATCGACCGAGTAACCGAGATGGTATTTCACATCGCCATCAAAGAAACTGTTGTTCTCGTCGCGATGACCTTCGAACTCCGAGAAAATCATCTCGGCTTGTTTTCCCATGAAGTTTGCGAGCATGTTTAAGCGCCCGCGGTGAGCCATGCCGACCACGACTTCTTCCATGCCGAGATCGCTTCCGACATCGACCAGAGTTTCCATCATCGGGATCAACGAATCGGCACCTTCTACCGAGAAACGTTTTTTACCGACAAAACGTGTGTGGATGAACTTCTCAAAGCTCTCCGTCTTCGCAAGCTGCTCAAACGTACGAAGCTTGTCTTCTTTTGAAAGTTTCCAGCTTTTGCGACCTTGTTCGAATTCGCGACGAAACCAATTGCGTACGGTCGGCATGGCATCCGACACGTTCACCGTCAGCGTTCCGCAATACGCCGTCCTTAGGTGCGAGAGAATTTCGCGTAAGGTCGCGCCCGGTAGCCCAACAACTTCGCCAACCGTGTAGACCTTGTCGAGATCACCTTCCGAAATTCCAAATGCGAGCGGCGAAAGATCTGGGAACGATTTGATGCTGTCGCGAAGAGGATTTAAGTTTGCTTCGAAGTGACCGTAGTCGCGGTACGCATTGATGAAGCGATACACTTCGAGTTCTTTTGGCGAAAGCCCCGTGCTCGCCGAAAGATTTTTCGGCGCCAAGCCTTGCCCGAATTCGACACCTTCAAAGAACAAGCGCCACTCTTCGCCGATCTTAGAAGGATCTGTTTTGTAGGTGTTGTAGAGAGATTCCAAGAACTCGAGATTCGATCGACCAGCGTACGAAAGTCTGGATTGGTCCACGACGTTAATTCTCCTGATGCGTGATGTGACTTTAAGTCACCCTATCTATAGCCCGAAAGTGATCGAACGTCAGGTGAAAACCCCCTTTGTGCTCGAGTCGCGTCTTTGGTAAGACGTTCCAATCAGGGACTTCGTCGAAGTAGGAATAGGAGCTCTAGTTATGTCCGACACCGTGCAAGCCACGACCGAAACAGCGGCTACCATTGCCTCGAACCTAGGCGGTCATCTGGATAATCATCTGGGTGTCGGTCCCGACGCCCTGGCCAAAGGAATTGCCGTCGCCGAAAGCTCCAAAGCCTGGGTCCACGACCTCGATCCTTTTCTCGTGCAGTTTACCGAACACGTCGGGGTCCGTTGGTATGGTCTCGCCTACTTGATGGGCTTCTTCGTCGGATTCTGGCTTATTTCACTCATAGCGCGCCGCGGCCTAGTGGCGGCCGACGGCACACGCTCGCTACCAGAAGAGCGCATCGCGGACTTCGTCATGGCCATCGTTCTAGGAACGATGCTGGGCGGCCGGGTTGGCTACGCCCTGTTTTATAGCCAAGACCTCTTAACCGACTTTAGTTCCCGGTTTCCATTCTGGGGCGTACTTCGCGTCTGGGAAGGCGGCATGGCAAGCCATGGCGGCATGCTCGGCATCATCTTCGCCTGCGTGTACTTTGCCAAAAAGAACGGCTTTGACTGGATGAACCTCGGCGACCTCACCACTCTTGGCGGCTCTCTGGGGATCTTCTTTGGCCGCATCGCAAACTTCATGAACGGCGAACTCTATGGCCGCCCAGTGGCTGTCAATGCCGACGGAACACCTTCGATCTCGTGGGCTGTGAAGTTTCCTAGCGAAGCCTACCTGTGGCTTAAGCACGATGCCGAAAAATCGATCACCGACCACGGAGCCGATCTGCTTCCTCGACTGGCAAACGCGATGGAAGCTTTAGGCACATCGCAGTCGCATTGGCTTGAGATCTGCTCGCGCGTGCGCACGAGCATCGCCAGTCGAAACGAGATCCAAGGCCTCATCCAAAAAATGATCTCGGCGACCGAACACGGAAACGACGCCGTTTTAAAAGCGCTCGAGCCCGTTCTCACGGCTCGACACCCCTACCAGATCTACGCCTCGCTACTAGAAGGGCTCTTGCTCTTGGTCATCGCGCTTATAGTATGGATGAAACCGCGAAAGCCCGGAGTCGTCGGCGGTATTTGGCTCACGAGTTACGCCGTCGTTCGCATTTTCACCGAACAGTTCCGCATGCCTGATGCGCACATCGGCTTTCAGCTCTTAGGCCTCACGCGCGGACAATGGCTTTCTGTGGCAATGCTCCTCGGCTCGCTAGGTGTTCTCGCGTACGCGCTAAAACGCGACAAACTTCCAATCGGGGGCTGGCTTAAAAGGTAAAAACGAGGCCCGCCAGACAGCCTTAAAAGAGCGCCTTTTAAGGCTCCTCGAACTCCACTTCGTAGAGCTGCTCAAAGCGCGGGATCCGGCCTTCTAGCCGAACCCGCAACCGGCGCTCCATTTCAGAAGCGGAGCCCGCGCCATGTACCGCCAACGGACGAACATCCTCACTAAACGAATAGAGGTCGTCTTGAATACCGGGGCCACGCAAGCCGTGCCCGGGCTTAAGCCGGCACATGATCATCACATAGTCCCCCATCTCCAGCTCGGCTCGTACCGCCTGCACCTCTAGCGAAGGACGAAAAAGATCCGCAATCGGTGGCGAAAAAACTTCGATTTTCTCATAGGGAAGATAGGTGATTCTCAGAAATCGACGATCGATCAATCCACGATTCGTAAACTCCAAAACCGGAAGCCCACGAAAAACACGAACAAGCATCGTCAGAAAAATCCCTATACCAAAAGCACAGCAGATAAAGACGGCAAGAAACCCATACAGGCGTAAGCCCACCAAAGCTTCACGGCTCCAAAAATTAAGAGCCGGAAACGAGAACATGAGAGCGACAAAGACCGAAGACGCCAAGCCCGTGAGATGGCGAATTGTCGTCTTTCGATGAAAGTAAAAACCCAGCGGCTCGCCAGATTCCGAAACCGGCGTCACGCGCCCACCTACCGGCGAGTCAGACGGCGCAAACTTTGGATCGCGACCTGAACAGCTTCGTCGTCGACGTTCGGCGCAAAACAGATTCCGAAGAAAAACGCAAAGAGCGCTTTGATCCCGGAGGCCGGCAGCTCCGGAAAGAGTTTTTGAAGTTTTCTGATATAAGCCGACTCGAGGTTTCGGATGTTCTGGCCGATCTCGGTTGGACGATCACGATGAAGCAAATAGAAGTTGCACAGATGAGGCGCCTGACTTGCAACCTCACGCGAAAGCTTCACGGTTTCAGCCCACTTGCCTTCTCGCCAAAGAGCGACACGATCTGGCCCGGTCGCGATGATCTCTTCTCCGATCACGACGATCGCCTCATTTAAGATCGCAGTTTTTGAACGACCAAAATGATAATAGATCAGGCTTCGAGTGATGCCGGACTTTCGCGAGAGCTCCGACATCGTCCACTTCAAATTGCCTTTACGAAAGTCGAGCTCAAGTGCCGCATTCAGCACTTTCCAAAACGTAGAATCGCGATCTTTCATGCGTTCGCGCTTGCGACGATTCGAAGTGGCGCCGGACGTGGATTTACCCTCCGCCAAATTCTTGGACGAGCTTTTGGGTAGTTTTTCTTGTGCTTTATCCGCCGACACGAGCCACCTCCGTCCGGGCAAGTCTAGCCTGAATCACCCCAATCTATACAAGAAACTTGTTGAATGGTGAACTGGATGCAGGAGGTCTTATGAGCAAATTCTCTCAAAACCCTATCGGAAAAGCCTTCTTCATCGGCCTTCTTGCGGCGACACTCACCCCGGCCCTTGCTTCGCTCGCCTCTTACGCGGAGGCTCAAACCGGCGCCGCCAGCACGGCAAAAAAGCCAAAACGCCCCCAACAGCGCGAGGCGTACCGAGCCGAACTCAGCCATCTTCTAGAAACCAATGCCGTCTCATGCGAAAAAGACGACGATTGTGACGCGCTCGGCGTGGGATCGATGGCTTGCGGAGGCCCAAAAGAGTTTTTGCCGGTCGCCAAAGCCACTCTCGCCAAAATACAAAGCGCTGTTCACGATCTCACCGCGACCATCGCGGAAATGGATCAGGCAAGAAACAAAGAGACCGGTACCATCGGCATCTGCTTAGCCCTATCGAAACCAAAACTCGCCTGCTCAGCGGGAAAGTGCGAAGCGGCGAAGTAACGGACCGCTTGCGAGATCTTCACGAAACAGTCGAGCAAGCAGCGCGACTTCGGGTACTGACTCCAGCGGACGTTTCCAGTTCTTAATCCCGCGAGGCAGCTGCATTCGGCTGATGGGCATCACGTCGAGCGTCGTCCCAAGCATCAGTGCGGCCCGTGCCTTGCGTACGTCTTCAATACGAATAGAACCCTGCTTGGTTTTCATCCCCGCTTGTTTTGCGAGCTCAAAAGCTCTGACCAGCGTTACACCTTTTAAAATCCGGTCGAACTTTGGAATACAAAACACGCCACCTTGATCAAAAATCGCAAAGTTCTCGGTTGAGCCCTCTGCCAAGTAGCCGCCTTCATCAAGACTCACCGTGAAATCCAAACCGCGATCCAAAGCTTCTTTCTTCATCAAAACATTGGGAAGGTAGTTGCAAGTCTTCGTTCGCGCGAAAAAACCTTCTTTGACTGCGACTTTGGAAATCCCCACGGACACACCACTTAAGTATTTCTCAGGCGACGGGGAACTCAAGGTCGTGATCGCGCACATCACCCGCGACACACTTGGTTCGTAGGGGTTTGTGGTAAATCCCCCTTCGCCCCGAGACACGAACAACCGAATAATGCCCTCGCTCAAGCGACTGGCTTCGACTGTCGAAAGGATCGTGCTCTCAAGTTTTTTTCTCGAAAACGGAAGCTCCAGTCCGATATTCTTTCGCGAGATCTCAAGACGGTCCAAATGCCGATCTAAAGCGTAAACTCCACTTCGCGTGAATTTAATCGCCTCAAACACCGCGTCGCCGCGATGAACCATGTGATCGTCAACGGGCATAATCATCTGATGCGCGGAAGTCGTAATCCCGCCAAGAAAACTCGAATAAAAGGCGCGATACGAATTCTCGCGCGAGCCCTTGGCCTGCACCTTCAAAGTTTTAAGAAATTCGCGATCCGAGATTCCATAGGAACGCTTAGCCGCACGTTTCATGAGATGATCCTTTACTTCACGCTTCAATCGCTTCTACGATTGATTCCATCATGTCTAGTCACGCTATCATCACGCAAGCTTTGGACTTTTGGCAGGCCATAATACTCGCCATCATCGAAGGTCTCACCGAGTACCTCCCCGTCAGCTCGACAGGCCACATCATTCTCGGCTCCGCCGCGATGGGAATCGAAGGCGACCAGTTCGTGAAAGACTACACCGTCATCGTCCAGTTCGGAGCGATCCTCTCGGTTCTGGTCGTCTACCGCGAGCGTTTCCTTGAAGCCCTTAAAAACGCGGGCCGCCGAACACTTGCGCTCTACTTCGCGGCCTTTCTTCCGGCTGCGTTTTTTGGCCTGCTGCTTGGAAAAAAAATCGATTCCTGGTTGGGGGACGCTTCCGTCGTCGGCTGGTCGCTTCTCATCGGCGGTTTCGTCCTGCTTGGCCTTGATCGCTTCGAAAGCGCGATGCGAAAGCGCGCTGGCGAAAAAACTTCTCGCATCGACGATGCCCTGAGGCTTCCTTTCCCGCATGCGATCGCGATCGGGTTTGCACAATGTCTTGCCCTCATCCCCGGCGTGTCGCGCTCGGGCGCAAGCATCGCCGGAGCCTTGGGGTTAGGCTACTCCCGAAAAACAGCCGCCGAGTTTTCGTTCTTCCTAGCCGTCCCGACGCTGACAGCGGCCTCTGGGTACAAGCTTCTTAAAATGGGCGATTCGCTGAATTGGGATTCGGCCCCCGTCATCATCGGCGGCAATATCGTGTCCTTCGTGGTCGGAATCTTGGCGATTAAGACCTTTATCGGCTTTCTACAAAAACATGGATTCTTCTGGTTTGGACTCTACCGTATTGTACTAGGAGCAGGCATTTTGCTGTTACTGGCGAGCGGACACAGCTTAAAAATGATAGACTGAGCTTGATGGCGAGTGGTTCTGCGATCGTCTTTTTTGATGGCTACTGCGGTCTCTGCAACGAGACCGTCGACTTTTTATTGGCTCGCGATCGCCATCACCATTTGCGCTTTGCCCCGCTTCAGGGCGAGACCGCAAAACGCTATCTCACAACAGCGGAGACCGAAGATCTCGACTCTCTCGTGGTCGTGCGTCTTGAAAACCCGGACGCGCCGATCAAACTAAAAAAGAGCACCGCCGTGCTCTTTGCCGTTTCGAAACTTTCCACGCCGTGGAAATTTTTAACAGGTCTTGCGATGCTCGTCCCAGGCTCTTTACGCGATCTCGCCTACGACTTTATCGCCAAAAATCGGTTTCGCCTGCGAGGCCGCCGAGAGACTTGCCGTCTCCCGACGCCTGACGAGCGCGATCAAATTTTACCTTAAGCCTTATTTTTTACGGACAGCTCGAACTGTTCCGATAACGCCTGAACGACCTGTGATTGTCGCGTCGATCACGCGGTCTGAGGCGACGTCGCCCACATCACCAGTGATAGAAAGCAACATCCCACCTGGGACCGTCGAGCCCACCGACTGGTCTTCGCGCATCACAATCTCCCGCGTCTGCGAGTCATAGGAAACCGACATTGACCATTCCAGAGTTCCAGGAGGTGCATCTAGGCGTCTGTACTGGGCCCGCACCGCCGGAGCCACCGTACCTGGGCGCTCGACAACCGTGATCACGATCTCAATGCGGTAGTCATTTCCGTCAACAGTTTTCACAATGCCCGAATAGGACCCTTCGATTTCGCGATAGCGACGAAGCGCGCGCTCCCGAAGTTCGCGCTCAAGTCCGGTAGCGGGAGCCGAGGCATCCGTTGACGTTCGTCGTGCCTCAAGAACTCCCCACACGCCACCTTGGCG
>CAUJGS010000114.1 GCA_963170185.1 Bdellovibrionota bacterium
GCCACGCGATTTTAAACAACATCATTTCGCACCTCCACCGTTTGGCGACTGCTTAACGGGTGCCGCAAGTTTTCCATTTTCCAGCGGATGAACCACTTGCGCGTAACTCACGAGATGCGTGTCGTGCGTTGAGAACACAAAACTCACATTCTGTTTTTCGCGAAGCTCCTGAAAGACCGCCACGATGGTGTCGGAAGTTTTACGATCGAGATTCGCCGTTGGCTCGTCTGCCAGAATCACAGCTGGTTTCTTGGCCAACGCACGAGCGATTGCGACACGCTGTCTTTGACCGCCCGAAAGCTCGCGCGGAAGTTTATCGCGAAACTGGAGAAGCCCTACCTGCGACAGAACCTCTTCCGCGCGGTCTTTGGACTCTCCTCGAGAAAGCCCGATAGAGGGCAAAAAATAAGACGTGTTTTCCACGACCGAAAGAGTTGGCAGCAGAAAGAAACTTTGAAAGACAAACCCCAAACGCTTGAGGCGAAGAACTTCGAGCTCACGCTCGCTCAGTCTTCCAACGTCGTGTCCATCGAAGATCACCTGACCCCGAAGCGGCTTTTCAAGAAGCCCCATGACATTTAGCAAAGTCGTTTTCCCACTGCCGGAAGGACCAACTAAGCAGACCATGGAGCCGCGAGGGACTTCGAGGTCGATCCCCTTAAGAACAAGCTCTTGATCAGAGCCGGCCTCCGCAGCGAAACCGCCAGAGCCACCATTCGATCCGTAGCCAAACTCCACTCCGTGAACCGTGATCACTGCGCTCATCGACGAGACCCCCAATTGGCAATACCGGCAGGGTAAAAACCGCTTCGAACTATACGAGAACGCACGTGCTTTTGGCACGAAGATTGGTACCTCAAACTCTATCTGGCACCAATGATAGGGGGGTGCCTCAAGCATGAATCCAGGTGAGTCGGTCACTTTACTTTTTACACTTGTTTTAGGGGCCTGGATTCTCGGTCTCACCGTCCGACTTTACCTTCGCACCAAACCAGTTCGATTCAATGACCCCACACCTCCGCCCTCGACGCCTGTTTCCGAAACATCGTTTCGCATTCTGACGGTCGGTGGAATCGGTGGCGAGATTCTCGCGCTTCGCTGGGTCGGCCGCTACATGCTGGCTCTTAAGCCGGCTCTCCTCACGCTCTTTCCAAACTCCCAAGTGCGAAACCACCAACCCGGCATGCGTCTCCCAAGCCGACTGGCCGCGGAATATCTGGCTTGCGAGATCCTAAGCTCGGCGGAGGAAGAGACAGAAGCCGTCGCCCCACTGATTCTCATCGGTCATTCAAAAGGGGGAATCGACATACTTGAGCTCATGATCCAACACCCGGCTCTCATCGGCCGCATTCGCCTAGCCGTGATAATGAACACGCCGCTTTCTGGATCATGGGTCGCGGATCTCCTCGTCGACCGAGTTCTCAAACCGCTTCGTTTAAAATGGCCGGCACTTGAAGAACTCACAACCGAATCTCGAAAACGCTTTTGGAACGAGCGCTGGAGCGCTTTGCCCGAATGGCATCGACGCCTTATCTTAAAGCGCCTTCACATCGTCACCAGCGAAGAGTTCCATTCGGCGCAATGCGCTTGGCCGATTATCCTTTCACATCGCTGGATGCGACTGTCTGGCCTTCGAAGCGACGGACTCGTTTCCTTAGAAAATCAGAAATTTCCGATGGTACCCAACACGGCCATCGCACAGCCGGTGACGACACATTTTTTCTGGCACCACGGATTTCTCACCTGCCGCGCGATGCTTTCCAATATCACGGATATCGAGCGCCAAGAAACCTTGCGCACGATCTTCGCTCAACATCCCGTGCTTTTACGCGAACCACGGCTTGACCCCGACGCCAAGCCCACGCGCCACAAAATGGCGCATCTCGCATCAAGGCGTCGCTACGGTCATCTCGAGGTGATCAAGTGACAGGGCTTGTCTCGAACGCGGCGAATGTCGCTTACAAAACCAAGCGTCCCATGTCCGCTTGGCGCCGAATCTCGATGGGATCTTGGCGACCAACCGGCGACTCGAGCGTCTTCGTCGAACTCGATCTCCCCGTGCATCACATTTTGGATTCGATCCACCAACACGGCGGTCAAACCCTTCCGGTCAACGCGGTATTTTCAAAGATGATCGCCAAAGCGATCTCGACCAACGAACTCACCCGCCAGATCAATTCCGTCGTCCGCAGCGGCGCGATCTACGAACGACAAGACATCGATCTGTTTTTCCATGCCGTGACAACTCCGGACGATCTTTCCGGCTTCAAACTAAAAAATCCCCACGAATCCGACTTATCCAAGCTTGCTATTGAAATCGACGAACGTGTCCATGCCGTTCGTAACGGCCACGACAGAACCTTTCATCAGGTGAAGGGACTTTTCCGTCTCTGCCCTGGCTGGCTCTCTAAACTGGCGCTCGATCTCACCGGTTTTTTTTCCTACACGCTGAACCTCAATCTCTCGGTCTTAGGCGTACCGAGAGACGCTTTTGGTTCGATCATGGTGACCAACGTCGGTAGCTTAGGAATTGACGGCGGCTTCACCATCATCGCACCCTACTCACGCATCCCATGCGTGATCGCCATTTGTTCCCTGCAAAAGAAACCTCTGGTCGAAACCGATGCCAGCGGCCAGGACATTCTCGCGATCCGTCCCGTCGTGCGTCTGGGATTGACTTTTGATCACCGCATCGTCGATGGCATTCACATCGCAGCTTTCGTAAAAGAGATGAAGCGCCTTTCAAAGGAGCCTCAGACATGGCTGTGACCTGGATCGAGCGACACCCCAAGTGGCTGAAAGTCTTAGCCAGTCCGCATCCCGCGTGGAACACGCTACTCGTGATGGCATTGATCGCCGGTCTGCTTCGCCTGCCAAGCCGAGAACTCTTGGATTTTTCTTGGAGTGACCTAGCTTGGTTGGCTCTCGGTGTTCTCGGTTGGACTTTTTTCGAGTACGCCATGCATCGCTGGGTCTACCATGGCAATTATTAAAACAAGCGGCTTCGCGAATTCGTCGAGAGCTTTCACATCTACCACCACCGAAACATTCAAGACGCGCGCGTGCTGACGGCGGGCGTGCTAATGATTTTGCCTCTGGCTCTACTGACGCTCTCGCCACTCTACTTTGTCTTCTCGCTGCTCTCGAGCACCGGCTTCGTCCCCTACGCGGTCGGCTTCATCGCGGCATACGGGTTTTACGAGTGGGTGCACTACCTGATCCACAAACACTCCGACCCTCGCGGATATCTGAAGTGGATCACGCGTTACCACATGCACCACCACGATCGCCGGTGGGATCGTTGCTTCGGCAATACCAACTCACTTTGGGATCATCTTTTGGGTACTTATTCAAAGCCCGCGAAACACTAGACCAAACTGAATGGCCATCGAAGTGCCGGGTGAAGCGTTGAACTTCAGATCGGAACGAAACCAAAGCGTGTTGCTGACCATGACCGCCATAGCCGCACCGACATGAAGTCCCGTCTCAGTTTTGCGGTCTTCCGATCCTTCCGGACGATACCATGAAAAATCCAAGCCGCCGTAAACCGAGCCGATGAACTGATCAATCGCTGGCAGATCGGCCCTCAGCGAGGCCGAAAAAATCGTGAAGTCCACCCCCTCGGCATGAGTGTTGGAAAGTCCAAACTCCGCCACGCCCAAACGATCCGTCGAAAATCCGTAACGTCCTCCAAAAACCGGTAGGATCTCGGTCACGCCGTCGATCTGGTTTGGCAACAAGCTCCCGACGAAGAGCGAGATCTCCGACCCCGACTCCGCACCACCTTCTTGCGCATTCGCGTCAGACAGTCCGGTAAAAAACCCGACCATCAAAGCCAGCAAGATCAGTCCCCGCGTGAGGTGACTTTGATTGCAATGTTTCGGGTTCCATGACGCAGAGGAAGATTTCGTTGCCGACATACTTAAGACGGTAGCCTATTCAAAGAGATTCGCCAACCTTGACCGCCCTCACGTCGAGACCGGACAATGACGTCATGATCAATCGAGCAGAAGGTTACTTCCTCGGCGACACGCCGAAGTTCGCTTCCAGCGCACGCAACCCCAACGAACTCTTTTATCAGTCGTGGACGAACTCGGCTGGCAAAGCGCGCGCGACTTTGGTCCTGACCCACGGGATCGCCGAACACTCGGAAGCCTACAACGAATTCGCGCTCGATTTCGCGCCTCGTGGTTGGGACATTTACGCCATGGATCTTCGCGGTCACGGACGAAGCGAAGGACGTCGCGGTTACATCGACGACTTTCATCGCTACAGCCGCGATCTTGATCGCTTTGTTCGCCACTTGCGCGCAGGTCCATTAAAAAACTCGAAGCTTCCGATGGTGATGATGGGGCACTCGATGGGCGGCCTCATCACGCTTCGCTACATGGTCGACCAAGGAGAGTCCGCGCCAGCCGCAGCACTCGCGCTGAGTTCGCCAGCGCTTGGTATCTCCATGCCGATTCCTCCGGTGAAAGAGATGGCGGCAAGCCTGCTCCTAAAGTTTTTGCCGCAGGTCACTCTGCCAAACGACATCCGCTATGATCATCTGACTCACGTCGAAGAACGCTGGAAGAAATATCCAAGCGACCCGCTTCGCCACGACAAAATCTCTCCAGCTATGTACTTTGGCATGCTGGACGGTTTTGAAAAGGTGAACCTTGGGGCGGATCGCATCAAAGTCCCAACCTTGATTCAAGCCGCAGGCGACGAGCGGATCGTTAGTCGACCCGCGATCGAAGAATACTTTCCCAAGATCGGGGCGGATCGCAAAAAACTGATCATCTACGAAAACTCCTATCACGAGATTTTCAACGACATCGAACGCGAGCGCGCGATGGACGATCTCGACGCATTTTTAGGACTCGTTTTATCTGACTCCAAGTAAGGTTCAGGGAGGTCGCTCATGAAAACATCGTCTCGCTTTGTCCATCTCTGCTCGATTGGAACTCTGGCGCTCACGCTTGGTGCCTGCTCTTCAAATGGAAAGTCGCCGCTGCGCGAGCCGGGACCTCCGAATCTCAACGTTCCAAAAACACATAGTGAAGTGATCGAAAAAAACTCGTCCGGAGACTCGGAGTTCGCGGGGCTTTACAACACCTTTGAACTCAAGGCGACGATCCTCAATAGCCAAGTTCGCGAGGCCCTGATCCAACGACAGGCCGAGTATTACCAGTGGGACTCTGGTCAGCTTTCCACCGAACGCGACAAATCTCTCCAGGAGAACAGTTCGGAAGCCGCCGCGTTTGTCAGTTTCTCGACACCGGAACGAAAGAACGACAATCTCGCAGACAGAAAGTCGATCTGGAGAATCTTTCTTGATGTCGGTGGCAAACGTTACGTCGGTCAGGTGAAAAAAGACCGCCGCCTCATTGCCGAGCTTCAAGCGCTCTATCCATTTCACACGCGTTGGAACACACCGTACATGTTCACCTTCCCGGTCGCGATGAGTGCGATCGAATCCGAGGCGATCAAGCTAACGGTGACTGGCCCCTTGGGCTCGCGCGTTTTAGAGTTTGCACCTGTACCGAGCGCGACCTTTACAACCGCGCCGTAAAGTCTTTCTCAAAAACCTGTTTGGCAAACGGGAACACCGCGACCAACCCCAGAGTCTCACCTGGCTTGGCAATTCCGGCCGCGACCAACGCCTGCGCATAATACGTCAGCTGTTCGAGCGCCTTTTCATAGTGATCCGTGTTCCCAGTTTTATAGTCGACAATCCAAAGCCTCCCGGAAACATCTCGCCCCCAAAGATCGACCTGGCCTTCGACAAGAAGTCGCTCGGTAGGATGGACGTATGTGAAGCTCCATTCCACTTCGCCGGAAGCGATGATGGCCTCGATATCCGGTGTTTTTAAATCAAGAACCCAGTTCAACGCTTCAAGAGCCGAGTCTTGTTCGTCCGGTTGAAACCAGCGGACGATCTCTTTGGCCATCTTGTCGCGACGATCCTCCGATCGGGACTTCGCCATTTCGAACACGCGATGCAGCCTAGTTCCTCGCGCCGCCGCCTCCGCCATCTTAAGCGGTTTCAGATGGTCCTTCCCAATAAGAGGTGCCTCTTGAGGCTCCAGTGACTGCAAGTTTTCGCGTCTTTGCTTCGACTCTCGTTCACCTAGGTGTTTTTCCAAAAGGGCCGTGACCGAGATCGACACCATCGGCGCATTTTCACTGGCCGAGTCTTGCGCGTGATCTCGGCGCCAAGGATTTGGGATCACCGCCGACTGAGCTTCTTGTTTCACAAAGTCGGAGGCAAACTCCGGAGCCTGCTTCAAAGTTTGGTAGCTACCATGGCTTCCCGGCGAAGGATTGAGGTTCAGATAAGAAAGAAAGCTTTCTTCCGGAGGTACTTCACCGTGATCCAGAGTCGCCGATAAAAACAACGATTCCCTAGCGCGCGTGAGCGCGACATACAAAAGTCGTCGGCTCTCCTCCAGACTCCATTCTTGAAAAACCGCGTTCCAGTCGCGACTGACGGGGCCGGCCGAGAAACTTCCTTCTTCGTCAGTGGTCACCGCCACCGACCAAACACGTTCGGTTTCATGAAAGACGAATTTGTCTTTCAAACGAATCGGACGCTTCGAAGAGTCGGCCAGAAAAGGCAAAATCACGTGATCAAACTCAAGCCCTTTGGAAACGTGAATCGTCATCAGGTGAATACGATCTGGCTTTACCGCAGCGACGGCGTCGCGGTCATTTGACTCGCCCTCGCCGCCTCGATCACCACCACCCATGACCTCGTCGTTGAACTTGCGCGGTAAAAAACCGGCCTGACGTTCCGCCACGACAAGTTTGGAAAGAAACTTTAGAGCATTGGCTTCTCTTCGACCACTGGGGTCCAGCACTCCGCACCAAGAAAAGAAATCGCAAGCCGTCAACACCTCACGAAACGCCTGAACGATGCCGCGCTCTTTCACGCAGATCAGAGCCGTCTTTAGGCTCTGCACCATAAGCTGCTGGCCAGCCTCGCTTTCCAGCGTCGACCATAGCGAACCTTTGCGGCGATAGCCCAGCGCAAGCACGGCTTCGTCGACCGGAAACCAAGCCGTGCGTGCCAAGTGGATGAGGTTTTCGTCGTCGTGTGGGTTCGAGAGAAAACCAAGCAGCGCGCAAAGGTCCGCAGTTTCAAGACGGTCCGAGTACGCACCCGCCGTATGCAGTTGAATCGGAAGCCCGCGGCGAACGAACTCGCGCGCCACATAGCCAAGCTCGCGGTTTGATCTCGCGAGTACGGCGATCGAGGCCGGCGAAGCGCCCGCTTTCAGTAGCTGCGAGGCCACGGCCGAAAGCCGCTCGGCCTCTCGACGTCTCTGATCGTCTTGCGAAAGTGCTTTTTCTTTACCGGCTTCATTCATCTCTTTAACCGGCTCGGCGACAAAGAGTGTGGCCGCACCAAGCGGGCTTCCAACCGAGCCCTTGCGCCGTCCGAGGTTTTCTTGTTTGACTCGCTCGCTCGTCATTTTTTGAAACTCACCCTTGAATCCCACGACGACGTCGTTCACAAAGGCCATGACTTCGGGGTGCGAGCGGCGATTTCCCATCAGCTCTGTTCGTTCATGTCGACTCGATAGCGCTTCGGACTCACGGTCATGGAACACGCCCGGTCGGGCGCCACGAAACAAGTAGATACTTTGCTGAGGATCTCCGACCACGAACTGCGGTTTTCCCTGCGCCAGCTCTCGAATCAGTTCGACTTGCCTAGGCGATGTGTCCTGGTACTCGTCGATCAACCAATGATCCCAAGAATCTGCGAAAGCTTTCGCCGCGTCCGGGGCTTGATGAATAAGCTCGAGCGCGAGGATTTCTAGATCTTCCAACTCGATCAAACCCTGACGAAATTTTTCTTCTCGCAAAAAAACGGTGAAACGCGCTTCGATAGCGACCATCGCCTGGTTCAGAGAATGAAACTTGGCTAACGCAGAAAGATCGGCCAGCGAGTCCTGAACCACTTTCTCGACTTGCTTCAACGGGTCTTTCCATTTAGCGCCCGCCCGAAACTCAATTTTCATCGCTCCAGCGTTTCGTACCGATGGCTCCGCCTCTTGCCACGTTTGCAACTGCGCAAGTCTTTCGGAAACCGACCCTTCGACTTTTAGCAATTGAACCCCGCGATTGAGCCAATCTAAAAAATCGTTCCATTTTTCCGAAGTCTGGTTGGCCTCGATCTCACCAATAAGATCGTTTAAAAATCGTGCGCTCGCAGCCAGAGACTTTCCCAAAAGACGTTCAAAGTCTTCAAGTCCAGCAGGACGAGCCGGTTTATCGGTGTATTGAAATTCGCGCCGGATTTTTGAAACCCGCTGAACAATTGCGAGAGCTTGCGAAAACCCGTACTCCGCCAGAACCTCGTCAAGAAAAGACTGATCAACCAATGCCTCCGAGGCTTCCGGAAAAAACACCCGTTTCCCCACGCGTCGAATCAGCATGTCGATCTCGTCTGGTCCGGCGACACGAAACCCCGGCTCAAGACCGATCGCCGCGCCAAACGTTCGCAAGAAGTTATCCATCACTCCGTGCATCGTTGTGACAAAGAGCTGACTCCGCGATGTCACAAATGGCACGAGTTCTGTTTGACGAGACGACTTAAGCGCCGCTTCCATCAGGCGCACGCGAAGCTCTTGCGTCGCCATGCGTGTGAATGTCGTCACGACAAGGCGCGGAGCTTGCCCGTTTGAAGTCGGCAAACGGCGCCACTCTTCTTCAAGACGAAGCACACGTTCCACGAGATTGTAGGTCTTCCCAGCGCCGGCGCCGGCACGCCATAGAGCGTTTCCTATCGGAGCGCTATGTAACTCACTCATGTCGCTAGCTCCAGATGTGGTGCCCGGCACGCATAAACCCACTGACAGCGATCGCAGTCTTCTTTCTTATGCGGCTCCGGGCGAAACTCGCCGCTATCTAAAATTCTTCGAACTTCACCGACACGTGCTTTGAGTTCCTCATAAGAGTTCGTCAAATCCTCGCGCGTTTGCATATAGCGGATCTTTTTGTCGTCGACGATTTCAAAGAGATCCAAGTTGCCTTCGGCTAAACGAAGACCATTGCCGCGAGACTTCTTGGTGACATCGAAAATAAAAATTCCGGCCAGTTTCCCTTCCAGGCGTGGTTTGGTCCAAGAGTTTTCCAGCGCGTAGGCATAAACCAGAGGTTGCCAATATTGATTGCGAGCCCAGGTCGAATAGTTTTGGTGATACGCGCGGTTTTTGTAGTCGACAATAACGGTTCGCCCTTTGGAGTCTTGGTCGACGCGATCGATGGAACCTCGAATCGGTGTCGCCGATCCGCCAAACTGAAATTCTCCTTCGAATGCCACCTCGCAACCCACCGTCTTCAGATCGGGGTGCTTGGCTCGCTCGGAGCGTTCGAACTCCAAAACACCACGCGCAACTCGAAGCATCCGACGGCGAAGCGAGTTCCAGGCCTGCGGCGTACGCACCAAGGGCTTACCGTCTTGCTTCTCGACTTCGGTTTTGGCTTGGTCCACGACCGCAAAAAGCTCCTCGTCCGAAAGATCCGGCCACTGCTTGAGACCAAGATGCTCGAAGATTTTATGTTGCAAACTCCCTTGCCGACTCATATCGGCATCGAGGTCGATCTCGCCGGGATCGCGAAGCGCTAGAATTCGCGAAAGAGCAAACTGCAACGGGCAGCGAGAGACGGCATCGATCGTCGACGCCGAAAGCTTTTGCACGAGTCCGCCACCGAATTTCGTCGGCTCCGACTCGCCTCGTTCATAGCGCAACCGCGCCCGCTGAGCTTCTGACCCGATTTCGTCAAACGGACGCTTCATCAGCGCATCAAAACGGGTGTCCTTGGGAACCTCGATCTCAGGAGTCTCCCTGTTCACCGCCCAAGCGCCCGCCAGCCAAGTCCAAGACGGAGTCTGCACCGTTCCGCCAATATCGGTTTCCGCAAACAACAAGACCGTCGCCGCGCGCTCCTGCATGAGAATCCATCTCGCTTCGAACTCGCCGCGCTTGCGATCTTCGCCGTCGATAACAAACCCCAGGTCGCGCTCGATTGCCCGAAGGTCCGTCGTCTGCAAGGCTGTTCCCAATTGCGACCGCAAAGCGCCGTCATGAAGACCCATCGCCACAATGTGCGAGCAGTCGATCCCCTCTAAAGACGTGAGGTTCACGCACCATATTCCATCGACCAGCGGTGGAATCACATTCACTTCGACTTTGGCCATCGCCTCGGCGAAGTATTTGACCCATTGCGAGCTTTGAAACTCCAAATCCGGAGGACATTCTTCCAAGACCGACTTCAAGGCCCGCGTGGCCCGATTTAGATCGTCGCCGGTTCTCAAAAGCGAAGCCGCCAGCGCGATGAAACGGTCCCGCGACAGACGGTCGTCTTTCCACTGACCACGGTCTTTGAACTCCGTCTGAAAATATCGCATCAGATCTTGAGACAGATCGAGATCGCTTGCCTCGTACACGCGCGAGAAAACTTCGCGGAAGCCCTGATAACCGATCGCTGGCTGACCCTCGCCAAACACGTCGACCTCGAGATCGCGCGGATCTGGAATTCCGGTTCGAATTCTAAGTCGCGCAAGCCACTTCATCATGTCGGGAAACGAGTGCAGAGCCGAAACCACAGCCTTGCTAGAGGGAATGCCTTCCGTTTCCAAATGAAGCGAGAGCACCGGCCAGTAGGCTTCAAGATCCGGCGCGACAATCGCGATCGATGTCGCGGCGACACCCGCATCCAGCCAACCTCGCGCCATCGCGACGGCTTCTTTTACTTCGGCCGAAGCGCTGGGCAAACGACGATAGACTCGCCCAGTTTCCGCCGCCAAGGCTTCGGCTTTGTCGGCTTTCACCAGACATGTCACGCCACGCGATTCCGCCTGTTTGAGAATCCAATCCGCCGCCAGTCGGCTTTCCGGATAATCCGCCTCCCATTCCGGGGACGGGCGAAGAATGCGAACCCGGCGCTTAGCCGCGAGCGCCAAAAGCAATTCCGCTTCGACATGTGACAACTCGGCACCGAGATCGAAAACAAAGTCCCGGGAAAGCACGTCATCCAGCGATTCCCGATGCGCAATCAGCCAGCCCGGAAGCCAAGCCCCGGCACAGAGTTTTTTTTCTTTCAGTTTTTTCCAAAGGTCGCTCGAGATACGATACCAGTCGCGCCAACGCTCACGCGAAGACTCGCGCGAGGGATCTTCCGAAGCCAACCAGTCTTCTAACAGCGAATCGGCGCCGGCTTCGAGAGCCAAGATCGGAAGAAGCTGTCGGATATAAGCAAAGGCTGTCTTGGCCGCGCCGGGAGCCTTCAACCACGGCTCGTCGCGATCCGCCAGCCAACCGGCGATGGCCGTGAGCATCAGTTCTCGCGAAATGATCTGAAGTTCCGGATCGATTTTCCTAGCAGCTTCCTGCCAGACCTCGTTGGCGCGAAGCACGGACTTGCCACTCACAAACCCATGCGCGCCAGCACCTTGGCCACCCGCCAGCAGTCTTCGCTGAATCGCAAGTTTGCTTCGCACATCGGTGACCACCCAAGACGTGCCACCTAAGCGAAGTTCGTTTTCAAAAGATTCGACCCACTGTCGACGTGTGCGATTTGAGCCGATGCGAAGAATCTCGATCATCGAAAACTAGTTTGGCTTGCTCAGTGGCAAAACGGCAAGGCGCGGCGCAGGCGCTCAAGAGAGTCCGCTATCGACGCTGCTTAAGACGTCGGCGACCAGAGGCCGAGGAGCCTCCGGAGCTATCGCTACCGGAACCACCAAAGAGTCCCAAGTCCAAACCGATTCCGAGATTCATTTGAACCATGTAGCGACGATCTTCCATTTGCCCTGGGTACTCCCCTAGCTCAACCCCATACGTCGCAAGATCAAACGAAAGCACGCCCATATCAAACGTCGTTCCCAGGGCGTAATAACCTTGGTGCAAACCCGCACGCAGCTGCAAGAGAGGCAGATCAAACTCCACCCCCAGATTGATCTTTTTGCCGACTTGAATATCCGAACGGTCCGCGTACCGATAGTCCATCGCCGTGGTGATATCAAAAAGCGGAGTATCAAACGTGAGCGAACCTCCGATGGTGATATCCGGTTCGGCACGCGGTGGCGCCGTTACACCTTCGTCGTGACTAAACGCCGTGTAACCGAAGTTACGAATCGTCACGGCAAGCGTCGGTCGTATCGGCGACGGCACCGTGAGCATCGTTCCGATATCAAGACCGTATCCCGTGCCTCGATTCTTAAGCTGCTCCTTGATCGCGTCGATATCGAGATCCGAAAGCACGGCCGCACCAAGCGGCAGATTTGTACCCGTGCGATTCACACGCCGAACCGTGGCACCGACGGACCAAACACCGGGAATGAAGTCGATCGCTCCACCCAGTGCCAAACCGTAATCGAAGATGTAGTTGATATTCATTTCCGGATAAGCCGGGTTCTGCAGATTGAGTCCGACGTTGCCGTTGGCGTAGCCCGCGATACCGAAGTTGGGCACGACAAACGAAGTCATTGCGCCGCCTCCCAACCACACCGCTTTGCCATAGAGGTCGTCGAGCATGTCCGCAAACGTCGAGCCCGAAGATGCGGTTTGCACGATCTCCATGGCCTGCTGACCATTCACACCCAACCGCGGATTCATGATCGTCCAATGCACGCCCGACACCCTTGCCAGAGCTGCCGGGTTGTACAAAAGCGCATCGCCATCGCTGGCAACAGCCGTGAAGGCACCGCCCATACCCATCGCGCGTGCCGAACCCCATGTCTCCTGAAACTCCGCCGCATGCGCTCGAGGCCCATTCGCCAAAGTCAGCAGCCATAAAATTGTCAGCGTCGAAAAAAAGGACTTCGTCATCAAGGACACACGCACGCCGCCAGCGTGTCCGTGCATGTCCCCAGTCCGGGATCGTCTTCACTATGAATCAGGCCCGCCAAAGCCTTCACCTGGTCGGCCGAAAAATCGGCGGGTTCCGTGATGCTACAAAAATCATAAGCCGGGTTCACACCAGCAAGTGCCGAACATGCTCCCGAAACAGCCGTCGCCAAAGAAGAGCCCAGCGTCGAGCCCGACGCGTTCAATCCTTCAATCGCAAGCGTGATCCCAGTGCCGAACTCTCGAACCATCGCTTCTGGGAGATCGGCGACATTGCAGGCATCAAACCCCGGGTCGGCCGTGCCGTCGTTATTGGTGTCGGCGTAGGTCGCAAGAATCGCTCCCATCTTGGAAAACTCGATAAACGAAAGCATCAGGTTTTCATCTACCGTGCGCGCCGCTGGATCTGTCGAAATCGAGCGCAGAGTTTCTTCCGCCTCTTTACAGTCCGCAACCGACGACACCGTCGCGTTTTGCAACGCCCCCATGAACAAAGCAAACAACCCGCCACCATTGCCAGCATTCGAAAGCTGATCAGCAAGTCGAATGAGATTCAAACCGCAGCGCCCAGCATAGGCCGAAGCGAGTGCCGTCTTGGCAGCGCGTTCGGCGCGTCCCGTGGGCGACATGCGAAGCAGAGTGTCGATCGCGGCCGTCCACTGCGACCCGTTCATTTGTTTTTTGGCTTCAAACAAGAGAGCCGCATCTGTGTCACGCTTGGCGCTTTCCAAAAAAGCATTTTGGCTGCAAGAAAGCGAAGACGCAGCAATCAAGAATACAACGAGAGCAAACGCTGGAAATCGACCAATATAACGTGCGTGAATCGGCGCTAACCTCATCCTATTATGATAGCGAGAAGCGCCCGTCCACGGGGCCCTAGACCGATCAAACTAGACGTTCAAACTAGACACAGGAATAGACGCCTTAGAACCGAAGGGCAAATTTTCCAACCCAACGTCGGTCTTCGCGTCGACCGTTTGGATGGCCGATTTCCTCGCCATAGGAGGCCACTTGGAGCTGAAATTTTTCGGTCGCAAACTCAAGCCCGGCAGTCCAGTAGCCCTGATTAGCTCCCGCCCGAACGAACGCGAAGTCCGCGAAGTTGAATTCGATCCCGGCATGCGAGCGCTTGATCGCATCCTCTTCGGATTCCACCAAAGGTGTCGTGATGCCGTGATACTCAAATGCGATCGTGGTGCGCGTTCGATTGCCGAGAATCGGCTGAAAGCTAAGAGCGACATCCACCGTTTGTTCGGTATCACGCGGACGAAGCGCGGTGGCATTAAACATCCCTTCGCGAAAATCGTAAGATGTGTTGCCGACGTCTCGCACGCTAACACCAAGAGCCGGCAGGCCCGCTACCGGAGCCGTGAGAATCAGCCCGGCATCCGCGGCAATCCCCATCCCTTCGCGAGCGAGCCCGGCGACGGTCAATCCTGTCGAAGCCGGATCGAGATCGTCATGAATCTCCGAACGGTTCACGAAACGACCGGTCACTCCCATCTTGAGAATACCGCCGTACATGCGAAAGTTGTAACCAAGTGCCAAGGCCCAGTCGTTTACGTAATCAAGGCGATAGTTCGTTCCAGCGGGATCGACCGAGGCATTGATCTGATACTTGGCCAACAGACCGACACCAAAGTTCGGCGCAACGAACGAAGGAAAGAGCTGCATCTTCGAATGCCAATGCTGCCCCCGCGCCTGATTGAGACGATCTAAAAGACCTTGAATCGAAATTGCATCCATGAAGTTTGTGACATTCACGATTTCCGTGTTGGCAAAGGCTCCGTGAAGCTCAGGGTCCGCAATGGTAAAGGTATAGTCGCGAAGCTTTCCAAGGCCTGCCGGGTTTGTCAGAATCGCCGTCTCATCGTTGACCGTGTTAACATAAACACCGCCCATCCCAAGCGAACGAACGCCCGTGTAAAACTCGTCGATCTCGCCGTTAAAAGATGCCGCCGATGCCAACGAGCTCGAAAAGAGAGCCGTCACGCTCACGAACAATGCAGCCAGAACACGCCTTTTCACGATGCATGGAATGGATGAATTTTCGCGGATCATATCACACCTCTTAACTAATCTCGTATCGACACATCCTTGTTCCGGATTGAGACGATCCGGCGACATCGATGTCGAACTGGCCTCGACTCGCCCGACCTAGGTCCGCAAAGTCTTTGTTCGATTTCTTACGCTTTTTCTGAACGCTCCAGAGGCGCTATCATAGAGCTTTGGAGAGGTAACAAAAATGAATTCAAAACTGATCCGGCTCTCGTTGGCAGGTCTCGCTACGATGATTCTCTCGGCCTGCGAAACTCCCGAAGATCGCCAGCTCGCGAGCGCACAAGACTGTATCGACTTCGCACGCACGGCAGGCGACGCCGATCGTTGCTACGCTCTGGTCGACGGACTCGACAATGAAAAAGCGTACCTGATCCGCTGCTCAGCAAACTACATCGCACAAGGCTTCACCGGCGAACGCATGGCAAGCGCCTTTCAACGCCTGAAAGACGGCAATGGCGGCGGCCAAAGCCCAATGGCCACGGCGATGGCCTACCTCGTTTTCAGCAACAACTCGTCTGTTCACTCGGTCGATAGCGCGGTTCTCAATTGCACGCGCTCTGGCGTGCGTTCGATGCAACGTCTTGTGACGATGTCCAAGCTTGCCACCTTCATCACCCAAACCGGTCTTGGTGGTACGATTCCAGCTAACGCCAACCCTCTTGATCCGTCATTTGATCCAGCCACGATTCAAAACGCGATCACCAACCTCGCGGGCACCGGTACCGTTGATGACAAGAAAAATGTCGGCAATATCGCCCTTCAAATGAACGACGCGTATTGCAGCCCCGGTTCTTCTTTCACAGGAAACGAGATCTGTTTAAAACTTGGCGACGCCATCTCGACAGGATCAGGCGACGCGCAAGCCATTGGCGAACAGCTACTCGCTCTTCTTCAATAGTCGCAATTCACCTTGCGCCCAGGCTCGAGTTTCGACTAAAGCCCTTCCCTATCACGGGAGGGGCTTTATGTTTTTGGGGAACCTAACACTCGGGCTTTGTGGATTCGTGGTCGCGGCAAACGGATTTTTGGCGACGCCGGTTTGGGCAGCCGACGCCAAAGCCATTTCCAAAAAAGTACGAAACGTCTTCGCTCTCACCTCCGACGGCAGCTTGATTCGCGGCGCTCAGCCATCGTCAAAAAATGTCGGCGTTTTAGTTGAAGCCGGAGTCGAAGAGGTTCTTATCCTGAAGGTCGACACCAAAGGCGAAGTGGCGCGCGAGATCGAAGCGCTCTTGGCGGCGGGTTTACCGGAGGACCGTGTGCATCACCTACTGATGCAGTGGAACAAACCCGACGTCGCCAACACCTGCGAACAAGCCGCGACGGCGTTACAGATTATCACGGACGCCCAGGCAGAGGGTCGATCACTCTACTTCCATTGTACAGCTGGCGAAGATCGCACAGGCATGGTCGCCGGGCTCTATCGTATCTTCACCGAAGGCATCGAAGTCGACGACGCATTTGAAAACGAACTCTGCGCCCGCGGTTATGCTGACGGCCACGCTCGCAAGCCTTCGCAC
The DNA here is from genome assembly GCA_963170185.1 of Bdellovibrionota bacterium. Lineage (GTDB taxonomy): Bacteria > Bdellovibrionota > Bdellovibrionia > Bdellovibrionales > JAMPXM01. Next base: position 16,424 of record CAUJGS010000114.1, read on the forward strand.
ATCGCAAGCACCATTCACCGCAGCCTGACACCGCTGTTCTTTGAATTGGCCGAGCGCTTAAAAAGCGCAAATGAAAACGGCGAGGTACTACCCTCGCCGTCTAAACTTTGCCGTGGAATCGAGAAAAGCGTTTCGAAATCGACGGCGACCGGCACGCGCTGTCCGAAACACTGAACTCTTTAAAGAATCAAAAATCCATCGACATCTTCGTCATGTAAATCCGAGAAGCTTTGGGACTGTCGCTAGTCCCAACTTCTTGAGCATAGGTGACCAGATCCAAGCGGAAGACGGCGAAGTCGCCGCTGAATCCCGCCGTGAAATAGCCTTGATTGATACCAAAGCGCCAACCGCCCTGAAACCAAGACTTCACCTTCCACAAGAACTCGGCACCCATGTGAACACCTTTGGAGAAGGTCCAGTTCTCGTGAAGGATGTCGCGAACATCGAACGCAAACCGCGAACGCCAAATCCACCAGTCCGGAAGCTCAAACGCCGAGCCGACATCGATACGACGCTGAAGCCGATCAGGCTCGCCGGAATTTGGATCCAGCAAATGGAGATTTGTTTTAAAGCCGTAGTCGAGAACGTTGCGAACCGTTAACCCGAAAGTCGGCGCCGCTTTGCTAAAGACAGGATGCGAAGAAACATCCGGCGAGTAGAGCACGCCCAAGTCGGCGTCAAACGTCATCCCCTCACGTGCATCTTGAGGACGCAAAATATTGTCATCAAACGCCAACTCAACCGCATTGATCGAACGATTGAAATAGCCGCGATAAATGGCCTTCCCCGTGACACCAAACGAAAGTTTTCCGGACTCAAGCTTCCCGTTCCATGCGCGCGCGTAGGCGATCGTCGTATCCTGACGAGCGACGACCTGAACCTGCGGCCCAACGGATTGAGCAACTCGCATCTCAAGAGAAAGGTCGACCGGAATCACCGCCACCGCCCAGCCTGGACGAGCCATGTAGGCATTCAAGAAGCCCATTCGCGCCGAATAGTGGTTGCCATAATTCGACTCGAGAAAGCTCGTGATTCGCGATACGTCGTTGCTCGACGAGACATCTCCGATGTCGCCAAAGAACTTCGGAAACTTTTCGTCGATGCCCACGTGTAGCAAAGAGAGGTTGGTATTGCCTTCCTCCAAGCGCACCAAAAATGCCGGGTTGTAGAAGATCGCGCTATAATCGTCGACAGCCGCCGTGAACGCACCACCCATCCCCATCGCGCGCACACTCATTCCGGGTTGGTGAATCGTAAAGTCTTTTACGTCACCCACTTGTGCGTGTGAACCGTTTGGCGTCGTGAGAATTGCCCCAGCAATCAAGCAAGCCAACACACGAACAACTGGCAAACTACCTCGAATAGAAAACTTCATTTCAATCTGCTCCGTGGACTCATGTTCTGAAGAGGGAGACGTCGAACTCCGTCGACCGATTCAGTCTAATGAGATTTTAAGCAAAGCTCACTTTCTGATTCTTTCTGCGACGAAGGTCGAGACTGACTTCCCATGTCGAAGGGAACTCTCTAGCCTATAGCCTCATGAATTGTTCAAAACCGGTCATCGCATTTCTTATTCTCATGCTCTTTGTTGCGACGACTCACGCTTCGACTCCGCCCCCTTCGCCGGATCTCACGGTCGAACAAAAAACCGATGCGCCGCCAACGCCCGAAGAAATCGGCCGAGCCAACCAAATCGAGATCACGACGCCGCCCCCCGTCCGCCTAAAGGTCGACCGTTCGCATGACTATTTTTATCACTATCGCCAGGCCTTGAGCTTTCATGGCGGCATCGGTGCCAACCTTTCCGATATCGCCAACCCAAGTTCCACAATCGGGTTTCAATACCGTTTTTCATTCCCGGAAAATGGCCGCTCCGAAGCCGGCGCCGATCTCTTGGCTTCAGGAACCGGCCTGATTCACGCCTCGAGATTTCACTTTCTCGATGATGCTCGTTTTCGATTTTTCTACAAGTATGGGCTCGAAGTCCGAGTCGTCCCTTCCGAGGAACTCGTGACATTGCTGAAATTGGCAAACTGGCGCGCGCGCTTGGCCGGTGGTTTCGAGTGGAACACCTGGGGGTCGATTGGCTTACGAATGGACCTCGAAGCACATATCGGAACATCCGATCGCACCCTCACCGCGCTCGCCGGACTCGCCTACAGTTTCTAGGCGAATCTTTCTAGCTCGCTAAGCACTTCCGTGGTCGCCTTCGCGAGATTCGTTAGGTCACCGTGATTCCAGATTACAAAGTCCGACTGCTTCACTTTCTGTTCCTGAGGCAGCTGCGATGAGATTCTGGCGCGCGCCTCTGGCTCTGTGAGTTTCGCTCGCGCCATCAAGCGCTGAAGCTGAACATCTGGATCGACGGCAACACAGACCACTTTATCGAAGTGAGATTTCAAATTTTTCTCAAAAAGAAGTGGGATCTCATAAAATGCGAGCTTATCGCCGCGCTTGGCGAGTCGGTCTCGCTCGGCCTGAGCAAGCCTGCGCACCTCCGGATGTAAAATACCCTCTAAGGCCGCCTTGTGCTTTCCAGACGTATCCGCAAAGACAATCGCGCCCAAGCGGCCACGGTTGACGACGTCTCCGTCGTCAAACACCGCATCGCCAAAGAGCGAGCGAATCTGCTTGGCGCCTTGGCTTTTTGGAGCCATCGCAAGATGAGACAAGCCATCCGCGCTAATGACAGTGTATCCGGCCCGGCCGAGCATTTCGGCGACCGTGCTCTTTCCCGATGCGATTCCTCCGGTCAAACCAACCCAAAGCACGGCACTTCCCTTTCCAAGATGTCTCAATTTTCACCATTCACCGTCCCGAGGTCCAGTCGATATTGCGCGAAGTGGTCCAGTAACGGTCCTGTTTACCGCTGTAAGACTTCTGAATTCTCAAGGCGTTATCCGCTATTACCGATGAAGAGACGTGGATCTAATGAAACTTGAAACCTTTGGTAAGTACGTTCTGCTGGAAAAGCTTGCCATGGGCGGTATGGCAGAAGTTTATCTCGCACGCAGCATCGGCGCCGGTGGCGTCGGTAAGTTTGTTGCGGTTAAGCGCATCCTCCCTCAGTTCTCGGAACAACCTGAGTTCGTGGAGATGTTCAAAGACGAAGCTTCGATCGCCATCAACCTCCAACACTCGAACATCGTGACCATCACCGAGTTCGGTATGGAGAAAAACCAGTTCTTCATCGTCATGGATTTCGTCAACGGACGAAACTTGAAGCAGATCCTGAACAAGGTAAAAACAGCCAATAGCTCGCTCGGTATCGAACACATCGTTTACTGCGCAAAAGAGATCGCCGCTGGTCTGGATCACGCCCATCGCTGCTTAAACCCAGCGACGGCAAAGCCACTGAACATCATTCACCGCGACATGTCCCCGCACAACGTGATGATCAGTTTCGAAGGCGAAATCAAAGTCGTCGACTTCGGTATCGCGAAAGCGGAAACCCAGATCGAATCGACACGGGCCGGAACCCTGAAAGGGAAATTCGGTTACATGTCGCCTGAACAAGCCGACGCGCAGGAAGTCGATCAACGTACCGATGTCTTCTCGCTTGGTATCATCTTGTGGGAACTTCTCGCAAACGACCGCCTTTTCGTCGGCAAAAACGAGATCGAGATTCTTCGCAAGATCAAAGAATGCAATATTCAGCCGCTTCGTAAGCTAAACGCGAACATCCCTCCGGAGCTCGAGAAAATCGTTTCGAAAGCTTTGGCAAAGGATCGTAACCTTCGCTATCGCAATGCCGAAGACTTGCATCGCGACTTACATCGCTTCTTGAACCTGAAGTATCCGGACTTTTCGAAGCAAGATTTTGCAAAGTTCCTGAAGACGCTCTTTGCTAAAGAGATCGAGGACACTCATCGCAAACTTCTCGACTATGCGAAGCTCGACTTCTCGCAGTTGATTCGCCCTAAGCGTCGCACACCGGTTCCCGCTCTTGACGAGTACTCGAACTCGGCCGTGCAAACGCAAAAGAGCATCACACGTCCAGACACGGATGATCGCGCTTATGAAAAACGGCACGACGCGCGTCCCCGTCGCGACGATCGTGAGTCCGCGAACTCGTCACCATTTGAAGTTCGTCAGCAAGGAAAAGTAAACATCCTTGAAGCCAAAGACATCGAAGGCGGAATCAAGACGCCCGAAGGTGGAGGCTTAAAGCTAGAAGGACCAAAACGCGGTCCCAACCCATATGCCAATGTGGGAACCGGAGGAAATCCGGGCGCAACAGCCAACGCTATGGGCACAGGCCTAGGTAGCGGCGGCGGAATGGCGGCCGGTGGCGGCATGGGAATCGGCGGTATGACCCACGCTGGAACTTACGGCGGTGGCGGCACACGCTCGCGACTCGAAAACAGTTCGTTTCATCGTCAAAGCTCAAACTACGCTTCGTTGATCACCGTACTCATGGTCATCGGCGTCCTCGTAGTCGGAGCGATCTGGCACTTCTCAAATCCGGAACGCTCGCAGAGCCTTGTAACCAAGCTCATGCGTGACGCCGGCATGATGCCGCCGGAGACAGTCCCCGTTAAGGATCTCGCGAAAGTGGAGCTTCCTTCGGTGAAACCCTCCAAGGTCATGCTGCCGATTTCGTCGAATCCGCCAGGAGCTGAAATTCTCCTGAATGGAAAATCGACCGGTGAAGTTACACCAACGACAATTTCGGTTCGCGACGGCGATGAGATCGAGTGGACACTTCGCATGAACGGCTACAAGCCGGCGTCTGACCGCTTGATCGTTCAGCAAGGTCGTTCGCTCTCGGTCAATCTGAAAGCGGATCGTAAAGCTTACCTCGACATCACCGTCATGGGTAATGGCGAAATTTCCATCGACGGCAAGGTCATCGCGGCCCGCGGCCCTGTGGCAGGATTCGAAGTCCCCGCCGATCAGGACATCACGGTGCGTGTATTCGATCCTGCGACGAAAGCGACCGACGAAGTCAAAGTGCGTATCTCTGAAAACACGACTCGTCGAATCACGCTGATTCCGCGCGCGAACATCAGCGGCCCGCGTCCCGCTAGCCGTTAATCACGAAGTCCATCACTGCCGTGACTTTTCGAGCGATTTCTGCCAAGACCTAGGCATGGCCGACACTATCACTCGACGCTTTCTCGAAACGGCAAAACGCCACCCGACGAAAACCGCTGTGCGCTTTCCACAAAGCCGTACGGCGCGCAACACGAACTGGCTCGAACTCAATTGGACGGACTATCGCAAACTCGTCGACTCACTAGCTGCTGGCCTTCAAGCTTTCGGCATTCGAAAAGGCGATCGTGTTGCCATCCTCGCCAACACACGTCTGGAATGGGCCGCTCTTGATCTGGCGATCTTGGGGCTGGGCGCAGTCACTGTCCCCATCTACCCAAGCTCGACACCGGACGATATCGCCTTCATCTTGCACGACTCTCAAGCGAAGCTACTTTTCGTCGAGGACCTTTCGGTCTTTAAAAAGATGCACGGCATTCTGGGACGCGAGTCGAAACTGCGACGACCCGAGAAAGTCGTTCTCATCGACTCTGCACCGGCCGCCGAGATCCCGAGCTTCACGGAAGCAACGACGCTCGACGAGATGCAAATGCTCGGTGAAAAAGCTCTTAAGGTTTCCCCCACTCTGTACGAGTTGGCCGTGGGCGAAGTGAAGCCCGATGACGTCGCCACGATCATCTACACCTCTGGCACGACCGGAAGGCCCAAGGGCGTCGTTCACACTCACGTGCAAGCCTTTAGCGAAGTCTCAGAAGCCTTTCCTCTTTTGGGCGTGAGCAGCAACGACATCACTCTCACCTTCTTGCCGTTTGCACACGTTCTTGGTCGCATCGAAATCTGGGGCCATGCCCTGCTCGGCTTCACCATGGGTTTTGCCGTCTCCATCGATCGACTCAAACAAGATTTTCAAGAAATTCGCCCCACCATCATCGTGGCGGTTCCACGGATCTTTGAGAAAATCCACGCGGGCATCCTCGCGCAAGCGGATATCTCTCCGCTTCGTCGCAAAGTGTTCGACTGGGCGCTCGAGACCGGCCGCGAGATCAGTCGCTGCAAACAAGAAAAGCGCGCGATTCCTCTCGATGTCGCCGTCCAGTACGCGGCGGCGAGAAAACTGGTCTTCGACTCCATTCAAGAACGAATGGGAGGCCGTCTGCGCTTTGCCGTCAGCGGCGGCGCTCCCTTGAGCCGTGAAATCGCCGAGTTCTTTCATGCGGCCGGGCTCTTGGTATTGGAAGGTTACGGTCTCACCGAAACCACGGCCGCGGTTTGCGTGAACACGCCGTTTGACTATCGCTTCGGCACGGTCGGAAAACCCATTGGCGATGTGAAAGTGCAAATCGCCGACGACGGCGAGGTCCTGATCAAATCGCGCAAAGTGATGCGTGAGTACCTAGGCGACGCCGAAGCGACCAAAGCCGTTTTGGTGGACGGCTGGTTTCACACCGGCGACATCGGAGAGTTCGACGAACAAGGCCGCTTGCGCATCACGGACCGCAAAAAGGACCTGATCAAAACGGCCGGTGGAAAGTACGTGGCTCCGCAACGCCTCGAAGGCTTGGTGAAACTCTCGCACTACATTTCCAACGTCCACATTCATGGCGACAATCGCAAGTATTGCATCGCCTTGGTCACGCTGGCCTGGGACACCGTTTCCATCTGGGCGAAGGAGCAAGGGCTTCAGCTTGGCAATATCAAAGAGGCCAGCGAAAACCCCAAGGTCAAAGATCTCATTCGTCGCGCCGTCGCGGATGCAAACTCCCACCTCGCGTCGTTTGAGACCATCAAACAGTTCGCGATTTTGCCGAACGACTTCACAATCGAAAACGGAGAGCTCACGCCGTCTCTAAAAATCAAACGCAAAGTCGTCGACGAGCGCTACAAAGCCGTCATCGACGCCCTCTATTAGGAGGTTTCTTCGCGCAAGCGCTTCAGAAACTGCGCGGTGGCGCAAAACGGAGGTTTCGTTCAGCGCAAGCGCTTGAGTAGAATTGGCACTAGGACTTCCGGCTTATGCGCGAGCGCGTGATGAGGAACATCAGGCACGATTTCAGGCGTCACGCCCCAGGCTTCCGCTGCGGCCTTCTGAGCCACCATACGCCCCGCAGACTCCCCGCCCGCGATGAAAAAATGCACGGCGCCCGTGTTCGGCTGAGCCGCTTTGCCCTCTGTTCGAAGACTGAAGTCCGCCGCCGCGCCAATTTGCGCCGTCAGCCCAAGAATCATCGCGCTGCGATCGACGCCGTCGGGCAGCTTGAACCCGCCCATCAGATTCCCATCGACAATGCCAACGGCGGAGCTACGGGCCGAATGACCCCTTAGACGTTTAACGGACTCGAGCCCGCCCATCCACGGGTTGAGCATCATCATGCTTTCGACCGCGTTGCGTCCGGCAAGAACAACGGACCCCATCGGAATCTCATCAACCGCTTCGACCAAGGTAGAAAGAAAGATCGACTCTCGAATCTGGTTTCGACCACCAGGCAGCTTCGCTTCACCGTTTCGATAAAGCTCTAAAAATCGCGCCAGCGGCAATCCGCCGTACGAGTAGCCAACCAACACAATCGGTCCGCGCAGATCGGCGACCTTTAAAACCTCGGCGACCTCTCGCCCAAAGTCGACAGACGCCATGTCCTCACGCACGTTCTTCGCAGCGTCGCCACTTAAGTGGTGTCGCATCGCCAACGACTCCATCTGCGTGCTGTAGTGCATGATCAAAAGCCCTTCACCTTTTGATTGCGCCTCGAAAGTTTCACGAAACGCCCTAAGGTCCTCGCGCGGAACAAAGAGACCGTTCAACAAAACCAGCGTGGGTTTGCCTCGCTTCGCTTTCAATTGATCGAAGAACACGACACGATGATCCGACGTCTCCGTTTTCACTTCGACGTAAAAACTCTCGAAGCGAGAAGGCGACGCCACTTCGGCGATCGACACGAACTGCGTGTCACAGCTGGGGCGTGCGGCATGCGCCAACGACGTGGCCACCGAAACCAGCAAAACGACAATCGAAGTTCGAGCGAAAAATAAGAGGACCATCTGGTCGGCGAGTTTATCGTCAATCGCCGAGATTCGCCTCAACTCCCGATAGAAAGAGTAGAACTTTCAGAACGACCATGGCGGAAAGTCAGAGCTCTTAAAGACGAGCTCAAAGATAGAAACGGAAGTAGAGATTGACGTAAGCGCCGCCGAAGTCAAAAGACCGCGCGCTCCCGTCGCCGTTTAGCAAAGTGCCTCCGGAGGACTGTCCACCCGTGATCGCGGAAGTCGCCTTCTGACTGGTTAACGATCCCACCTTAAGCGATCGGTACCCCATCTCCAAAGCGACCGTCGTGGTGTCCACAAGCAGCGTCTCGCCGATCAAGTACGCGTTCCACATCGTCACGGAAGCTTCACCCTTTTCGATATAGTCACTGACACCCAAAGCCGTGGCTCCGGCCGAGGTCATCGTGTAGCTTTGCTCAAGTGAAACCGAGGCCATGCCCGCACCGCCGCCTAGGCTGATTCGCGATTCAAGCCTCTTCCAGACGGGAATCTCAATCGAGGCCTTGGGAATAAGCGCCGTGATTTTCGAACTCATCGTGAAATAGGGAGTCGCGCCCGAGCTTCCGTTTACGCCCTCCAAGGCCTTGGCCAAGAGATATTCCCCACCCACGCGCAGCTGAAACCGCTGAGAGCCAAACAAAACACCGAGTTCGCCTGAGTAGTTGCTGCCAACCACTTGATCCGTCTGAACACCGCTACCCGACGACATCGCAAACGCATGATCCGAAACATTTGAAAGGCCATAGCCGCCGCCAAAATACGTGGAGAAACGTTCGTTTGGCATATCGAACTTACGCGCCATCGCCGTCGACGGTGTGAGCCCGATCAGTCCTATACAGAATGCGATGAGGGAGACGAAATAAAAGGCCATAGCCTATCTTAGAACGCTTTCACGGTGCCTCGCAATTTTGTTCAATCGCGCCACTTTCAGTGAAACTTTGGCTCCACCCCACTTCCGTCGCGCTTTCCATGAACGAGTTTTCGCGAAAGCTCACAGGCACCCGCTCATTTCTCGCTCGCAAGACTTCGTGCAAATTTTTATCGGAACTTTTCTCAAAAAACCTCGCCGCCGGCTCCTGGCCCGAGGGCCTGTCCGTCACGCTCACGGCGCCAAAAATTGGCACGAAACGGGCACTCCCAAGGTGGGCTTACGCAGATGAGCTTACGCCAAAAGGACCAAGAAAACGGGGACTCGAAATGAACACATCCAACATCAACCATGCACAAAAACTCTCGTGGGTAATGAACTACATGCGCGTCGCTTTGAGCTTCGCCATTCCGCTTTCGCTCGCGTTCTTCACTACGGCTTGCGACAAGAATCAAAATAACTCCGGCGAAGGCGACAAAGTCGTCGCCCTCACCCCCATGTCGGCTCCGACACAGGCCTGCGCGCAAGGCCAGACCAATTATCAGCCGCGCCAGCAGAACTGGCATCGCGCGCCTCACGCACAATACAACGTGGTGCCTTACGGCTACGACTTCAACGGTCAGCCAATTCAAATGGGACCCTACGCTCAAGGCCATCAACAGCACGGCTTCTGCGGCTGCCCGACCGGCAGCCAAGCGATGTGCGATGCTCGCTACGGTCTGGTCTGCGTACCCACACAGCACCTTCATGGCCACAACATCGCGTGGTGGCAGCTCGGGCCATCCGGCGGCTTCGCCTTTACTGGATACGCTGGTTACGCGGGCTATGGCCACGTTCTGAATAACCCGGTGGTGTACCGTCAGCCGATGCCGATTCGCCGCCAACGCCCTTACGCCTATCCCCAGCCTCAGTATCAAGCTTCGGTTCAGCTTTCGTGCGCGACCCAAGTCGGACAGACTTGCCAAGTCGGAGTGAACTCGTGTGGTGACACGGCTTACTGCCGTCCGCTGGCACCGAACTCCCCTATCGGAGTCTGTGCGCGATGACGCTTCTTAAGATCGTTCGAACGGCCGCCGAGGTGGCACACGCCGCGATCTTAACGTGGCTCCTCTTCTTGGCGATCCAAGCCATTACCCTGCACATGATCACCGAAGGGTTTTAGAAGAATCGGGGGCACAAGCCATGGCCTGGAAAACAGGCAGGCGCCCCCCGAAGCCCTTGAAAATCGGCGGTCCGCCGCACGGCTGCATTGCAGCAAGCGCGTGCAGCTAAAAGCATCTGTGGTAGACACCAGAAGATGACAGATTCTTCTAATCCACTCCTCCAGCTTTCGACCAATCCCTTCGGCGCTTTCGCTTTCGACCGCGTCGAAAAAAAACACTTCAAACCAGCTTTGCAAGACGCGATCGCGATTGCGGAAAAAGGTTTCGCCGAAGTCCGTGCCGATACCTCTCCTGCGACGTTCGCCAACACGATTCTCAAAATCGAAACGGTTCCCGAGCGGGTCAACCATGTGGTTTCGATTTTCTACAACCTCGTGGGCACAAACTCCGATCCCGAGATGCAAGCACTCAACAAAGAGCTATCGCCGATCTTGGCCGACTTCTCGAGCAACTTGCTCTTAGACGCTGGCATCTTCAAACGCGTGAAAGCCGCCTGGGACACCCGCGAGACGCAAGGCCTTAAGGGCGAAGAGCTTCGCCTCGCGGAAAAGCTCTACAAGAGCTTCATCCGAAACGGCGCCCTGCTTAACGAAACGGATAAAACCAAGCTTCGCGAAATCGATCAGAAACTCGCGAAGGTCGTTCCCGAATTCGGCGACAACGTTTTGAAAGCGACCAACGAATTCAAACTCGTCATCGACGACAAAGCGGACCTCGAAGGGCTTCCCGCACAAGCCATCGAGAGCTACAAAGAAGCGGCCGACGAAGCGGATCTCAAGGGCAAGTGGCTCGTGACACTTCATGCCCCTAGCTTCATTCCGTTCATGACCTACTCTCCCAAGCGTCGGCTGCGCGAACAGCTGTGGCGTGCCTACAACGGCCGAGCTTTGAACGAAAACCAAACCGTTCTCTTGGAAATCGCGAAGCTTCGCCACCAACGCGCCAACCTGCTCGGTTACAAAACGCACGCTCATTTTGTCTTGGAAGAGCGCATGGCCTCGAACCCCGAGACTGTGCAGAAGTTTTTGGATCGCCTGATGGACAAGGTTCAGCCGGCGGCTCGCCGCGATCTGTCCGAAGTTCGCCAGTTCAAGAAAGACACATCGGGTGACGAAAGCTTCGAACCATGGGACTACGCCTTCTGGTCGGAGAAATTGAAACTGAAGCTTCACGACTTCGACGAGGAAGCACTTCGCCCCTACTTCCAACTCGAAAAAGTCATCGACGGTGTTTTTGAACACGCACGAAAGCTCTTTGGCTTGGTGTTCAAACCTGTCAGCGGCATTCCGACACACCACCCGGAAGTGAAAACGTACGAAGTCGTGGAAGAGAGCTCGGGCCGCCACGTCGGTCTTTTCTACGCCGACTTTTTCCCGCGCGCCTCCAAACGCAGTGGCGCCTGGATGACATCGTTCCGCGACCAGGGCTTCTACCAATGGAACGCGAAAGCCTCCGGCGCGGTTGAACGTCCACACATCGCCATCGTCTGCAACTTCACAAAGCCAACGGCCAATGCGCCGTCGCTTTTGACACTCGACGAAGTGAAAACGCTTTTCCACGAATTCGGACATGCGCTTCATGGCCTGCTTTCGGATTGCAAGTACGTCTCGCTAGGCGGAACAAACGTCTATTGGGACTTCGTCGAACTTCCTTCGCAGATCATGGAAAACTGGGTGAGCGAGCAAGAGGCCCTCGGCTTGTTTGCCAAGCACCACCAAACCGGCGAAATCATCCCGCAAGAACTGATCACGAAGATTCGCAAAAGCTCGCAGTTCCAGGCCGGTTACTTTGCGATCCGCCAACTCAGCTTCGCGGCGGTCGATATGGCATGGCACGCAGCCGACCCTTCCGGCATCACGGATGTGATCGCGTTTGAACGCCAAGCGACGGCCAAGACCGCGCTCTTCCCGCCAGTGGAAGGCACTGCGATCTCAACAGCCTTCTCGCACATCTTTGAAGGCGGCTACTCGGCCGGTTACTACAGCTACAAGTGGGCGGAAGTTTTGGATGCCGATGCGTTTGAGTACTTCAAAGAAAAAGGCATCTTCAATCCGGAAGTCGCCAAAAGCTTCCGCGACAATATTTTGTCTCGCGGTGGCTCGGAAGATCCGATGGAACTCTACAAGCGCTTCCGCGGACGCGAACCCGATCCAGACGCCCTTCTTCGTCGTGAGGGATTGATCTAAAATGGCTGTCAAAAAGATCTCGAAGAAATCGACCTCTAAAAAGTCGGTCGGCAAGTCGGTCGGCAAGTCGGCCGGCAAGTCGGCCGGCAAATCGGCCGTCGGAAAGTCGCCGACCCCGCGTACGACAAAGAAGATGCGATCGACACTGGACAACCGTGTGATCGCGATTCTCTATCGTCCGTCGACAGACCTCGCGATCCAAAAGAGCGAGGAACTGGCGCAGTGGCTACAAGAACAAGGCTCCGAAGTTTTGGCGGCCCCTGGGCAAAAACTTGGTCGCGGCATTCGCACGGTCACCGGCAAGGACCTCGAACGCCTTGATCTCGTCGTCGTCCTCGGTGGCGACGGAACGTATCTTGGCGCGGTTCGCATGCTGGAACGCCACGCGGTTCCCGTTCTCGGCGTCAACATGGGGTCGCTGGGCTTTTTGACCGAGACACGTGTCGAAGACCTCTTCAACACGGTCATCGCGACCCTCGCCGGGAAAATGGATTTCCGCCCACGTTCGATGCTTTCCATCGAAGTGCGAAATGGCGGAAAGAAAAAGGCCGAGTACCTCGCACTCAACGACGCGGTCCTTGAGCGCGGTTCGGTCACTCATCTGATCAACATCGAAATTCATAGCGAAAAGCACTTGGTGAGCCAGCTTAAAGCGGATGCCTTGATTATCGCGACACCCACAGGCTCGACCGCGTACAACCTCGCCGCCGGTGGACCGATTCTTCACCCCGACACACGTTCGATCGTGGTGACGCCTGTTTGCCCGCACGCTCTCACCAGCCGCCCTCTCATCTTCCCGGATGACCAGAGCTTGAAGTTTCAACTCAAGCAAACGCAGGAAGAACGAGATGCCGGCAAGAACGCCATTCTCACGGTCGATGGCGCCCACTGTGGTGCGATCACTCATGCCGATGAAATCATCGTAACCCGTAGTCCAATTGACCACATCACGGTTCGCAAGCCTTCGCACAACTTCTTCCAGCTTCTTCGTGAGAAACTGAAATTTGGGGAGCGCAACTAATGTTACAAGAGCTTCGAGTTTCCAACTTCGCGATCATCGAGAACGTCCAACTGGTTTTCCGGCCTGGCTTGAATATTCTTAGCGGTGAAACCGGAGCGGGAAAGTCGATCCTCTTAAAAAGCCTTGGGCTCCTGATGGGCGACAAGGCGGAACCAACAGCGGTTCGCAACGGAAGCGAGTTTGCGATCATCGAAGGCTCGTTTGACCTCGACTCGCGATCCGACATTCGTGAAAAGTTGGAAGCCATGGGCATCGAAAGCCCCGAGTCGACAATGGTCGTTCGCCGCATCGTCGGCGGCAGCCAAAAGGCGCGCGTGTATATCAACGGCGCGCTTTCGACGCTCTCAGCGCTTCGCGACCTCGTGAGTCCTTTGGTGGAAGTCACTGGCCAAACCGTGCCGCTGATCGAACTCACTGGCCAGCACGACAATCGTCATCTGCTTTCTAAAACGTTCCATCTGGAGCTTCTCGATCAATACGCTGGTACCACCACGCTTCGCCTTGAGCACCAGCGCTTGTATCACCGCCTACGTGAGATCCAAGAGGAGATCCAGGTCATTCAAACAGAAGAACGCAATCGCGCGCTTCGTTTGGACTTCTTGGTCTACTCACGCGACGAGATTCGCGCGCTCGAGCTTGCGCCAGGCGACGAAGTGACTATTGAACAAGACGCCAAACGCATGAAGCACGCAAAACGCCTCTTAGAGTTCTCGGCCGGCGCGCAAGAGCTTCTTGACGGCGATGAGGACTCGATCTCTTCAAGACTTCAGACTTTGCTTTCGCGGGCGGGCGATTTGCGCCAACACGACGAAGCTCTGGCCGCGAAACTTGCACCGCTTGAACAGGCACGTGCCACGATCGTCGATGTCGCGTATGAGATGCGTGACTACGCTCAGGCCCTTGATGCCGACCCCGAACGCCTAGAAGAGGTGGAAAGCCGCTTAAGCCGCCTTCGTCAGCTCCAAAAGAAGTACGGAACGACGGCGACGGAGATTTTGGAAGCCTTAAAAGCGACAGAAGACGAACTTCGCGATCTCGAAGCCAGCGACGAGCGCCTTGCTAGCCTTGAGGCCGAAGCCCGCGCGTTCCGCGAAAAGCTACAGAGCCTGGCGCACGAGCTTCATAAAAAACGTGAATCCGCGGCAAAGCTTTTCGCCGACGAAGTGAATGCCGAACTTCTTGATCTCAACATGAAGGGCGTCACGTTCTTGATTTCCGTGCTCGAGCTTTCCGAGGCGGGAGCTAGTGGCTACAGCGATGTCGAGTTTCAAACACGAACTTCGAAAGCCGACCTCCCTCGCGCTCTCGCAAAAGCCGCCAGCGGCGGTGAGCTTTCGCGAATCCTGCTCTCGATCAAACAAGTCGTCGGTGGCGGCGATTCGCTTTTGCCACGCACGTACCTTTTTGACGAAGTCGACACCGGTGTCAGCGGCGAAACCGCAGACAAAGTGGGACGCAAGCTAAGGACGATTGCACGCGGCCAGCAAGTCATCTGCGTCACGCATCTTCCGCAGGTCGCCGCGCACGGCGACGCCCACTACTTCATCCAGAAGCAGGTACAAAAAACGGGCACAAAAGAAGAAGCCGGAAACGTGGCGATGGGCGTTGAACAGCTCACCGCCGAGAAGCGCGTTCGAGAAATCGCTCGCCTCATTTCAGGCGAAAAACTGAGCGCCACTTCGCTAGCTCATGCTCAACAATTGCTTGATGAATCTGCCAAAGCCGCCAAACGCCTGGCTCTGGAAGCAAGCGTCGCGGAAAAGCAGGCAGAGAAGCAAACAGAGAAGCAAACAGAGAAACAAACCGAAAAACGCACAGAAAAATCCGGTTCGCGACGAAGCGTGCCAGGAAAAGTACGCCGCGAGTCAGGGCTTGTTAAGTAGGTCAGACTTTGTCAGTTTCTTCTTCCTCAAGACAGAAACTGACACAAGACAGGACTGGCCGCTCGCATGGCTGCGAATACCACCGCTGACTCTCAAAAATCCGGCTCGAAGTCGTCCATGAATGGAACACCTCGAACCACAGCACATGGACGCTCGACGGCGTCTGGTGCGACGTCCGGTGCGGCAACTGGCGCTGCATCCGGTGGTGCGTCGAACAGCGCCTCTGGCTCCACGTCCCTCAGTCTTCTTTCGGGCATCGAATGGGGCATCGGCCCCACCGCAGCACGCTTTCAATCGGCTCTCTTTGCCTACCACCGCGGCGACTACCTGCGCGCGCTTCCTGAGTTCGAAAAACTAGGTGAGCGCCTTTACCGATCGGGCGATTGGACGCGCTACGTGGAGTGCTCGATCTACGTTTTGCGCCTTTTGGCAGAACAAGAGGATTTCAAAAAGGTCGACAAAGTCGAAGCACGTTTGCAGGAAATCGAAAGCCTTCGCAAATCAAAGACCTCAAGTTCTCACACGTTGGATGCCATTGGAAAACCGACGACCGTCGACGCTTCTCCCAAACTCTGGTCACGCCTGCACTACGTGCTTGGTATCTGCCACGTCTATCGCGGCAACCAGCACGAGGCGGCCATGGATCGCTTTCGTCAATCCATTCAGTCGGCAATGACGTGCGACGATCGCTCGGCACTGGCTTGGCCGCTTTACGGGGCGGCGACGGTTCTCTACGCACGCGAGCGCTTTGAAGACGCACTTCGCGAACTCGACAAACTAAAGACTCTCTTAAGCTGCTGCCCGGTTTCGGAGATCGAGTCATCGGCTCATCTTCTCAATGCGTTGATTCTTCGCAACCAAGGGCGTCTCGATGCGGCTCTGCAAGCGACCTGGGAAGCCTTTGAAAGCTTAAAGGATCAACCGCACCTCGGGCTTTACCTACACACGCTTGCCACGCTGGGCACCATCTTCACCCAGAAAAACGAACCGCAAACGGCGCGCCTTTATCTGGATCTCGCGCGCCGAAGCTTAAAGCGACAAGAGTTTCCACGAATCGCCCGTATCATCGACGAAGCGATGGCGAAAACAGGGGGCGCGGCACACGGCTACGACCTCGAACTGAACCTGAAGTCCGGAAACCTCCAAGAGATTCGCAAAGGTGAAATTCGTTTCGACGGACAGTTCATCTTGCGCGATCTGCTGCGCGTGTTCATGTCAAAGTCGCTGAAACAACCCGGCGCGACTTTGAGCAAAGAGGACCTCGTACGCGAAGTCTGGGGTGAGTCGTATCGCCCGCAGAGTCACGACAATAAAATATATGTAAACATCAAACGTCTACGACGTCTGATCGAACCAGAAGATGGGTCGACGGAGTACATCCTGCGTGGCAAGCAAGGTTACTACCTCAATCCAAATCTAAAGATCTCGGTCATCGCGTCGGAGGCCGGTGAATGACGCTAAAACCTGATAGGCAGGGAGTTCCCATGTTCCGTTCGCACGCAAAATCCTACGTTCTTCTACCGCTGCTCACATTAGCGACGGCGGCTCTTCTTTGGCTTGGCCAGAGCACGGTTGCCGCCGACAAAGCCGAGGCCTGCCGCGACTGTCCGTTTCCAATGCGAATTTCCGACGGTCATTGGCTGATGCCTAACGGAATGGCGGAAATCTTTGTCAACGAACTCAACCTCGGTGGCGGACGCATACAAACCGTTGTTCGTCTCTTCGATGCCAAAACCGGTGACCTTCTCGCCGTGGGTTCGCTCGATCACAACAAAGGCCGCAAACGCCTCAAAGTCGAACTCATCGATTTCGCCGGCGGCAGCATCACGGTCGATCTTCAGTACGCAAACCTCAATCGAACGAAGATCAAAGTGAAAATGACGTGCCAGCAGTGCAACGTGCAGCCGTCTTACTGGAATTGATAAAATCCAAGAGACCGGCGAGCTTTAGCGACGAAATACCCAGAGTGGGCCTATCAGAAGAAACTGAAGGTCCTTGAAAAACGAGGGCTTCTTACCCTCGACTTTGTGGCCGTAAAACTGGCCGATCCATCCGACAACAAACACCGCGATCGAGGCCGGCATCAAGACCGTAGCCGGCACGAGAGCAACAAGGCCGATCACGACGGCCGACATCAACACCATTTTTGCAAAATACTTCACACCAAGCGTGGCGTAGTAGATCAATGCCAGAAAAATGGCGATGGTACCAAAGTTCAGCCAATTCGAATCAAACGCCGACGGCTTCGGCAGGGCCCACAACGCCCCGACGAGACTCAGGGTGATCATCGGCACGCAGACTTTGTGCAGAATCTGATTGGTGCGATTTTGGTGGCTCTCCGAATACTCTTTTAACAACGCTTCGGCTCGAGTTCCCATCGTTCGCTCCTTTATCAGCCTTCTATGAGTTAGTCCTAGAGTTAGTCCTCACCATCTTCGAATGGAATCAACGTCCCATCACAAGTGATCAGAACACCGCGCCAGCACTGGGCCGCCGGAGCGCAGTAACCTTCCCAAAGGGTCGCGACCCACTTTCCAGTTTGAGAATTGAACCAGGTTCTTGCAACCCGAGTTTTTGCTTCTTCGCAAAGCGTGCGATCATCTTCCGTTTCAAATGGGAGTCCGCAATACTCCGTCTCAGCATGAGCCATCGCAAGGCGCTTGGCCTCGGATTCCGAGATACATGCAGCCACACCGGCACCCTGTGCCTGACTATGACCGGACTCAAAAACAGCGAGTCCAACAACAACAGCGAGACCCATTGCTAAAGCGATAACCTTGAGGCGATTTTCAAACATATTTTCCTCCGCGCTCACCTTAACTAACGAGGTCTTGGGAGGTCGAAAAGCAGAGGCGTTTAGGTCGTAGATTCTACAAGCGATTTCCAGTGTACACCGGCGGCATCGAGCAAAAGTGTCATGGGAGCCAATGGCCCAACCTCCGGCCCTAGCCAAGACCCGAGATTTAAGCTTCTCGCTTCCTCAGACTCTCTCGGGTTCCAAGTGTAATCGTCGCGGACGTGTACATGCCCCGAGATCAGAAAATCAAATGGCTCTTCGTCATAGGCATGCGCCGCATGAGTGCGAATCATCTTTTGGATCGCGCCCTCATCACGAGCTTTCATATGAGACGAAGTCCATTTGCGGCTCGAACGACTCATACGATCGCCGATCTGCTGAATCGACTCACCCGGAAGGTTTTTGGAAAGCCACGCAAACGTCTTGGACCTCAGCACTTCGCGCAAGATGAGATACCCGCGATCATCCGGATTCATCTGATCACCGTGCTCCACGCGCACCCGCCAGCCAGCGAGATCAAAATAGCGCGCACTATCGTGCACCACAGCGCCCAGTTCTCTTTCCCAAATTTCCGCCAAGTGCAGATCGTGGTTGCCCTCGAAGTAGTGAACTTGCACGCCCTTTGCCGTTAAACGTTTCACGGTCTCGCAAGCGCGAGCAAAACGTCGGACAAAGTAACGATCGGAACCAAACCAGAGATCAAAAATGTCGCCCACTAAAAACACATGGGTCGTTTGGTCGCGCTCACGCGCCTCTAAAAACTCGCAGAATTTTGCGTACCGCCCATCCTCTTCAGAAAGAAGATGAAGGTCTGAAACAAACCAAACCATACCCGTAAAGTGCCACCTTCCTTTTTGAAATGCAACGCAGCAAGCCTTTAGAAAGTGGCAATAAAAAAGGCTGGAACTGATTTCAGTTCCAGCCTCTTAAGCGGACTTTCGCGACCTGGCGGAAACGGTGACCGCCAAGCCGCGCTGATCAAAGAGTGATCAGACGGTCGGGTTCTCCGACTCTTCCTCGCGCGACTTGCGACGAAGGAACGTCGGCACATCGAGATTCTTTGGATCAAATGGACTACGAACGATTTCGCTAGCTAAGCGGCGAGCCGCCTCAAGCGAGCTTTCTGGTCCTTCAACATCCATAGTCAGTTGCTCGGGCTGCGGGCTTCCGGCACGACGGGCCTGCGACTCACGATACTGACGGACTTTTTGCAGAAGAAGATCGCGCGGCAAAGGCTTTTCACCTTCGCCTGGCGCAGCCGAACCATTTAAGTTCATGACTGGGCCTTCCTCTTGCGAAGCCAATGACTGCGCTGGGTTCATCATCGGACTGGGAACCGGAGCTGGCGCCGTCATCACCGAACCCGCTGGCGCGATCGGCTGAGCGTACTCAGCGGCCGGCGGCGGGTTCATCGGAAAATTTGGCGTCACCCCCGCGCCTGCATGCTGGGGCGCGTAGGCACCTGGCTGCGGCATCGTCGGCCACGAAGTCGGCTGCACATGTGGCATCGCCTGGTGCGGGGCCTGAGCCGGCATCTGGTTTGACGGCATATAAGCCGGTTGCGGCGCTGGCGCGGCTGGCATGTGGCTTGTCGCCATCGCGTTCATCTGTTGAGAAGAACGAACTTGGTGTTGAAGCGCCTGCATCTGCGCCAAGTGTTCGTTTGCTTGCATGACCGCCGGATCAAGACCGAAGCCCGTCGCGATCACCGTGATTTGGATTTCGTCGCCAAGCGACTCATCGATCACGGCACCGAAGATCACTTCGGCCGACTCGTGAGCCGCCTCTGTGATCAACGTCGTCGCTTCGTTCACTTCGTTCATCAGAAGATCAGCACCCGAGATATTGACGACGATGCCGGTTGCGCCATCGATCGAAATATTCTCAAGAAGCGGTGAGCTGATTGCCGCTGTCGCCGCTTCGACTGCGCGATTTTCACCGCGAGCGCGACCCGTTCCCATGATCGCCATGCCTTTAGCAGCCATGACCGTGCGGATATCGGCGAAATCAAGGTTGATGTAACCGCGAACGTTGATGAGATCCGAGATCCCTTTCACCGCGTGCAAGAGAACTTCGTCAGCGCGTTTGAAGCTATCAACCAAAGTCGTGCGGTCGTTAGAAACCGACAAGAGCTTTTGGTTTGGAATAACGATCAAGGTGTCGACGTTCTCACGAAGCTCCGCGATTCCAGAATCGGCGTTGCGCATGCGCTTTTTGCCTTCAAACAAGAACGGACGAGTTACAACACCGATTGTGAGAGCGCCAAGTTCGCGTGCGATTTTCGCGACGATTGGAGCCGCACCAGTTCCTGTTCCGCCGCCCATGCCGGCAGTAACAAAAACCATGTCCGCGCCTTCGAGAGCTTCAACGATATCGTTGTAACTTTCGATCGCCGAACGTTTTCCGATTTCTGGGTTCGCGCCAGCGCCGAGGCCTTTTGTGAGTTCGCTGCCCAGGTTGATCTTTCTTGAAGCTTTGTGCGAAGCAAGAACCTGACGGTCAGTGTTCGCCACCACGAATTCGACGCCCTGAAGTCCGCCGTCGATCATCGTCGTGATCGCGTTGTTACCGCCGCCGCCGACACCGACGACTTTGATATTCGCGCCGATATTGATGTTTTCTTCTAGCTCAAACATATAACCCCTCCGTTTAGGTTCCTTGCCCGAGACGCGTTCTGCATCCCGCTAGCCACAGCACTACGAAAGCGCGCCTCCGAAAAAGTCCTTCACTTTACGAGCAACCATTTCGATCGACTTGTCGATCGTGGCACCCATCCCCGTGAGGTCTCCTTCGCGGCTCGCTTGCGCCAGACGCTGTTTCTCTTGTGGTGACAAATTTTCGATCCCATAAACCAACAATCCCACCGTGGTCGCGAACTCAGGGCTCTTGACCACATCTGTGAGACCGCCAATACGCTCGGGAACTCCGCGGCGCACCGGCACTTCGCAAATAAACTCACCCATTTCGCACAAGCCCTCGAGAAGGCTCGCACCACCGGTGAGAACAATTCCTGATCCGATCTGATTTGCTAATCCTGAACGGCGGATCTCTTGCCAAATCAAGAGAACCGTCTCTTCCGCTCGCGGTTCGATGACTTCGCAAAGATCGCGACGAAGCAGTGAGCGCGGCTTACGACCGCCAACACCCTCGACCTCAATCGTCTCGTTTTCATCGACAAGATCCGCGATTGCGCAGCCAAACTTCTTCTTCACAAGCTCGGCCGCCGCCTGTGGAGTTCTTAACCCCATAGCCACGTCTTGCGTGAAGTGAGCACCGCCGACCGGGATCGTCGCCGTGTGCGCCACCGCGCCCGCAACATATGTCATGATGTCGCTTGTACCGCCGCCGATATCGACAACCGAAACGCCAAGCTTGCGCTCGTCTTCCGACAAAACAGCGAGCGACGACGCCAATTGCTGAAGCACGAGACCGCGGACGTGAAGCCCTGCTTTTTCCGCGCACTTAATAATGTTCTGCAACGCCGTTTGTCCCGCCGTGATGATGTGGACATTTGCCTCGAGGCGAACACCCGACATTCCGATTGGATCCGAGATTCCAGCTTGCTCATCGATTTTGTATTCACGAGGAAGAACGTGCAGAACCTGACGGTCGCTAGGAACCGCGACGGCTTTTGCCGCTTCGATGACTCGTGCGATGTCGTCGGCCTTCACTTCGCGATTGCGAATCGCGATCATACCGCGGGAATCAAACGACTTCACGTGGCTACCACCAACCGCGAGGTAAACATCCTGCACGCGATAGCCAGCCATCAACTCGGCTTCTTCGCGCGCTTTTGCAATCGCTTCGATCGTCGACTCAACATTGACGACCACGCCCTGACGAATGCCATTGGACGGCGCCGTGCCGAGCCCCACGATCTCAAGCTGCAAGTCCCCAGTAGGGAGGCTTGCAATCACAGGCACGCTGGAGCCGGCCGCTTTTGCACCGCCGCCGACATGAGATGTCGACATATGATTGTGGTTCTGGTTTGCGTATCGCAAAAGGCCGATCACGACCGAGACTTTGGTCGAGCCGATATCCAACCCCGCGAGTACTATTTCACTCGCCGGCGGTCTTTCACGCAGAGTGTCGCGAACCGATGCGCCTGCTGCGCCATTGGAACGATCTGTTGCCGATCGGTCAAAAGTCATCCGTAACCCCCAGTCCTTTCTCCTGTGCCCTTCACGCATCATGCATGTCGGTTTTGCTAGAGGAGAGCTTGTAGGAACCGGTAAAATCCTGTTTCACGAAACCAGACTGTGTCTGGCCTCGTCTTAAGGCTACGGACGGTGCTGCGCCCTGACAACAACTTTCTTGACGGAAGTCGAATCCACGATGCGGGCCCGCCTGCCCTGACTCGACAGATAGTTGAGGACGTGTTCGACCCGGACCAGCTTTTTCTCGATCTGGGTCTCACCCAAAATGATTTCGGTACGCGGCGAAAGCAGGACCAAAGAGAAGCCATTGTTCCAAATAATTTCGGCGATGTTCGAACGATCCAGCACGCCGTTTTCCGGAAGAGCTTTGATCAGCTGAACAGCCTTTGCGCGAATCTCCGGATTCTTCAAAAACAAATCCCCACGCAAGAACGGAACATCAGGGACCACTTGCGCCGTCCACTCTTCCATCAGCTCTCCGTCTTCGGTGATCGGTCTCAAACCCGAACCCTTAGGAAGCACGACAGCCAGTGGTCGCTTAGGTGTGATGGAAACCACAAGACGATCCGGAAACACGCGTTGCAGACGAGCATCCGCGATCCAAGAGAGCGATCGAATCGAAGCCCCCAGCGATTCCAGATTGATTTCCCAAGGGCGTTTTCCAAGGACGTTGCTCAAGCGTACGCCAATGTCGGCCTCGATTGAGCGCGCGATCTCGACTTCCATTTTTCCTTGGTCCAGGCGCGGCCGCCACTCCAGCGGAATGGCCTGAACGGCGAAGACTCGCGAATGCGAGAGAGCGAAAAACAACGCCCCCGCCACCAAACAAATCATCACCGCACCGAGGGCTATCGGCGCGGCTTGCGAGAAACGAGTTTTTTTAGGTTTCGCTTGTGGGTCCAATCACTTTAATTGAACCCCTCAAGACTCTTAAACACAAGTTAGATTGCGCCCGTGGTACCGCAGACCAGGGAATCCGTACGCAGGCCATCTAGAAGGCCAGCCAGGTAAACCCGAAGCTCCATTTCCATACAACCGCCAATCTTTCGGATGGATGGGAACGTTTCCCCGTCAGTCAGATCCACGCCCACGGTGTTACGTTTTACACTGGCGAAATTGATGTCCTTCAATAACACTTCCGATGGCAATAGCTCGGGGTTCACGCGGCGTTGAATCTGACCGATGTACATCAGCAAGGTCCAGTTTTGCGCCTCCATGGCCGACGCCACAACCGCGGGCGAAACGTTGCCGGACGCGGTAAACAACGGATTGCCGTCAACGGAGCCCAATGATCCTCGACGAATGTTCAACATCTCCATCAACACAATCGCCGCACGATCAAACTCAGCAAATCCCAGCGAGTTCGAGGACGGTGAATTGCGATACTTCAATCGCGGAGAAGCACCGGCAACGACTTGAACCATCGTTCCACACCGGAAATGCCCGGTTCGAACCTCTCCGATAGCTTGACACGTATCAGGAGTCCATTCAGCCAGCGCGGCCGGCAGCATCGAAAATGTCTTTTGCAAGAACGCCGACGCCTCGGAGATTTCATCTTGAGACTTAGCAGCCACGATCCTGTTAAAAATTCCCCACGCGAAATAGTTTTGCATTTCACGTGTCAACTCTTCGCCCAACGACTTCTGCGGGGCATGACGTTTCATCACGACCATGGCAGGTTCACAGAGCCTGTGCCCCTGAAAGTTCATATATTGACGTAAGAGCTCTGTATTTCCGCTGGAGAACACAGCTTCAATCCGTCGCTCGTCGCAAGATTCGATTGTCACACGACTATCAAGACCACTGAGGGCAATCATGAGGCGTGTCGAACGCACATAGTCCGCATCCTCGAGACCAATCAGAGGCACTAATTCGTGCAGCAGAAGGGCTTCGTGCTTTTCAGACAAGTTTTGTGATTTGCTCGACCAGTACGAGCGTTTCACTTCCAAGCGACGAGGTTTTTCGTGAGGGTAGTTGGCCATATCTTTCGGCTCACCCTTCACCATTGGCTGATCTACCATTTCAATCCGTAGCTCGCCCTGCTCAATCAGCTTACAGAGTCCAGAGATCACATCGATAGACTTGCCATTGCGATCAACAGCTTCCATCGCGCTATTGAGGATCGCACCACGTAGTTTACGTGCGCGAAAGCAAATGCCCTCGATCTCACGAACGACTTCGATTGCTTGCGTGTCGCCGCCGTAGCCTTCTTTCCATTCGGTCGAAGGACCACCAGCCGCTGTTCCACCACCCGCGGGGTTCAATTGATTCGCCGGACTGCACGCCGTCGCCAGCACAACCGCCGGCAGGACCATTAGAAGTTTCGATTTCAGTGATTTCATTGGATATCCCCCGCGTTGTTTGTAACCGGGAAGAACGAAACCGTGATCTGATAAACCGAGTTCTTCGAACGCGACTCTTCCTGAAGATACGTCGCAAAGGCACGCTGGAAAGCCACGATTTTTTCTTTGGCCGATGGCACCAGCTCTTGATCGATAGCCAAAGTCATAGAACCTTGCAGACGTTTTTCCACCGGGATGTTTTCCAGTGCATTAAGTGCGAGGTTCAGCACTTGGGTTTGCAGCTTGCGAAGAGCGATGCTCGTGTACTGACCGCTCGAATTCGAAACGTTTCCGGAGTTATCGCGCCACTGCCCTTCGGGAGTGACTTCCAACATTCCCAGACGAATCAGACGCTCACGCGCCTCGACGACCTCGGAATAAGTGATACCAAGAGTTTTCGCGATCCAACGCTCGTCGGATTGAAAACCCTCCATCGCCACCATTTCCAGAATCGCATAGTGATACCAATCGGCGATCACCTGAAACTGGTCGGCCATGTCACGCATCTGAGTCGATGTGTTTTTAAGCTCTCGGAAAAGTGTTTCTTGTTTGCGGAAGCTACGTTTGCGATCCTCGGCCGAAGCCAGACGAGCGCGCTCGACCGGGCCAAGCGACATTCGTTCGCAGATCTTTTCAAAACGCTTGGGGCTTACGCCCACTTGGCCGCGAAGAATCTTTGAAAGCAGCGAAGGGTTCATCTGAAGGTGCTTGGCAAAACTCCTAAGCGAATAACGCGGGTTTGTTTTGCAGCGACGGACCAGTTCATCCTGGAGATACGTGCGAATCGTTTCCATTCCTAAAACTCCGTAATAGACAGAAAATTATGCAACGCGTCGAAAGATACATGAGTCATGTGGGAAAGTCGAGATTTGAAACAGACGTTTCAGCAGAGACCTGTCATTTTTTACAATCTGCCCAGGATATCGCCGGAAAAATCGGCTCTATTGCCGTTAATTTCGATATGAATGATGGTGACGGCCGTTGTCATTTTGCTCAATCGGCGTCCGCCAACAGGTTTGTGACACACGTTAAGCGAGCATTAAGCCCAATCGCCAAGCCAAACGACCTCAGTTTTGAGCTCGATTCCGGCTTTTTCCCGAACGGTTTTCTGAACGTGGCGAATCACCTGGGCGATCTCCGAGGCCGTTGCAGCCCCCGTATTGACGATGAAGTTCGCGTGTTTTTCGCTAACCTTGGCGCCACCCACGGCAAAACCTTTTAGGCCCGCCGCCTCGACAACCCGCCCGGCACTTGTTCCCGGAGGATTCACAAAAACACTTCCGCAAGACGGCATATCAAGTGGCTGTTTCGTGAGTCGAACCTGATTGGCCGAGCGTACACGCGAAAGCACATCCTCTTTTGGCTCATGAGGCCAAGACATCCAAACTTTGGCTATAAGACTGGCCCCCGCGGCTTCGCGCCAGCCCTCGCAGTGTCGATAGCTCCAGGTAAGCTCACGGGCCAGCATCTTCTTCTTTTGAATCTGGCCGTCCGAGTTCCAATTCCAAACCTCAACAGCGTCCGTGATCTCGACAAACTCGCGAGGCTTAAGCATCTCGCCAATCCCGGCGTTCATCACCACCCCGCCGCCGACGTCGCCAGGCAGACCCGCAAGAAAAATAGCCGGCTCGAGCTTGTTTTTTAAGAAGGTTTTTAACAGCTCGGATTTCGATGTTCCCGAAAGGGCTTCTATAGAAAGACGACCGTCACGAACTTCGGCGCTCAAGCCACTAAACTTTTTAAGAGCGATCACGAGTCCGCGAATTCCTTTATCAGAGATCAAAACGTTGGTGCCGCCACCAAGAATCGTGATCGGCAGTCCTCGCTCACAGCCAAACGCGATGCCGGCGCTAAGATCTTCCTCGCTCTGCGGCTCTACGAGAAAGTCTGCGGGGCCTCCGACCAGCCACGACGTGTAGGGCGAAAGCCTCACGTTCTCGCGCACAACCGCGGCCTGGGTCGTTGGTTCTTTCACTTCGACCCCGTCGCCTGTTTCAGCGCGGCTACCACCTGATCCGAAAGCTTCCAGATGTCCCCCGCCCCCAAGGTGAAAAGCGCAGGCGCCTCAGTTCCAGTTTTCGCCGCCACGAGGTCTTTGGCCAAGCGTGCGGCCGTTTCCGAAAGAACAGGCGTCAATCCAGACTTCGAGGCTATGCGAAGCAGGCCGGCCTCGGCCCCTTGTCGAGGGTGAAACTGTTTTGCCTGATCACGCACGCCCGAGAGCATGGTGTCGGCGTCGACATTGGCTATTGGGTCCTCGCCAGCGGCATAGATATCGGCGAGATACACGCAGTCGGCTTGTGAAAAGCAAGTGTGAAACTGTTCCCAGCAAAGCTTGGTGCGCGAATAACGATGCGGCTGAAACGCGACAAAGAGCTTTCTATCGCCGTAGCGCTCGCGAAACGCACGCAAAACTGCTTCGATCTCGGTTGGATGGTGGCCGTAGTCATCGAAGACATCAATGCCAGCGACCTGCCCCTTATGCTGAAAGCGTCGATCGACGCCGTTGAAACGATCAAGCCCACGCACGATCGTCGCAAACTCGATCCCGGCCTCCAAGGCCACCGCGATCGCGGCAGCGGCGTTCAAAGCATTGTGTCGCCCGGGAACCTGGAGGCGGAACTCCCCAAGGGGTTTACCTTCGAAATGGACTTTGTATCGAGCTTTCTCACCTTCGATGCGTAGATCAGAGTCTGGCGAGAAACCGTAGCGCACAAGGCGTTTTCCAAATGGCGCAAAGGTCTCGCGAATCACCGGGTCATCCCAGCACACGATGGCCGCTCCATAAAATGGAACTCGTCCGGCGAAATCAAAAAAAGCTTTTTTGAGATGTTCAAACGTGCCGTAGTGATCGAGGTGGTCATTGTCGATATTCGTGACCAGCGCGATCTCGGGACTCAAGCGCGAAAAACTACCGTCGCTCTCATCGGCTTCCGCGATCATCCATTCACCAGACCCCAGCAAGGCCGTGGATTTGATCAAGTCCAATCGCCCACCGACAACGATGGTCGGGTTCGCCTGCGCTTCAAGAAAGATCGCGGCGATCATCGAGGTCGTCGTGGTTTTCCCATGCGATCCGCCAACCGCGACTCCTCGCTTAAGACGCATAATCTCCGCGAGACTTTCCGCACGCGGGATCAGCGGGATCTTCAACCGACGAGCCTCTTCGTATTCCGGGTTCGTCGGACGAACAGCGCTCGAATAAACCACGACTTCCGCTTCATGCACATTTTCAGCACGCTGACCGATGGTGACTTGAATGCCAAGCTCGCGAAGCCTTGCGATCTGCGCATTGTCCGCCAAGTCCGAACCAGAAACTGTCGACCCCATATTGTGTAGAAGCTCAGCCAGTCCACACATGCCGATCCCGCCAATTCCGATGAAATGAACGCGAGCCGCCATGAGACTTCGAGAAGCTGTTGGGTTCACTTACGACATTCCTTTCACTGACCGCGGTAGCCCTAGCACATACGAAGCAATCGTGGCTGCCGCTCCAGGCGCTGAAAACTTTAATACGTTTTTTTCCAACTCGCCCAGTTCTGCCAGATTCTGCTTCAAGCGTCGAACCGTTTGATCAAGTGTCGCGACATCGAAATTTTTCTGTTCCACCAAAATAGCGGCCTGCGCCTTCGCCAGCACTTCCGCATTTTTCAGCTGGTGATTGTCAGCCGCCGTGGGAAGCGGAACAAACAACGCCGCCTTTCCGCTGGCCGCAACTTCCGCGACCGTGCTGGCGCCTGCTCGGCAAACAAGCAAATCCGCCCAAGCGTACATCTGATCCATATCGTGAATATATTCGCGGCACTCCAGACTCAAACGATCTTCCGACACACCTTTGGCGCGCTCGGCCGTCTTCCATGCCTCGTAACGTCCAGAAACTTCGGCGTAATCGTACTTCCCGGTCTGGTGAATCAAATGAACGGTTCCGTCCGCAAGGCCCGTTTTTTCAACCCATTCAGCGACGACACGGTTGATAGCTCGCGCACCTTGGCTGCCGCCAAAAACGAGAACGCGAAACTTTCTTCCGCTCACGGCATCACGCGACTGCGGCTTTATGGAATCACGAACCGGCAAACCCACGCGGTGCACACGCTTTCCTTTGAGATCACGCGAAGCCGCCTCGAACACCAAAAGACACTCGTCGACGATTTTCGCCAACCACCGATTCGCAAGACCGGCATGGGCATTGGGCTCCCATATCACCGTGCGGTAATTCAAAAGGGCTGCGACAAAGAGAAACGGTCCCGAAGCAAACCCGCCTACTCCGAGCACCGCGTGCGGTCTCAACCGAAGCGCCAGCATCAAGGCCTGAGCAAACGCAAGCGGCAGTCCAAGAACGGTTTTGATCTGGTCCCAAATACCAACGCTGCTATGAAGCTTTCCGATGCGAATCAGATGCAGCGGAAGACCCGCGTGCGTGACGATTTTTTCTTCCAAACCGCCGGAAGCGCCAACCCAGTGCACGCTGTAGCCACGTGCTATCAGCTCTTTAGCCACAGCAAGACCCGGATAGATATGTCCGCCGGTGCCGCCACCTGCTATCACCACCGTGTTCACGCTCGACCTCGATCCAATCGCTCAAGAGACAAAAGCAAACCAAACAAGAGGCCCGACATCACGGCCGAACTTCCGCCATAAGACATAAAGGGAAGCGTGAGACCCTTGGTTGGAAGCAAACCCATCGCCACACCTGCGTTTACAAAAACCGATAAACCAAAAACGGTGGCAAGCCCCGTCGCAAGCGCTCGCTCGAAAGCCTCTTCCGCACGAGCCGCCAAACGAAACGCACGAAGCAAACAAAAGCCATAGAGCGCAAGCAAAGTCGCAACACCGATGAAGCCCATCTCTTCACCCAAAACCGCAAGCGTAAAATCGGTGTGCGCTTCCGGAAGGAAAAAGAGTTTACCCTGGCCCTCACCGAGGCCCGAGCCAGTGAGTCCACCCGAACGCAGACTCAACATCGATTGGATGACCTGGAAACCTTTTGAATCGGAAACCGACCACGGATCGAGAAACGCCAAAACGCGCGCTTTGCGATACGGCACCTGCATAATGAGAATGTAAAACGCGGGAGCGGCGACCGCCGCGCTCGCCGCGATCCAACCCCAAGGCAGTCCAAAGACAAAGAGGACCGCAAAGATCGTGGCCGAAGCGATAGCGAAAGTTCCAAAATCCGGCTGACGCAGCAAAAGCATCATCGGCGCGACAATCAAAACTGTCGTGATCAAAAAACGCCAAAGTAGCGGAAGCCCCGGAAGCCACTGCGGTCGATCATCCAAACCTCGGCCGACCGAGCCGCTTGTTCGCGCTATAACAGTCGCAAGAAAAAGCGGAAGCGCCACTTTTACGAGTTCCGAAGGCTCAAAGACATTCGAGCCGGGAAGATTGATCCACCGAGCCGCACCGCCGGCCCGAACGCCAAGCCCCGGCACCAAGGTCATCGCAACACCGATCGCAGCCGTCGGCCAAAGCCACCACCCGATCCGTTCGATCCAACGAAATGGAATGAATGCGACAAAGCCCATCAGCGCAAACGAAATCCCGGCGAACAGAACCTGTCGTCGAACGAAAAAAAGCCCGTCACCACGGGCTTCAATCGCGAAGATATAACTGGATGTATAAACTTGAACAATTCCGAGTCCGAGGAGAGCGAAGGCTGCCAACCAAAGACCCGTTACAACACGGCGGTTTTCCATGACCTTCAGAGTAAAGGCCATGGAGGTATTCGTCTACCTTCTCGCCATTGGTCCGGACTATCGGCAAGCTACCGGAGCCGGTTTCTTAAAATCACCGTTTGCATCAAAGCTAAGCACGAGATCCAGCTTCAGGTCACCGCTTTCGCAGGCCTTGATCAGAACCTGAGCCGCGTGACGAACGTTCTCGCGCAAAGAATAACGCGTCCCTTCGTAGTCCTTCTCACGATAAGTGAGGTTTTGCAGCGCAAACGGCTTAAATCGACCGCTATCGACCTCGACCGCGAACTTGAGGAAGCGCTTATACGTTTCCGGGTTCATGTGGCGAACCGCTTCGAGAGCACTGTGGCGACGCATCTGGTTTCCCCGTACATCGACGTCCGCTCCGCAATCGTTATCCTTCATGTGCATGGCCGCGACCAGGGTCGCTTCGCCATTTGGAAACACCACCGAAGACGCCTTCATCGCGAGATCGCGCGTGAACTGAACTTCTTTGGCGCGAGGGTTTCTCTTTTGAAGCTCGGCGAGAAGCTGCTTCTTGTGGGCTTTTAAAGCCGCTTCCTCAGATTTTTTCATCTTGCGCAAAGCCGTCGCGCCCTTTTCCAAAACCCAGGGCTTCACGTGGATGTTCCCGATGCGATCGTCTTGAGCCATCAAAGTGTCCATCAAGACCATGTCGGAAACGTCCTGCATCTGAACGATCGTCTGCGCCACCTCGGTAAATCCACGGCCAGCTATTTGCTCGACCGAGCGCGCGTCTGCGACCATTTGAAATGGTCGCTGTTGCATGAAGCGCGCGTACCGACCGTCATAGGCACCAACGCCGCTGACTTCCGTGTACTTGTCTTCGCCTTTCAGGTTTTTCTGAAGACCGCCGTACAAGGAACGTCCGCCATCTGTATAGAGTTTCGGATTTGGCTTTCCCGCCGCTGCATTGTTCGACGCCGAAAGAAAGTTTCGCCAGTTGATTGCAATCAGGTCTTTGCTCGATCCAAAGAAGTCCGTAGCCTCCTTTGCCACCTGATGATGTGTCTCACGCGACATCGTTCGCAAGACAGATACCGGCACACGTCCGGCTCCGCCCAAGAGACGAGAAAGATGGTAGTAGCCCAAAGCCGATGCCGTGGAAGAGCATGAGATCGTCGACTTGAATTTCGCATCGAGATCGTAGTCTTCTTTGTATTCCCCATCGACCTTGTCTTTTGGCACACAGAACGCCAGTTTTGCTTGTGCGTATGTCATTCCTTTCGGAATTTCGACGAAGTTGGTTCCAGGATTCGTGCTATTGAATTTCGGACAAGCCACAATCTCTTTTGCGGGCAATGGGTCGATATTCAACGCACCCACGCGCTCGATTTTCACCTTGCTCGCCATGCCCTCGTAGATCGTCAAACGACAAAGCTTCATCTCGTCTTCACGATCCGAATCGAGGTCGCGATATTTCAGATCTTGCGTCTCGTAGTACGCAGGCACGATACAGACTTCGTCCACACCACTCTTAGGCGACGGATGGATATAGCGCAGCTCCGCACCACCTGAAGCATGGGCCGTAGAAAGCGCGAACGGTGCCGCCATCGCAGCTAGAAGCGAGCGGTGTTTAATTGGAAATTTCATGGTTTCGTCTCCACATTATTCTTTTCGATTTGAAAGCGTTTGGTTGCGAGTTGATATGTCGTCGGCATGTCGCTAGCGCGAATCTCCACCAACGCACGTGTACTGAGTTCCACCTTGGGTTCTGTCGATTTCGGGCCACGCACTTTCACGTCGTACACGGCCTCCGCCAGTCCGACAAAAATGCGTTTGGAAGGTTTATCCATGACCCAGAATCTTTCCGGACCACGATCCAAGCGCGCCCCCGCAGTCGAAGCGACTTCGATATCGCGAAGCTGAAGAATCTCGCCCTCCGAAGCCTTGCGCGGCAGTTTCGTCGCATCCGCCACCAAGCGCACTTTCTCAGAGTCTGGAATCTTCACTTGAGCTTCGGTCTCCATATTGGCTAACTCCACCAGTAAAAGAGCCGCCATAGCGTCCAACGCCGATTTCGGCGCCTTCTCGTCGTCACCGGTAAACATCACGGCCAAAACCGACGAACCAAAAACCACGCCGCCAAAAAGAACCCCGCGGAAAATCTGCTTCACAAGGTCTTTGGAGATGACCTCTTTGATCCAGCGACCCTTCAGCGCCAAGCGAAGTTTACGAAGATCCGCCGAAGGATTTTTCCCCTGAGCCAACTGACGGAAGTCTTTGGCTTCGGCGTAGTCGAGAATGTCGATGTGATCTCTTAGAAACCCAGTCAATTCAGGACTCAGTTCAAGAGGAAGCTCACGCCGAACCGCCGCGACCAACGGGTGCACGGCGACTTCCGAGCGCAAACGCCCCGTGACCGCATCCACCGGCTCGGCCGAAATCAAAACATTCGCCGTGCCCTTGCCACGCACTTCGAGCTCAACAAGACGTGGCAACGCGCCGTCTACCGATCCATCGATTCGGTAAGTCGCAAGCAACGTGCTTCCGTCTTGGTTTTTAAGACCGAGTTTCAGCTCGCCATCTTTTTTCCAAGCCTTGCCGTTGAGCTTCGGTAGACCACTTTCCCCGATCATCGCCAGCGTCGAAGTGATCTTCGCTTCGGCGGACTTCGCTTCCCATGCCTCAACGGCCAGACGGGCTTCCGCCTCGTGAGGCCGCATGTCGACAAACTGCGATTCGCAGTCTTGCCCGTAAGCCGGCTGAGTCATCGCCATAAAAAGTGAGACCGCACAAGCCACGCGAACCCCTTGCCGTGCGTATTTCGACGTCTTCATCGTGCCTCCTCACGCAAGCGATTCATATGGCCCCGGTTGAAGCCATCCAAAGACTCCATAATCGCGACCTGATGGTCGCGCAGAGCTTCGGCGAAACGCCGACTGCGCCCCGCCTCTTGTGCGTAGAGCTGACGACCATGAAAAGTCCCAACCCACTGCGCATGATGCCGCGCCAGCTCCAACAGATGCTCGAAATCCGTCGGTGCTTTTTGCTTATACGGAACTGATATCGTTTCGACCTTTTTATCTCTCAATACGAAGCTGTTTCCACCGATCCGAATCTGCGGAAAAATTGCGGCGATATCGTAGTCCAAAAATCGGGAAGCCGCGATCTGCACATCCAAGAGCTTCGGCTGATCCTGATATGTCGTGACGGCGCTCTCGCCGACACGCTTTAGTTCTTTCATCAAAATCCGACCGTCTTGGGTTTCAAACAAAACCAAGATTCGCATCTGATCGCGCGAACCTCCTCGGTCCTTGATACTGACGATTGCATCTCGCAAATGGCCCCAGCCAAGGTGCGTTCGCAGCTCACGCTCCAGTTTCGGGCGAATCTCCGGCTCTTTTAGTCCCAGCTCCTTGGCCGCATAGGAGAGCGGCCGAGTGCTCTCGCCATCGACGCCGAACAAACCATCCTCATCCGTCTTGTTGTCTTGCTTCTTTAAAAGCTTGCGCTGAAGCTTTTCCGGCGAAGGCATATCCAGAGCGTGCTGAGCCGTAAGCGCAAAGTCCTCGCGGACCAACCCCTGACGATAAGACACATAGATGTCTCGCGCGATCTCCTGCCGCTCGTTTGCACTTAGATGGCGACGTCGCGACGCGACCGCAACCGTGTTTAAAACCAGTCGATTGATATCGTAAAGCGCAGGGGCGTAACCCAAGTCCTTTACGTCAAACAGGGTATAAAGCACGCCTTTTCCGGGGACATAAACTGGTGAAAAGTTGCCGGAATGCAGGTCTCCCACCGAGATCACCTCGGACTTTAGAACCTCCGGCAGTTCCTTCCATTTCAGGGGATGCCGAGATCTCGCTTCCGCCCAATAAAAGGGAGCATTGTCTCGCACCTTTTGCGAAAGCGTTTCGCTAGCCTCGTAGCTACGGAAGACGTCTTTGGGTTTGATATTGGCTGCGCGCCCACGCAAAGCCTCTTCGCAACTCATCGCTTGGGCTTGAGTGACAAAGCTCATTGAAAAATATGCTGGCAAAGATACCAGGAGTGATGCCAGGAAGAGACTTCCATGGTGCCACCGCTTTTTACCGGTTTCTGAGTTCACAGAAACGAGTAATTTGTGCTGGTACTTATGCGTTTGCTTCACTCGTTTTTCCCATCCAACGTGTTCGTTTACTGGCGATCACTCGCTGATTTCGAGATCACGCCTTAGTTTCGAAATACGTCTGACGGGAATTGCATTGCCGATACCAGCGAAAACACCGGTGTGTTTCACTCGCGAGTGCCCTCGCCCAAGGAAAGAAATGCCGGAAAAAAAGAAAAGCCCCACCAGCGAAACCGGTGAGGCCTACTCAAGCGAGTGTTTTGTTCGGCGAACCTCCCACCGCAGGATGCGGCGGGGTGGGCGAGGCAGGATGCCGTGTTCGCCGAATAAAACTCTCGCGTTTTAGCGGAACTTGCCTACGATCTCCTTGAAGTAGTTTCCGCGCTCTTCGTAGCTATCGAACATATCGAAGCTCGAAGCCCCCGGAGAGAGGAGAACCGAGTCGCTGATACGGGACTTCTGGTAAGCGATCAAAACCGCCTCTTCAAACGTTCCAATGAGGAAGGTTTCCGACCAGTCGCCGAGGTCGCGGTTCATACGCTCCTTGGCTTCACCGACCAGGATCAGCGTCTTTACTTTGCGCTTCACCATCTCACGCAGCGGCTCGTACGAGAGGTTCGTATCCTTACCACCCATGATAAGGATGACGTTTTCGTCAAACGCGTCGAGAGCTCGCATCACTGCGTGCACGTTGGTCGCTTTCGAGTCGTTGTAGAACTCAACGCCACCGACGCGGCGAACGTACTCGAGACGATGAGGCATACCGCCATACGTGTCGATAACCTTCTGAATCGATTCGTGCTTCGCGCCGTGCTCACGCGCCGCCAAGATCGCCGCCATGATGTTGTCGATCGAATGCTTGCCGCGCATCTTCATGTTGCGAACCGTGTACGTTTCGATCTCGGGACCTGTGCGAACGCGGACTTCGTCCTTGATACACACAGCACCGCCGATAGACATGATTTGCGGTTCCAATGCAGGTTTACGCGAGAAGTAGAAAATCCGGCCACGCTGAACCGCTGGATCGCGTGCAAGCTCAACAACCGCGTTGTCATCGGCATTTAAGATCGACGTCGTCGCCTGATTGACGTTCTGGAAGATGCGACGTTTTGCGTTCACATACTCTTCCATCGACTTGTAACGGTCTTGGTGGTTTTCAGCCAAGTTCGTGAACACGATGTTTTGCGGAGTGAATCGATCACAGTGCTCAAGCTGGAAGCTCGAAACTTCCGCGACAACCGAATCAAATTGTTCGCCACGCTTTAGAGCGCGTAGGAACTCGACAAGTGGTTCTCCGAAGTTTCCACCAAGCCACGCGCGAACGCCCGACTCTTTCAAGAAAAGCTCGATGAGTTTGCACGTCGTCGATTTCCCGTTGGTACCAGTGACACCCACAAGCGGCTGCTTCACGAACCATGTCGAGAACTCGAACTCACCCGTCACGACAACGCCGTTCGAACGAGCGTATTCGAAGATCTTAAGATTTGGCGGAACACCCGGCGAAAGGATGATCACGTCTTGAGCCAAGAAGATCTTGGGGCTGTGGCCGCCGAGATCAAGTTGCACGTTGAGGCCTTCGATTTGCTCAAGAGCCGACGCGAGTTCCGGCTTCGACTTGTGATCCGAGATCGTGACCTGCGCTCCACACTCTGTTAGGAAGTGCGCGAGACTCACGCCACAACGAGCAAGACCGACAACGAGGACGCGTTTTCCTTCGAGGTCTTTGAAGTCACTAAACGGTGGCGGTGTTCCGGACGATGGTGGCATTGGAGGGTGTGGCATGGATTCTTCGTTCTCCTTACAGATAGATCAGGGATCAGTAACAAAACAATTAACGCAGTTTGAGTGTCGCAAGACTCAAGATCGCCAGCAGGATCGAAATGATCCAGAAGCGAACGATGATCTTGGTCTCCGTCAGCCCTTTAAGCTCAAAGTGATGATGAATCGGGGCCATGCGGAAAATACGTTTTCCGGTGAGCTTGAAAGACAATACTTGAGTGATCACCGACAGCGCTTCGACGACAAAAACGCCGCCAAGAAGCACCAAAACGATTTCGTTCTTCGTCAACACCGCGAGGATTCCAAGGAACCCGCCGATCGAGAGCGATCCGATA
>CAUJGS010000115.1 GCA_963170185.1 Bdellovibrionota bacterium
CCAGACGGCCTCCATTAACTGTTGCCGAGAGAACACCACTCCTGGTCGGCGAATCAGCGTTTCTAAGAGACGAAACTCGTAACGAGAGAGTTCCAAAGTTTCGCCACAAAACCGCACCTTGAACTTTTCGCGATCGACCTCGAAGGCCCCTTTTTTTACTATGGGACTTTCTACGGCAGATGGTTCCGTATTTGGGGATCTGTACCGTTTGGCCAAGGCCTTCACTCGCGCCGTAAGCTCACGGGCACTAAACGGCTTGGTGAGATAGTCATCGGCTCCGATTTCAAAGCCGATGATTTTGTCGACCTCATCGCTGCGAGCGGTAAGGAACAAAATCGGAGTCTCGACACCCTCGGCACGAAGGCTTTTGCAGAGTTCAAAGCCGGTTTGGTCCGGTAAGCCCACATCGAGGATGAGGACGTGGTGAACCGGCTGACGAGACGGCTGACGCGAGGTTTGGCTGATGAGATCCTTGGCCTCGCGCGCCGTCTTGCAGTGATCAAGCTGAATACCTTCTTGGTTCAAAGCAAAACGGACGTTGTCGGCAATCGAGCTTTCGTCTTCCACGAGCAAGACTCGTTTAGGGGTATCTTGTTTTTCCGCGTCCTTAGCCATACCGACTCCGAATGCTTGCGATCGCTTAAGACTCTCGTGGGCGAGCCATAGAATTCGACCAATCCACTTTTCTTGTCATCATCATAAAGGCGGCGAGAACCAGGAACAAGGAGATCGAGCCGATGAGCAGTGCGAAATCTTCACTTGAGAGCATGGTGTAGATCAAGGCTTTGAGTGTTCCGAGGATAAGAACCAGGGTATTGGACTGCGATCCCGTGGCTCCGATCCCGCGGAAATAGAAGTAGAGAAGCCCGACCACCGCGACGCTGGCTCCGGCGTAGGCCGCGGCAAAACCGATCTGCTCGGACGTCGCCAAGAGAAGCACGTAGAAGGCGCTTAGTGGAAGCGTCATTAAGAGATACTGCATCGGGTGAATACGAAGCTTCCAGAGAGTTTCGATGAGAAAGAGGGAAGCCAGAACCAAAGTTGTAATGAGGAAGCTATACTTCAGAGCTCTTTCGGCTTGTGAGTAGACATTCACCGGCTGGACGAAGCCCACGGTGAGGCTCTGAGTCGCTTGAACTTGGATGAGCTTCCAGCGCGCCTCGAATCCTTCGGGCGTAATCTTTTGTTCGACGGGAAGCTGACCTTGGAAACTTGGATGCGGCCACTTGGATTTCACGTGAGCTTCGAAGTCGTCGGCCGCTGTGCGTACCTCGAGAGAGCGATATCCGTTAAGCAATGCATGGAATTCGAAGCTGACGCTTTCGCCAGGCTTTATCGTTCGCTCGGAGAAGGTGAGAACGAAGCCTTCTGGCGTTCTGCGAACATTTTGCTGAACGCCATCGATTTTAAGGTCGAATTCGGAAATTGCTCCGCTGTTTCTAAATCCCATGCGGAGGTTTTGCGAGAGCGGGGTTTGGATCTCGGTTGCATCCCCCGGAACGATGTCTTTCGGTAAGCGGAATTCACCCTTCATCACGAGACGTGCTTTGTAGATGGGGATTTCAAAGATCCCACGTTTGCGAGTTTCGATTTCGTCCGTGGTCGAAATTGCCAGGCGAGACGGAACCAGTGTGAGCTGGTGGTCGAGGCGGGTGTGCTTTTTCTCTTTCGCGTCGTAAACCATGTAGTGGTAGGGCACCACGAATTCCACCGCTCCGATTTCTTGTTGCGCGGCCCAGTTGCCGACGATCGATGAAATAGCTTCGGCCTCATAGTTTTGTCGATCGCGAATCAGACTATTGGTGAAGCAGCCCGGAATGAGCGAAACGGTGAGAATCGTGGCTAGACCGAGAAGTTTTAGAAAAAGAGAAGAGCGAATCGTTTTTTTGGATGTTTGGATAGATGCCTCGTGAGTGTTTTCGTTGTGCGACATGGTTTCCTCCTGTGAAACCAGATTCGGTCCTGTGTGTGAAAATACTGTGAAGTCAGCCTGAAATCCGCGTGAAATGCGAATTCCGATGG
The DNA here is from genome assembly GCA_963170185.1 of Bdellovibrionota bacterium. Lineage (GTDB taxonomy): Bacteria > Bdellovibrionota > Bdellovibrionia > Bdellovibrionales > JAMPXM01. The sequence continues at coordinate 2,023 of CAUJGS010000115.1, forward strand.
GCCGCGATTGAAGCGGCTGACCAAATCCTGACATGATTTTTTCAAGTCCTTGCGAGAGGTTCCAGCGTTTGTTTGTGGGACGTCAGGAATTGAGGTGGCTATGCTGGATTGGTTTGTTTGGGAAAACCCGGTTGCGATTTGGTGGGCCGGGCTAGTTGTTGTCAGCGTTTGCAACATCTTGTTTTGGAGTTGGAGTCGCATTTATTTTCGTGATTCCAGGCATCCAGTTCTTACGCTCTCGGCGCTCTATGTGTTTGGCTGTGCGTTTCGTTCGATCTTGCCGCGAGCCGATGTTCAGAGAATCACCCTCTTTGACACCTGGTGGGCCAGTGTTTTTGTCGGACGGACGGTGGCAACCATTGCCGAGCTTGCCTTCGTCGCGCAATGGGCGATTGTACTGGCCTATGCGTCGCGGGAAGCGGAAGCGAAGTCGGTTGCGAGGCTCGCGAAAGTCGTCGTTCCATTGATTGTGTTTGCGGAGCTATGTTCTTGGTACGCGGTCGTCACCACGAACTACATGGGAAATGCGATCGAAGAGTCTACTTGGGCTCTGACATATGTTCTGATCGGGATCGCGACGGCGATCCTCGCCACGCGCTTTAAAGGTGCGTTGAGGACAGTCTGTTCATTGGCAACGGTGGGTTGCGCTCTCTACGTGCTCTTCATGGTCGCGGTGGATGTCCCGATGTACGTGACCCGCTGGATCGCGGACCAAGCGGAGTCGAAGCTTTATCTGGGGTTTGTCGAGGGACTTCGTGATCTCAATACGCGCTGGGTTGTCACGCATGACATTCAAGAGTGGCGAAGCGAGATTCCTTGGAAAAGCCTATATTTCAGCGTCGCGGTCTGGGTGAGCCTAGCGCTGTGCTATGTCCCACGTCGCGAAGGCGCGCTAAAAAAGTATCTAAAAGAATCGGTGATCTGAGTGTCGCGAATCAGTCGATGTAGCGCGAAGAGATCGACTTGATTTTGTGATCTTCGGTTTCCACGTCGATAAGCCAACGAGCATTGAGGAACCCGGGAACAGCGATCATCAATTTGAAGTTCGCTGTTTTATTGACGGACTCGCGCACTTCTTCGAGGTGTTCAGGTTTGTTGCGACCGTCACCTGGAAATTGTTTGTCATACAAAATCGTTAGGCCCTCACCTGGGACGAGAATGAGGCTCGTTGCGCCGATCTCGATCGCGCGGTCGATCAGAACGATTTTCATGAATCCAGAGCCTAATGGCTCAGATTGAGAAAGCAAAATGAATCCTTGAGGAATTGAACCAGCAAAAAAACTCGGCCATGATAAGAGAGATGACACTTCGGAATCTTCTTTTGGTACTTGGCTTGGTGTTCTTGTTTTTTGTCGGTCTTGGCTTGGCGGCTGTCTTCGGGTTCGGGACGCTTTACAAGATCTCGGAGAACAAGGGGTTCGAACGGCTTCGCGAGCGATCGGAGTTGAACTGTTTGACGATGGCCTTTCACTGCGCGGTGCGAGATCGCGATGTCGGCAAGATTCGCTCTCTCGTGAGCGATGGATATGAAGTGAACTCTCGTGACGGTTGGGGTTCAACGGCATTGGTTTATGCGGCCTCATGGGCACCGGAGATGATGGAGCCTATGCTTGAAACAGGTGTCGACGTGACTCTCTTCAATGAAACAGGTGACGACGCCTTGGCGGTGGTTCTTCGGTCGCGAAAGTTCGAGGTCGCCAAGCGGCTTTTGGAAAAAGGGGCTGATATCAACGCAAAGGTCGGCCCGGGCCCAAAGCGCAACACGCGTTTTGGCGAAGCCGTTATCGCCAAGGACCTCGAGCTGATGAGGTTTTTCGAGTCGCAAAAGGTCGATCTCACGGTGAAGGATGATTACGGGTACAACGGCTGTGAGCGGGTTCATATGTACGACCTTTTGGCTAGCTTTCCGGCTTGCGCGGGGTTGAAAAAAGATCCCGGCGGTTTGTGATTCCTCCCAGCGCCAAATGGATCTGAAACGCTCGGAAATGCTCAGAAACGATTAGACGCGATCCAGGCGGTCCACGCCGTGAAGCTTGCTTGGTCCGATGAATGCTAAACGTCCAAGCCATAGACAAGTTTGAAAAAGGGTGGGCGCATGGAGCGCGGTTTGAGTCGGGTATTCATGGGGAGCTTTGCGTTTGTCGCAAGTTTCTTGTTGGCGAGTTTCACTGAGGCGGCGGAAATGCTTCCCTTGTTTCGTGCAACGGCTCTCGATAGCGGAGACCCGGCCCCGCTTGAAATTGAAATTCAAGCAGACTTTTCTCAAATTCTGGGGCGGCGATACGGATATGGCACCGACAAGAAGGCGCGCCTGCGTGTGCCGGCCGAGATCCGTTTAGTCGGGGATGAGGCCAAACGGTACCCGGTCGTACAGATGGCCGAAATTTCGGGGCGAGGAGCGCTTCGCGGTAATGAGTGTTCGTTTCCGCCGCTTAAGATCGAGTTTCAAGGTCGCCCGGCGGCTCCTTCGTACTTCCAGGGAGTTGACGAGATCAAAGTCGTCACTCACTGCGGGAAAAATGTTTTAGGGCGAAGTGCGACTCTCCAAGAGCAGCTTCTCAAGGAGTTTACGGTTTATCGGCTTCACGCTTTAGCCGCGGCTCCCGCAAACTTTCAGGCGCGTCTGGCTTGGGTGCGCTATATCGACACTTCGGGACAAATGGACGAGGTCAATGACTATGCGATTTTCGTCGAAGACATCTCGGATCTCACCAAGCGTCTGGGTGCAAAACGCCTCTTTAGTCATAAGGACGTCGGCTTAAAGAGCTACGATCCGACTCGTCTTACGACGCGTGTTGATCAGTTCTCGGCAAAAGAATGGGTCGAGATGCTGATGTTTCAGACGATGATTTGGAATTATGATTTCGAAGTCGGGCACAACTTAAAAGGTATTGTCGGAGAAGGTGGCTGGAAGCCCGTTCCGTATGATTTCGACTATTCCGAACTTTTTTATCGTCGTGTAGGAGAGATTCCCACCAACACCTGGATGGCGTTTCCATACCGCTGTCTTTCGAAAGCTCAAGTCGACGAGATGGTGAGTTTTTATAAACAGGTGGGACAAGAGATGACGAAGCTGATAAGAGCGACAAAGTACGTCAGTTATGAGTCAAAACAAATAGCCATTGCCAATATCGAATCGGCGACAAGGTACTTCGAGCAAATGCCACGTCCCCACAACGACGAAGAAGTGTCACCTTGTTCGGAGCGTTGATTTAGTCGACTTGAAGGTAGCGTCTTAGCAGCAGGCAGAGTTCAGAAGCGGACTTGCCGTATGTTGTCGGAAGTGCGCCATCATAGCCGTTGATGTTTCGCATGAACTCGCTGGCCGCGCGATCCGCCTCGGATCGGGCTTTGAATTCCGATGTGAGATTGAAGAGCACCATTTCATTAAGTCCGATTTTTCCTACCTGAAACTCCTGGATGTCTTTCCAGAGATAACGTTGATCACGAAAAAAAGCGCGAATCGTGAGTCCTTCGGCATCTAGCGTGAGGGAGTTCGCGTTCGGCAAGAGCTGCACGAGAACAAAGAGCGAGCCAATCGCACTTAGAACTCCGGCGAGAAGGCCAATCGTCGAGTGATCGGTGCCGTACAGATAAAAGCCAAAGACCGAAAGACCAACTACAAGTGCTAGCGGACCGAGGAACTTCGTGATCGGCGCTTGGAGTGTGGTTTTCTGTGCTTCTTGGGTTTCGTTGTCTGGCATGTGGGACGGGTTAGTCGATTTTAAATGAAATGTCAGGCGAAACTCGGCTATATAGTCCGCAGTATGCGATCCCTTTTCTCGAAACTCCCATTTCGTATCAGTCGCGCGACGTCGGATCGCTCGTGGCCGTGGAATTTGGCTAAGACATTGACTCAAACGGCGGTCTTTTGGGGAGTGTTTCTCTATCTTGTTCCGGTCACCATTTTGGACTTTGAGTCGCGCATTGGTTTGGTGCGCTACGATCATCCCGTACTCGATGTGTTTGCAGTTGTCGGGTTTGTGATTGCCAGTCTTGGAGGTCTTTCAAGTGGAGTGACGATGGCGATTGCAGGTCGGGGTACGCCTCTTCCGGTAGACACGGCGTCGCGTCTTGTTGTGGTGGGGCCCTATCGATACATCCGAAATCCCATGGCGTTCTTTGGTCTGGCTCAAGGTTTTTTCGTCGGTCTTTACCTGGGTTCTTATTTTGTATTTCCTTATGTGTTTCTCGGGGGTTGGATTTGGAATCGCTATGTCCGACCGATTGAAGAAGCGGAACTCGCGGCGCGCTTTGGAGTTGCGTACGAGACGTACCGAAACCGTGTGCCGTGTTGGTGGTTTCGAAAATTCTGATCAAAGATCTTTACTTTCTGTTTCCAGAAGTTTTATTCTGCTCGTATCTAACAACGGGACAAGGAAAGGAGCTGGCGATGTTGATTAAAAACCCAAATATGAAATCAGCAGTTAAACCGATGCCGGCCATGATTTTCTTTGGCTCGGTCTGCTGATCGGCGTACTTCGATTTTCCGTCTTAACCGGACATCTTAAAAATTCGCCGCAAATAACTGTTTAGAACATTTCTGATTGCTTGGTGTGTTCCGTCGCGAAGGCTTCGCTATATGTGGGGTTTCCGGGTTCGCACCGATATGGGTTAAGGCCCTGGAGACTTGATATATGGACTTATTAAAACCACTGCGCTTTATCCAGCACCACGTGTTTTTTAGCTGGATGACGCCAGTACTGAAACTGGGACAGACAAGAAGTCTGGAGCCACAGGACATGCCGCCACTGCCGGCGGAACTCGATCCCGAGCGCAAGCTTTGGGATGAGAGTCAGATTCGGTGGGAATCTGGTCCCGCTATTCTGCGATCGCTTCTCAAGGTGTCGTGGAAAGTTTGGCTACCAGCTGTCGGCTTCTTCCTCACATTCTCGATGATGGGTCTCTTGGGACCGGTCTTGGTGAATCGATTTGTCTCTTTGCTACAAACTGCGCAAAGCGGAGCGATCGATCTGCGCGAGGCTTTTTTCTACGCCATTCTCGTCGGAGCATCGGGGATCGTGGGTGGAGTTGCGATTCAGCACTACTTCCTCTGGTACCTGAAGTGGAACCAGATTGTGACCAACGTTCTGAACCGTCGCATTTTCTTGCACGCGCTTCGTTTGAAAAAAGAGGCGCGTGAGGCAACACCGGTGGGCGATCTCGTGAATCACATGAGCTCGGATACAGAGTCTGTCGCCGAGTTTGGCGGCGCAGTCGCGGACATGCTCTACTGCGTGATCACGATCATCGGGGCGATTTCACTTCTCTTTTACTACCTAGGCTCGACGGCTTGGGTGGCGGTCGTGTTGATGGGTGTTTTGGCGCCGCTGACAAAAAAGGTGAGCCGCGACTTCACACGCTTTGACGAGGACCTGATGAAGTGGCGTGATCGCCGCGTGACGCTGATGTCGCAGATCCTTTCGGCGATTCGTCTGGTGAAGCACTTTGGCTGGGAGAAATCGGTAGCCGGAGAAGTCGGGCACGTGCGCCGCGAAGAGCTTGGTTCGCGCGAGAAACTCGCACGCGCCGAACTCGTTGTGACGTTGCTCTACGTTGCTGTCGGAACCTTTGTTTTGTTTGCAGTCTTGGCCGTTCACGCTTACCGCGGAGCGAAGTTCGATGCGGCATTGATCTTCACCTGTGTGAGTCTTTTTGGTCTTCTCGAGGATCCATTTGCTCAGATCTCGCGTGTGATCAGCTCGATGATCGCGGCGAAAGTCGGCGGCGAGCGCATCGCGGGTTTCTTAAAGCTTCCGACGCTAGAGAGCGAAAAAAAGCCCGCACCGGCCTTGGCGGGTCGATCGGACGAAGCGTCGGATAATCGGTTTGCGATTACGTGCGGTGAGCTCAAGGTGCCGTTTGGAAAATCTCTGGCCATCGTCGGCGGTGTGGGTAGCGGGAAGTCGACATTCATTCATCGTCTGATGGGTGAAATGGACATGTATTTCCCAGACCTCCAGTTGGGAATTCCAGATCCTCGCATCAGCTTCGTGTCGCAAGAGGCATTCATCTTAAACGGAACGCTGCTTGAGAACTTGAAATTCGGGAACAAGGACGTGAGCGAGACTGAGATCGCAAATGCATTGCGGGCATCGTGTCTCGATGAGGATTTGCGTGTGATGCCCGGTGGGCTTCAGACCGAGATCGGAGAGAAAGGGATTAACCTCTCCGGCGGTCAGAGGCAGCGGGTGAGTTTGGCGCGTGCGATTCTTCAAAAGCCAAACCTTGTGGTTTTGGATGATCCGCTTTCGGCGGTGGATTCTGCGACGGAAAAGAAACTCGTCGAGAATCTATTCTCACCGGATACGGGAGTTTGGAGAGATGTCACTCGTGTGATGATCACGCATCGCCTTAGCCATCTCGACGTCTTCGATCAGATTGCGTTCTTGGCTAACGGACGATTCAAGGCGATTGGTGCCTTTGAACAGTTGCGTGCATCGTCGCCGGATTTCCAGGAGTATTTGACGGAGTACGCAAGTTCTCAGGCGCATCCGGCTTGGAGTCATGATCCAACCGCTGAAGCCGGTGTAACGAGTGTGATTCCGCAAGATGGCGATGAGCGTATCACGGAGGACGAAGATCGCAGCTTCGGCGCCGTGAAGTCGGGACTCTATGGTCACTACCTAGAAGCGCTTGGTGGTGAGAACGCGAAATGGCGTCCTTGGGTTTTGGGACTGTTGGCGGTTGCGGCCATCAGTCTCACAGGCCTTCCGATGTTGCAAAAGGCTTGGCTGGCATTGGTGTCCAATGTTCTTGGTAGGCCAGACGGCACGTTGGATCAGGGTTGGCTAGATCGTTTAGCCGGAGATCCGTGGACGGCGATCATGGTCTACGGGCTTTTGGGGGTCGTGGTGCTGGCGGGAACTTTGGGAGCGGATCTGTTTTGGCTCAAGCGTGGTCTTGAGGCGGGACGTTTGATTCACGACCGAATGCTGAAGTCCGTCTTGGGAGCAAAGATTCGCTTCTTCGATGCGACTCCGGTTGGTCGAACACTTCAGCGTTTTTCTCGTGACCTTGAGTCGGTTGATATTCACTTGCGCTGGTCGTTTGAGCACTCGATCAAATCGTTTGCTCAAGTTCTGGTGACGTTGACCTTGATCGTCTCGGTATTGCCGTTTGTCTTGATCGTGATGGTTCCGGTCTTTGTCATCTACTACCAGATGCAGAAGGTCTATCGCATGAGTTCGCGCGAAGCAAAACGCCTTGATTCGATCTCTCGTTCGCCACGCTATGCCCACTTCAAAGAGACTCTGCAGGGCCTCGTGGTGATTCGAGCGTTTGGAAAAGAAGAATGGTTCGCGCGCGAGTTCTTTGAACGACTTCGCTTCAACCAACGGATGTTTTTTGGAAACTACATGATCAACCGTTGGTTCTCGTCGCGGATTCCTGTCGTTGGCGGATTGATCTCGATTGCGACGGCTGTCGGGATCGTGCTTGCGATTCGTGCTGGCGCGCTGACACCAGGCGTGGCGGGGCTTTTGACGGTTTATTCGTTAAGTTTTTGGGGTGTTCTTAACTGGGGCATTCGGATCTGGGCGGAAGTGGAAGCGCGTATGACAAGCCTCGAGCGAGTTCGGCACTTTGCCGAGCTTCCGCAAGAGGTGTCGGTTTTCCGAGATGTCGTTCGTGAGACACCGCAGGTGATTCCGGATGATTGGCCGCGTTTTGGCGAGATTCGATTTGAATCGGTTAAAGCGCGTTACTTGGAAAACCGTCCGTTGATCTTGAAGGGATTGGATTTCACGGTGCCGGCCGGAGCCAAGGTTGGAATCGTGGGCCGCACGGGATCTGGAAAGAGTACGATCTTTCAGACGCTCTATCGCTTTATTGAGGTGGAAGACGGGCGAATTCTGATTGATGGTGTTGATATTGCGACAGTGCCGCTTGAGAGACTAAGGCGCTCGCTTGCAATCATCCCACAGGACCCGACCTTGTTTATTGGAACGATTCGCTCGAACTTGGATCGCTACAGTGAGCACAAAGATGAACGCCTTTGGGAGGTCTTGGAACAAACGAGTTTGGCGGATTTCATCCGTTCGCTTCCGAAAGGACTCGACACGGAGCTTGTCGAAAACGGCGTGAATCTTTCTCAAGGGCAGAGACAGCTTTTGTGTTTGGCACGGGCGCTTTTGCTGAATGCGCGAATCATTTTGTTGGACGAGGCGACGGCGAGTGTCGATGTAAAAACCGATGCCACCGTCAGTCGAGTTCTGCGAGGGGTCGGCCATGGTGTAACAATGCTGATGATTGCACACCGACTTGGAACGACGCGTGACTGTGACCTTGTACTCGAGATCAAAGAAGGGCATTTGGGCCGTGTTCTTCACGGACCATTTGGAACAAAGACGGTCGATACCGTATCGAGCCCTCGCGTATAACGATTCCGGTGATTTTGGTGTGCTGGCTTATGTGCCAGCACACCTTTTTTCGTTCGAGCCTGTGTTAGCTTCTAAACTGTGGTAGCTCCTAGAATGAAAGGTGGCTTTTATGGAAAAACTCACGATTCAAAGCTTCAAAGAAAAAGTCTTCGATTATACGAAACATCAAGAGTGGAAGTATGAGGGCGCTCGCCCCGTGATTATCGATTTTTACGCCGACTGGTGTGGTCCGTGCCGTATGTTAACTCCGGTCCTTGAAGAAGTCGCCGCTGAGTACAAAGGCAAAGTGGATATCTACAAAGTCGATACCGAGGCTCAGCCAGAACTCGCGCGGCTTTTTGGCATTCGCAGTATTCCTAGCGTTCTCTTTGTGCCGATGAAAGGCGAGCCGGCGATGAACAATGGCTTCATTCCGCGCGAAGGTTTTGATCGCGCGATCTCAGAGCTTTTTGGGATTTCGGGGACTTGATCAGATGTGGAACGAAAAGTTCGATCGTCCGGATCATCTTTACGGTGTTGAACCCAACGACTTTCTTCGTTCGTGCTACGACGCGATCTCGGCAAAAGGTCGCGTGATTTCCCTAGGCGAAGGGGAGGGGCGAAACGCTGTCTTTCTTGCGACTCGCGGTTATGCCGTGACGGCTCTTGATAGTTCGTCGGTCGGTCTTGAGAAAACCAAGAAGTTTGCCGAAAGCCGCGGCGTGCGTGTTGAAACGCGACTCGCAGACCTTTCGAAGTGCGAAGTGGGGGATCGGGAATGGGATGGCGTGATCGTCGTGTTCTGTCATCTCCCGAGTGCTCTAAGGGCCGAGGTGTGGTCGAAGATTTCGAGATCTTTGAAGCCAGGTGGCGCACTGGTGATGGAGCTCTACACACCCAAGCAGCTTGAGGCGACGAAGGCGGGGCGCTCGGTTGGTGGTCCGAAGGACCTCGATCTTATGGTGACGGCCGACGAGGTGAAACGGGCATTTCCTGAGATGAGTTTTCAGATTCTTCGTGAGGTCGAGCGCGAGATGCAAGAAGGTGATGGCCACCGAGGCCTCAGTCACACCGTTCAGGTGTTGGGCATGCTAGGAAAATAGGTCGCAGAAACACTTAAGACCACGGCGGTAGCGACCGCGGTTTTGCAGCCAGCGGCGGCTTTGCCGAATTGGCAGCCGACAGTTTGGCGCTTTGTCGCGGGTCAGTATCCAAAACATGTTTGGCAAGATTGATAGTGGTGTGGCTAAAGTTCTCTCATGAGTCTAGAGAACCGAGCTCGTCTTGAGGGGCGCCAGGGTCTGTTGGCGCAAGCCCTTGAGGAGTGGCTTTTCATATTGGTGACTTGGCTTGTTTTGGCGTTCGCCGCAAGTGTGCCGTTGGTTTTTCTTCTCGTTTATGGATTCGCGCTTGCGATTCTCGCCGGTCGCTTTCACGCCCTGGGTGTGATCCTGCATGACGGGGTTCATTCGTTTGAAATCAGTCGTCGTCGCTCGGGCTGGCTAGCGCTTTTGGCCGGGTATCCGATCACGACAACACCCGAGGCGATGCGTTTTCATCATCTTCGACACCATCGGCATTTTGGAACTGCGAACGATCCGTATCTCAAGAGCGGGTCCAAGTGGATTGCCTGGAGTGTGACGAGTTTAAAAGGCTGCACCTTGGTTCTAGCGTGGTCGATTCGTCCATTTGTGGGACTGGCGGTTCTTGCGTTGAGAGGACTTGGCGCCAACGAAGCGGCGGAAGCGGGTCTTCGAGTTTACGGGCGAGGCTTTTTGCAAGCCAAGGAATTGGATCCTTCGACGCGGCAAGAACTTGAAACCTGTTTAAAGGCGGAGAAGGGCCAGGCACTTTTTTTCGTGGCGGTTGGTGCGTTGAGTATTTGGCAAAGCGCTTGGATGTTTGCCGCGTACTGGTTACCGCTATGGTTTGCGGGGTTCATAAACGTTTGGCGTGTGTACCTTGAGCACGACCATGAGTTTCGTCGCATGGGAGCGCTTGGTCACGATGAGGCCGGGGAAAGCGGGGACACTCGGCGCCAGGTATGGAGATCCACGGAGAGTGTCGCACTTTATCGGATGGTTCGTCCACTTCGGTGGATATTAGCTCCTCGGAATATCGGTTACCACCAGGCACACCATCTTTCGCCGACGACGAGGCTTCAAGATTTGCCGAGACTGCATCAGCGATTCGCTGACGATTTTGAGATTGCTTCCGATTCACGCTTTCCAGTTAAAAGTGGCGTCGTTCACGATGCCGTTTTGAGCGTACCAGTTTTGGAAGACACGCAGCGAACGCCGTCCGAAGGGACTCGTCGCGATCCAGTCGATCACACGCTCGTTCCATAGATCATAAGGTGATCGCAAAGGACGAAGCACATCGAGAAAAAGTATGACGCGTTCTTCGGAGCTTCGATTCCACGCTTCGTGTTGAAGAGTGTCGTCGAAAAAGAGGGTTTTTCCGCGCTCCCAGCCGGAGACTTGGTTTCCGACGCGAATTGCGCAGTCGCCATTTGGAATCCGAACCCCAAGATGCGCGCGCAAAAGTCCTTTGTAGGGGCCGCGGTGTGCGGGGATTTCTTTTCCCGGAGCCAGAACTGAAAAGAAAGCAGTTTTGAGCCCCGGGATGCTCTCGAGTACTTCGGTCGTTTTCGGGCAAAGGCTTGTGTTTCGAACGGACTTGGCTCCGTAGGCAAAGAGCACGAATGTGCGCCAGTTTTGGTCGTGCGTGATGGTTCCTTGCTCAGGTGAAATTTCTTGAAAGGCAGGAAGCGGCTCATTGCTGTCCAAAAGCGCTTGGTACTCTTGGTCGATGAACTCCACGGCGTCTTCAAGCTGCGTCGTCCACGGAAAGAACTCGGAGGAAGTGAAGGGCGTAGCGGGGATCAGCGAAACTCGCTCGATTTGCTTTTCGATGAGATGAAGCAAATCAAAAAAAAGAGGATGCCGAGGTGTCGGCCGAACCCTGGGATCTGACGGCGTCATCGGACCTCCGGTAGGATTTTGTTTTCTCGAAGCAGAGCTTCCCAGAACGTGGGCTCGTGAATGCGCTCGCTGCCGACAGTCGGCTCGGCATGATCGAGTTCGAAGTCGAGTTCCCGGTGGTGAAACTTGTCCCAGACCTGATCACGCGTTAGAAAGACGCCGTCATTCGGTTGGCCTGGTTCGAGTTCTTCGATTCTCCCGGCCTGTAGCTCGATCCAATCGGAGTTGCTTCTAGAAAATGAGGAAAAGGAATAAACTGGAAACGGATAACGGGTGTTTTCGATCTCATCGACACCCGGAAGCATAGCTTTGGTCGCAAGTTCCAGGCAGGCCGAGCGAGCGCCGATCGCGGTCAGTCCAAATGCATGCGCCGTTTCTCGAATTCGATGGAAGGGCGAACTTGGCCTCGGCGCTATGTTTCGAAAAACGGACGAGAGATAAGGGGCGCCGCGCCTGGGAGTTTGCAATAACACGACGGATGCCACGGGGGTGTTCATGCCTCGCAGCGCGAGCAGGGTTTCAAGCCCCCCTTTGCTATGTGCCAAAATCATGAGTCGAGTGTTCGACTCACGTTTTAAGTAAGCATGAAGCCGTTTAGCGTTTGTAGCCAGAGTTCCATGTGGCAACGTGGGAGCGATCTCGACCTGGAATCCCATTTGACGAAAGTGACTTCGCACTCGTTTAAAATGCCCAGGCATGTAGGCACCTAAGAGGCCGCGCACCAAGAGAAGCTTTGTCGGTTGATCTTTGCTGCTCACTGTTTAACGCTGGAGGATATGAAGAAATTCAGCAATCAAAATATCGCGGTTTTGTTGTTTCAAACAGTTTCGTGGATTGGGTCGCTCTTTCTTTTGCATAGACTTGAATCACCGGTTTTGAAACTCGGCGTTCTGCTATATTTCTGCTTGATGATGCAAGGCGTGTTTTCATTGATGCACGACTGCATTCATGGTTTGGGACACCATGAAAAACGTTTCAACTATTGGATGGGCATGTGGACGGGGGTCTTGTTTGGTACCTCTTACACTTTGTTTGAAGTGAATCATCACGGGCATCACGTTCGCAATCGCACGGCTCCGGAAATTGCCGAGTTCATTCTTCCCGGCGAGTCGCGGATCAGAAAAACCTTGGTCTACTACTTTGCCATACTGGGCGGTATCTGGTGGGGAAGCTTTCTCGCGATGTTTTTCTTGCCGCTTGTCCCATACAGTCTCGTCCGACGTCTCAACAAACCCGGTTCTTCGATGAATGGCTATAGCCTTTCGTTTCTCTCATTTTCACGAGATCGTTGGTTCAGACTGCGTCTGGAGAGTTTGGCGACGGTCATGCTCTACGCGTCTTTGATTTGGTTTTTTGAACTTCGACTCGAGACGCTTTTGATGGCGTTTGCCGCGTTTGCCTTTACCTGGTCTTCGCTTCAGTGGGTGTATCATTTGAGAACCCCACTGGACCCGATCGAAGGCGCTTACAATCTGCGAAGTCTGGCACCAGTGCGATGGCTGTTTTTAAACTTTAACTACAATCTCACGCATCACCGCCACCCCGAACTCCACTGGCAAGAACTGCATGAGAAAACGGATTTGCGTGAGACGCAGCCTAGTTGGTATCGCTATTTGATGGTGTTTTTGCCACCGGTGCCGTTGCCTCAAGACTTAAGTGTTTTGGAGAAGCGTTACTTCTAGCTAGGTATTGAAAGGTACCTACTCGAACCGGTCGGCACGAAATGGATGCGGATCGGTGAAGGGCGTTTCGCCTAGAAAAATCTCGGTAAGAAGCCTTCCCGATCCGGGCGCGCTTTGTAGTCCGAGGAGTTGGTGACCAAGACAGTAGTGAAGGTTCGAGAATTTTTTCGAAGCCCCGATTATCGGAACGCCGTCCGGCGTGCAGGGACGCAGACCGCGCCAGAGATCGCGCGGCCCTACGCTCTCGGTTTTTGAATCGAACTTGAGGTACTCACGGGCGCCGTCGTAGATCGCACGCACGCGTGTCGGTGAAATCGCATAGTCTTGGTCGACGAGTTCAAGAGTGCCGGCGATGCGAACGCTGTTCCCATGAGTTCCATCGGCTCTCGGGGTCACGGCGATCTTGCGTTCGACGATCATGATAGGGTGCCGAGGTTTGTGTTCCGTCATCTCGATATGCATGGAGTAGCCTTTGCCACCTAGAACCGGAAGGCTTAGGCCTAACTTTCGTGTGATGTCTTTTGACCAAGCTCCTGTGGCTAGAACGACGTCTTCGACCTCGACTGTGCCTTGTGTAGTATGAAGTTTCGCGATCCGACCATTTTGGGACTCAAAATCGAACACCTCGGTCTGCTGTGAAACTTCGCCACCGAGAGCTTCGAACTCTCTAAGGATTCCTAGGACTGCTTGATAGGGCTCGATCTGCGCTTCTTCCGGAAAGTAAACACCGCCTTGAACGATCGGACGAAGTGCTGGTTCGAAGTCGAGAAGTTCTTCTTTCGCCAAGAAACGACCTGGAATTCCACGTTCACTCATGAGCTGCATCTCAAGCCGCGCGTGATCGAGCCCCGCTTTGGTGGCGCTCACCATGAGAAGCCCTTTTTTTTCGAAACCGAGATCGTGGCTAGAGGTCTGGCGTTTGGTCGCAATCTCGCGATAAGCCTCGAGCGAATATTGCGAGATCGCCGTCAGGACTTCGATGGACTTTCGCATCTGCGTTTCGTTCATCGCGAGCAGAAATTGAAACATCCAGCGAAAGAGGGTGGGGTTGAATTCGGGATGAATATAAAGGGGACTTTTGGAATCTAGAAGCCAGCCGATGGACTTCCAAAACATTCCTGGTTGCGGGAGCGGCATCGCAAAACACGGCGTGAGCCAACCGGCGTTGGCATACGAACAGCCTTGACCGGTAAGCGTCTTTTCCAGAAGCAAAACTTTGCGAGAAAGCCCCTTTTTTTTCAAAGCGGCTTGTAGCTCATAGGCGACAGCGGCACCGATGATGCCGCCTCCGATGATGACGATGTCAGCTCTTCTTGGGCTCATTCAGCAAGTCTTCGATGATCGCGGTCGGCAGTCAAACGTCCTGATTGATCATGTGGGTGGCGACCTTGCGAAAGGCATCCAGCAGGAGCTGCCGTTTTGCCGTCGGGACGTTTTGTACGTCCAGTGCTCGTTCCATACAGAGCAACCACTGTTCACTTTCCGCGACGCCGATCTTAAAGGGGAAGTGCCGCATGCGGAGCCGAGGGTGGCCTCGTTTTTCGATATAAAGCGGAGGGCCGCCGAGCCAGCCGGACAAAAACTCGTAGAGCTTTTCGATGGACTCGGTCAGGTCTTTCGGATGCATGTCGCGAATCGGCTTTGTTTCGGGCAGGGTATCCATTTGCCGATAGAATTCGGTCACGAGGGCGTGAATTCCTGAGCTGCCGCCAAGGAATTCATACTCTGTTCCTGCGTAGTCTTGGTCGTTTTCCGACATGAGGTTCCTTATATGCCTGAAGCTGCCAATCGTCTTGCCACCTCGCCAATGGGGCTCGTGTAGATCGGAGCAAGCAGTTTGCGGAATGCAGGTTCTTTGGTGGCATCCAGCATTCTGATGAGCTCCCACAGTAAGTCATCTGTTGTGACTATGCCAACGACTTCGTCGTTTTCTGTGATGAGCAGGCACGAGATCTTTTGTTCAAGCATTTGCGTCGCAACGGTCACGATGGGGGTCTCGATGCTTACATAGCGCGGCGGGTTTGACATGTAATCGGACACGGTTTCGCCGACGGCGAACTTCTCCACGGTGAAGCGAACGGCTCCGGCCTGATCGAACTCGGTGTGGATGGCGCGTTGAAGATCACGATCCGTGAGAATCCCGATGATCACTCCGGATGTGGCCGAGGTGACGGGGAGGTGGCGGATACGGCGGTCGCGCATAAGACGCCAAGCCGTCATCAAGGATTCGTCTTCTTGAATCGTAAAGAGTTTCTCGGTCATGATTTTTCGGGCAATGGGAGTTGAGTCTTGGTTAGCAGCCATGCGGTTCCCCTTTTTGGAAGCGGTCTTCTGAAAAGAAGAATTGCAAGTCTGTAGCCAAGCAGAAACCCGCATGGGCGCATCGAAATACCCATATCAGGGGGAGAATTGTCCCGAGTGAGACCGCGACATGAGGCGAAGTGTCCCATGTCTCGTTTCGGTATGGATCGAAGGCTTTCCCCTGGGGGCTAGTTTGCTGCGACGAGGTAAGCACCGGCCATGGCGAGTGCCGCACCCAGAAGCTTCCAGGGATTCCATTGGGACTGAATGACGAGTTCCAGTAAGACGCTGAACGCGATCTGGGCAGAAACGAGAACGACAAAGGTCTTGGACGGCCCGATCGACTGAATGGCAAATGGCACCCCCAGCACGAGGAGGAATCCACAAAATCCTGGAATCCAATAAAGCCAGAGTGAGGCGCCGCCCGGTTCGAGCGCATTTTTCCAGGGTGTTTCTGGAACTCTTAAAAAGTCCGGAAACAACTGCGGCTTCATGTAGCTTGCCAGCAGAATTCCTGCGCTGAGAGCCAAAAAGACGAGCGCGTTAATGAACACGGCTGACGAGAGGCCGATGGCGCCGCCGATTTTTCGATTGAGGATTCCTTGCAATACGACGGCGATGCCCAAGATAACCGGGATGGCGTAGATCATTTGGTCCCTCGTACTTTCAGAAGCTGAGCCGCAATACTGATTGCGATCTCGGATGGAGTGTTGTCGCCGAGTTCTTCGCCGATCGGGCAATGAAGCGACTCGCAGTCTGCCGCCGTCACACCGAGTTCGAGAAGTCCCGCCCGTAGTTTTTTTGCTTTGACGTGACTTCCGATAGCGCCGACGTATGGCAGCTTTCTTCCGTCGAAGATTTCCTTTAACACCGGAAGGTCTGTCGAGTGGCCCATGGTCGCGACAACGACGAACGTTTTATCGGAAAGTTTTTTTGCTTCGTTTTCGAGGCTTGTCGTGAGGTGAGGCTCAAGATGCCGTATGTCCTTTGGCAGCTTGGCGAGCCATTCCGCGCGGGTGTCGAAAACATCGATGTGGCAATTGAGTCTTGCTAACACGCGACAGAGTTCTTGAGACACGTGCCCCGCACCGAAGATCGCAATTCGCCAATCGCGCTTTGTGGACTGATATTCAAAGAGCAGCGTAACGGTTCCGCCGCAACTCATGCCGAGGTCTGTTTGCAAGTTCCAGGTTTTGGATTCGGTCGTCGACTGCCTGGGTAACCCAAGTAGTTGCAGCGATTTTTCGATGGCCGCCTTTTCGAGTTTGCCGCCGCCAACCGTGCCCGAAAAATACCCCTGGGCTGACACGATCATGCGCGCGCCAAGAATTTGAGGAGCGCTACCCTGAAAACCGGTTAGAGTCACGACGACGAACTCGCTGAGTTCGTTTCGTGCGCGATCAAATTCTGTCAGAAAGTTTTCATAATTCATATTCAGGGATCTTCATCAAGACTTCTTCCGGAGTCGCCGGTACGCGGAGTTGAATCTTTTCATCCGAAACGACGTAGCGAAGAGCATCCTTCACGGCGGCAAATACACTAGCGCTAAGAAGAAGCGGTGGTTCGCCGACGGCTTTCGAGCGAAGAATCGTATCCTCGTTGAGGTCGTTTTCCAAGAACTCGACGCGAAACTCACGAGGTGTGTCTTGAATGTTGGGGATCTTGTAGGTTGTCGGACTGTGCGAGTGCAAGCGACCGTCACTTCCGTAATGGAGCTTCTCGCTAAGCATCCAGCCCGCACCTTGCACGAAGCCGCCGGTGACCTGTCCAAGGTCAATTCCCTCGTGGATTGGGCGCCCGAGATCCATGGCCAGATGTGAGCTGAGGATTTTTACTTCACCCGTGAAACGATCGACGGAGACTTCCGAGACAGCGGCACCGGTTGTGAAGTACTTGAAAGCCTGGCCTTTGGCTTCGCTGCGGTCAAAGGCGAGCCCCGATGTTTTCATATGTCCATAGTCGGAAATAGAAACTCGATTGAGATACGCGAGATTGACGATGTCCGCCCATTTCTTTTTCCGTTTGGTTGGTAAGTGGGTGACGATGCCATTTTGGATCTCGACACTGTGGGCTTTTTCGCAGGCTCGCAAGTAGGCTTCGTCTTCGGAGTCCGCGTTGCGCCAGTCGAGAGTCTCGATTTCCGCAATCGAAGCCGTTTTGGCTTCAAAGGCGAATGCTGCGACTTGCTTGAGACGGAACAAAATCTTGTCGCAGGCGACTTTCGCAGCCATGCCATTGATATCGGAACCGCTGGATGCGGCCGTCGGCGAGGTATTGGCATTTTTCTCGGTGGATGTCGAAGTCACGAATACCATGTCATCCGGAATACCAAGCGAGCGTGCCGTTGCGATTTGGATCTTCGTGTAAACACCCTGTCCCATGTCCGTGGCGCCGGTTGAGACCTGTACGGTTCCGTCGCGGTGAACGTGGACGAGAGCATTTCCTTGGTTGAGGAACCTGGTAGTGAACGAGATTCCGAACTTGCACCCCGTGATCGCAAGGCCGTGAAGAAGCCCTTCTGAGTCGCGATTGATTTGGTCGATGGCTTTTCGGCGTTTGAGATAGCTCGAACTCTTAAGCGCTTTTTCAAAGAGATCGGGCAGGAGATTGTTTTCCACAAGCTGCCCATAGTGAGTCGTGTTGCGGGTCTCTTTGCCGTAGAGATTTGTTAACCGGATTTGTGCGGCGTCTGTGGGGCTTCCGTTTTGTCTCAGGTGTTGAGCGATGTCTTCGATGAGGCTTTCTATGAGGAGCGCTCCCTGGGGGCCGCCAAAACCACGAAACGCCGTATTCGAATGCGTGTGAGTTTTGCAGACCCAGCCTTCGATGAAGACGTTTTCGATGTAGTAAGAGCCATCAGAATGAAACATCGCGCGATCCAGAATCGACGGCGAGAGGTCGGTGTAAGCGCCACCGTCGGCGTAGAGTTTCAGTTTTAGCGCCGTGATTTCCCCGTTGTCGTTGAATCCCACTTCGTAGTGAGTTTGAAACGGATGACGTTTTCCCGTTGTCTTCATGTCATCGTCTTTGGTGAGAACAATTCGAGCCGGCTTTCGAAGCCTGTGCGCGACCAACGCCGCCATTGCGGCAAAGGGCGCCGCCTGACTTTCTTTGCCGCCAAAGGCTCCGCCCATGCGCCGAACTTCGCAAATGACCTGGTTGTAGGTTAGCCCGAGGGCGTGTGCGACGACGTGTTGTGTTTCGGTAGGGTGTTGCGACGAAGATACGATCTTCACTTGCTGGCCATCAAGCGGGTAAGCGATGGATGCTTGGGACTCGAGATAGAAGTGTTCTTGTCCGCCGATGTGAAAAACACCCTTTAGCCGGTGGCGAGAGTTTTTCAGGCCTGCTTCGATGTTGCCGCGCTTAAACGGTGGTGGAGCATGCAGGAACGACTTCTTCGCAATGGCCTCGTCGAGGGTGAGGATCGCGGGTTTTTGCTTGATTTCAAACTTTACCAGACGTCGGGCGATTTCCAGGGCTTCTCGTGTTTCGGCCGCCAGGACGCAAATCGGCTCGTCGATGTGGCCGATCTCTTTTTCCACGAGAAGTGGTTGGTCTTGAACGATAGTTCCCCAGTTCGTGTGGTGAAGGTCACTTGCCGTGAAGCAGGCTCGTACGCCAGGGACTTTTAAGGCCTCGGTCGCCTCGACTCCGAGGAGTTCGCCGTGTGCGACGGGGCTTCCAACATAGCCGACGTAGAGTTCGCCTTGCATGGGCGGGATGTCGTCGATGAACTCGCTTTCGCCGCGGACGTGACTGATGACGTTGGCTGGCGTTTTCATGGCGCTTCCGCTCGGAGTTCAGATTTCAGTTCAGCGCCAGCTTTTAGTAGTAGGCTTCGGCAAAGTCGAAGTCGGTAGTCGCGACTTCCGCGAACGTCGGAGATGGGGTTCACTTTCATTGCGATTTGCTTCGACAGATCTTGAAGAAGGGTTTCAACCTGTTCTTGAGTCAGACTCTGTCCAAGCCAAGACTTCTCGACGTCTTTCAATCGAACAACGGTTGGGCCGACACCGCCGAAAACAATGCGAGCTGTTTCAATGGTCTTGCGACCACCGAGACGGATAGCAAGCGTGACCGCCGAGATGTCCAAATCTTTTCTCAGCGAGACCTTGTAGAGCTTTATTTTTTCGCTGTTTTTGAGGTGAGGGATTTCGATGCCTTCGACGAGTTCGCCCGGTTTAAGCGCTAGTTTTTTATAGCCTAGATAAAATTCGGACATCGCAATGGCGCGCTTTCCGCCTGGGCCTCGTGCAAGGACTTTGGCATCCATTGCCATGAGATACGGAATGGTATCTCCAATCGGTGAACCGTTGACGACGTTTCCAACAAGCGTCCCCGTGTTTTTGATCTGGGGTGAGGCGAAGATGTTGAGGATGCGGTTGAGTTCGGGATCGTGCTTCTCAAGATCCTGCTGCAAGGCTGTGAGGCTGACGCGGGCTCCGACAAGCGTTGTCGACTTACTGCGTTTGATTTGCCAGAGCGAAGGAATGTTTTGCAGCGACATCACGGCTTGAAGTTTCGTGCGGCCTTTGTTCACTTGAACACCGAGATCCGTCGCACCGGCCACGATTTTCAAATCTTTGTAGCGAGCTCTAAGCTTCACAGCATCATTCATGGTGGTCGGGAGAAGAATGAGCAGCTTTTCACCGAGAAGGTTTTGGGTTTCGATACGGACCGGCTGTTTGGTGAGCTTGCTGAGAGTGCCACGTTCCTCTTTCGAAAAGTAACGCGCGCGAAGCGACGTGATCTTTGCTGGCTCAAGAGTTTTTGCGGCTTCGATGATCGGGAGGTACCCCGTGCAGCGGCAGAGGTTTCCGGTAAGAGCGTTTTTGATTTTCTTTTCCGCTAGTGGCCCGGTTTTACCTTTGCGTTGGGCCTCTTCGATCATGGCGGTCATGGCGCAGACGAAGCCAGGTGTGCAGAATCCGCATTGTGAGCCATGGCACTTTGCCATGGCATCTTGAACAGGGTGCAGCGTCGCGGGCTTTTGCTTTTCGGCCGGGCCGTTAGTCAGTTCGCCGGCCAGTCCGCCGGTCAGTCCTTCAACTGTCACGAGGTGGCATCCATCCAGCGCGAGCACTGGGTAAATGCAGGTGTTTAGAGACTGAAAGTGGCGACCGTCACGGGAAGCGGCGGTTTTTGTCGAAGACTTTTCGGGGTGGGCGATCAGCGCCGTGCATGCTCCGCAGTCGCCTTCGGCGCACACGATCTTTGTGCCGGTGAGGAGTCGACGAGTTCTTAAGAAATCTGCGACTGGCATCAGAAGGTCAGGCCCCGAAAGGTCTTGGCGCTGACCGTTGAGATAGAATGTGATTTCCGAGCGGGACTTCATATCCCGCTACGATTTCATAATTTTCGTGGAATCACAAATCGCCGGCTGACTCGGAGAGGTTCAACGACGCGCCTGCGTCGGAAACCATTGGTGTTTCGGGAAGCTGATCGAAATCGAGTTCGATATCCGTAGCTAAGTGTTTCTCAAGTTGAAGCCGGAGATCTTTTTGCAGGCTTTTGAGCTCCTGCGATGCGGTAATCTGGGCTTCTGCTAGTTCTTTCGCGGCGGGTGTATGCTCAAGCCCCAAGCGATCGGCCTCAAAGGCTTCCGCGCTTTTTCCAAACAATACGAGAAACGCAAACAAGACGAGGGCAACGGTCAATGTCGATCCTAGAACGTCTGTAAGAAACTCGGAAATTAGTGGGCTCTTCATAAGTCCTCCGACGTATGAGACCCATCTGGGTGCCGAAAAGGGTTAGTCGGGTGAGGAGTCTTAGAAAAGGTTTCTCGTTCGTTTAAGCCGTTTCGCCTTTATTTTGAGATGATCTTCGTGAAGGCCAGTTTGGAAAGATCACTCTTTGGTGTCGTCGACGACGTGGCGAAGCTCTTTGTTGTTGTCCATGATCCAGACGTCCAACGTGTCGTCCTCGTCCAGATTGAATGCCGCGATCACTTCAAAGCGCGTATCGCTCGCCGTGCAGCCGTCACGGCAGTACTTTGCATATCGAGAGAGATCGACGTCTTTCGAGTGAGCATCGAGTTTGTAGAGCGGCTCACCCTCTTCATCCTGCAGGTTTAAAAATATGTCCGAGCTGAAGCGCACTGGGTTTTCATTGTCTTCTCTTCCGCCTCTTGGTTCGTAGGCGGAAAGAAAGCCGAACTTTGCCGGCAAGAGCCCTTCTTGCGGCATGTAGCCGGCCGCTGTGAGGTCGGTCGTGTAGCGATTGTATTCGGCGAAGTACGAAGCGTTCGCGGTGAAAACCGAAGAAAGAACCCGTTTGACCTCGCTTCGTCGTTTTGCGATCTCCTCGAGGCTAAGGCGGCCTGGGATTTTAGGACTAGGTGTTTCGGCGGTTTGAACGGGTAAAGGGGGGGCGGTGGGGAGCGGGGCTTCGTTGCTGGGATCGTCATGAGGCGTGACGAGAGCCGCGTTCGTCGTTTCTTGGGATTCGCTTTCGGCGACGACGGGTTCTTCTTGGTACTTTCGACGTTCGCGTTCTTCGGGTTTCAGAAGTAGCCATAACACGACGGCGATAAGGATCGTCATCAGGGCCTTTGCAACCACTTTCTCCGCGCGACTTTGCTGCATCGGTCCCTTCTAGCTATTTGGTTTCGGTGAGATCGGTTTTACGGACATCTTGTCGGCGGCTTGTTTGGCAAGTTTGCGAGCCGCCGCTATTGATTTTGCTCGTGCCAGTGCGACGGCCATGCGCCGATAGGGGCGAGCGTCGGGTTTACCAAAAACACGAACATCCACGTTTTGCATCGCGAGGGCGTTTTCGACGCCAACGACCTCGGCCTTTGGGATTTCCTTATTCGCCAGCACCACGGCCGAAGCGCTTGGGCCGTGGTAAAGAACTTTCGGAATAGGAAGTCCCAGAATCGCGCGCGCATGAAGATCGAACTCCGAAAGATCCTGAGAGATCAAAGTGACCATTCCGGTGTCGTGTGGGCGCGGTGAGAGTTCAGAGAAGTAGACTTCGCCGTTTCTTCCGATAAAGAACTCGACGCCAAAGAGCCCCGCACCGCCAAGGCGGTTTGTAACCTTCTTGGCAATGGCCTGCGCCTTTTTTAACTGGGTGGGCGAAAGCTTTGCTGGCAACCATGACTCCTGATAGTCACCGCGCTCTTGGCGATGGCCGATTGGCGCGACGAAGCTTGTTTTGCCATCACGAGTGCGAATCGTAAGCAGCGTGATCTCGAGATCGAACTCGATAAACTCTTCGACGATCACACGTTTCTGATCGCCTCGCATGCCGTCGCAGGCGTAGTTCCAGGCTTTCTCGACTTCGCTGGATTTACGAACCACGGATTGGCCTTTTCCGGATGACGACATCACGGGCTTCACGACATTCGGAAATCCGATTTTATGACAAGCCGTTGCCAGCTCCTCCGCGGAATCGGCGTAAAAGTAGCGTGCTGTTTTCAGCTTTAGCTCTTGAGCGGCAACGTCGCGAATGGCATTGCGGTTCATCGTGAGATGAGCGGCCTCCGCTGTTGGAATGACTGTGAATCCGCGAGCTTCGAACTCAACAAGTTTTGCAGTTCGAATGGCTTCAATTTCTGGAACAATGAGATCCGGTTTATGGCGAGCGACGATGGCTTCCAAAGCCTCGCCATCGAGCATGTTGATAACCTCAAACCCGTCGGCCACTTGCATGGCTGGCGCATTCTCGTAGCGATCGACCGCGATAACCGTTTGGCCCAGACGTTTTAAAGAAATGGTGAGCTCTTTTCCGAGCTCACCGGCGCCGAGAAGAAGGACTTTGTGCTGGCGGAATTTCATGCCGCTATTTTGCTGATTTTGGCAGGGAAGCGCAAGATTCGATTTTCTTTACGAGCTGCGGTTTGCGCGCCAGCCACTCGAATACCGCGAGGCGATTTTGCGGAAAGTGGGCCGTCGCGTTTGCGTGCTCAAAGAGTGCGCGATTGAGTTTTTCCGCTTGTGGATCTAGATTTGTGCGCAAGCTAAAATCTTTGCCTTGAACCCAGGCGATATCGAGCTTCACACGCGTTGCATAAGGCTCGTGATCGGGGAAGAGGTCCCGCAGGTGGCCAGGATTGCGAACTCCGTCGTTGCAAGTCATTGTGTCGGGATTTAGGCCGCTTGAGAGCAAGATCTCCGAAGCGTCGCTCATAATCCGAAAGAACAAGTCTTCTCGGTAATAGGCATAAACTTCCGAAGGAAGTAAGCGCTTGCGGAAAAAGCCGATATCGACCGAAGGAAGCAACTCGTTAAGCGTCGTCATAAGCTTCATGTCGGCTGGGGTGACGCCTGGCTCGACGAAAAACTCCCATTCGGCATGAGACAGCTCGTGAAGAATCACGCCGGCAGAGACGGTGCCCCCGACGCCGACGGCCTGCCCGATTTCAAACAGCGTTCGGATACGGCGGTCACCGGAAACGGGATCATCGATAGTCATCTCGGGTTGTAAAACCAAAGTGTTCGTGAGCGAGTTGTAAGCCGCCGCCGCATCGGAAGCGACAATCCCCCAGCGCTGAAGCAGCGACGGATGCGCCAGGAATGTTCGGTCAGCCGAAAGCTCCAGACGCGTGAGATCCATGCCCGTGTGTTGCGATACACTTTTTAGAAAAAGCGTGGAATGTGTCGCCGACGATGTGTTGGATTGTGCGTGAGCAAAGCTGCCAAACGCATGTAGCGAGATTGTGGCGCCTACTAGAAGTGCCGTTCTAAAGACCTTTGACATCTCGTTCCCCCCTCAAGAAACAAGTTTCAAAGGGATATTTCCCCCTGCCGAGGGTTCTATTTCAAAGAGGTGGGCTCGTGCGATATCTCCAGCTAAGAAGCAGTCGTTTGGGCAAATTTTGCAGTTTAAGCTTCTGGGCGTCAGCATTTCGCAAGTGCGAGGAGCGTTACCGACGATTTGAGAGAGAGTTTTGCGAGACCCTTTGACCTTTCCCTATAAGAGGTTCAGGTTAAGCGGCGCGCCACCGGCTTTGACCGGATTTGTTGGGCGCATACCTCCTTGGAACTCTTAAGTGAGTGAACTCTTGAAATAGGTGGATTGGCCACTTGGTTAGAGCGCGGAGGTGTTGGAGAGGTTGGCTCTCCAGAAAGGACCTCCGTGTCTCTCTTTCCTGAAGACGTCTGTGAAACAGACGTCGATGCCGCTATTCATTCCGATTCCTCTCAGCCTGAGGCTGAAGAAGCTCCCGAGGCCGTTCCCGGCTTTGAGCAGTTCAACTTAAGCGAGCCTGTAATGGCTGCGCTTACCAAAATTGGCTACACGGCTCCGACTGAAGTTCAGAGTCGCTGTCTTCCGATTCTCCTTCAAGAGAAGTCGGAGCGTGGCCGCGATCTCGTGGCGCTTGCGCGAACCGGTACCGGTAAAACGGCCGCGTTTGGTATTCCAATTATCGAGCGCATCGACACGAGCGTTCGTAAGCCGCAGGCCTTGATCCTGTGCCCAACGCGTGAACTTTGCCAGCAGGTTGCTACCAATCTTGGCCAAATCGGCCAGATGAAGCGCGTTCGAGTTTTGAGCATCTACGGCGGCGATTCTTATCGTCGTCAGTTTGAAGGCTTAAGCCAGGGGCCGCACATCGTTGTTGCGACTCCGGGTCGCTTGATCGATCTCTTGGACCGCAAGGCTGTCGACTTTTCGTCGATTCGCACGCTTGTCTTGGACGAAGCTGACGAGATGATCTCGGTTGGGTTCCGTGAGGCACTGAACCAGATCTTGGAATCCTTCACATCGCGCGAAGAAGGCGAACCGCATTGCACGTGGTTGTTCTCGGCAACGATGAGTCCCGATGTTAAACGCGTTCAATCGAACTACATTCAAGATGCGGTGATGATTGATGCTCGCGGGCAAGAGGAAAAACCCCTCATTCGCCAGCAATACATGCTGACTTTCGAAGAAGACCGCATCGAAGCACTGAAACGCTATCTTCACGTAAACGAAGACTTCTACGGTCTGATCTTCTGTCAAACGAAGGCGGAAGTCGCAGAAGTTGAAGCCGAGCTTAAGCAAGAAGGCTTCAAGGTCGACTCGCTTCATGGTGACAAGGTTCAACGTGACCGCGAAGCCGTATTCGCTGCGTGGAAGAAAAAGACGGTAAAGATCGTTGTTGCGACGGACGTCGCAGCACGTGGTCTCGATGTAAAAGGTCTGACTCATGTTGTGAATATGAGTCTTCCTCGTGAAGACGAAACTTACGTGCATCGCATCGGCCGAACGGGTCGTGCGGGTCGTGAGGGGATCGCTCTTAGCTTCGTGTGGCCGAAGCGTGTGACCACGCTGAAGGTGATCGAGCGTAAGCTGAAGGTGCAGATGGAGCTTGTTCCAGTTCCTGAGCCGGAAGACATCGCGCGCGCAGTACTTGGTCGTGAGATCAAGAATCTGTTCTCCAAGCCGGTTGAATACTTCGAAGGTAACCCCATTCACCAGATGGTGTCGGAGTTGATCACTGAAAGTCAGACGTTTGATCCAGCAGTACTTCCGCATTTGGCGGCCCTGACGGCGAAGATCCTCGAGGTTAAGAGCCCAGGGCTCTTAAATCGCCGCACGATCAAAGCACTTCGTCCTGAGCGCCCGCAGCGTGATGGCGAACGCTATGGTGGTGACCGCGGACCTCGCGGTGGTCGTGAAGGTGGACGTTACGGCGGAGACCGAAGCGAACGTGGCGGCGGTCGTCCGTACGGTGGTCGTTCACATGGTGATGGCAATCGCCGTTTTGGCGGCGATCGTTTCGGTAACGATCGTTTTGGCGGCGGTGATCGCGCGAATCGTTTTGACCGTCCTGAGCGCGGCGATCGTCCCGAACGCTCCGAGCGTTTTGAGCGCCCTGAGGGTGGTAGACCGTCGCGTCCAGCGGGTGGAAGACCGTTTGCTAAACCGGCTTCGAAGCGCCCTGCTTTTGCTGGACCACGCTTACGTGATCGTCGCGATGAGACCGGCGGTGGTGGAGCGCCTCCGAAGCGTCGTGATCGTCCAGAACGTCGCGAGTACACATAATCCAGTTTATATTTAAGTGGCTTAAAGTTAGGCGGCCTGGGGTTTTCCCGGGCCGTTTTCGTTTTGGGCCTTTTTGAGTTTTGCGAGAGCGCGTTCGGCTTGGGTCGCTACGCTGGAGTTTGCGTGTTTCAGGAACTTCGCCAAACGATTGGCCATGTCATGAAGCTCGATGCGAGTGGAGAAATAGACCGGGTCTTGCGCCCGTAGAAGACGTCCGATTTCGCCAAGCGCATAGAGACCAGATGCCACGCGGCCCTCTTCCTTACTATGGAAAATCATTTTCTCGAGTTCCTTCACCGTGGCCATGTAATGTGACTCTTGTCCGCGTTGAATGCCGGCATTGATCAGCGCGTTGGCTGCTACGCGGTTGTTTTCGCTGATCTGAAGATCGGTGATTGGCCGGACGGTAGGAGTCACCCCATAGGTGGTGAGAACGTCGATCGTATTGGCAACCGTGCGTCCGTCGTGGATATCGAGAAGACCTTCAAGGTCGAGAATGACTTTGTCCGAAAGGTCGACTTTGGGAACAAGGCGTGGATAGAGCATGATGAGCGCCGATACAACCTTGATGAAGAACGGCTGAGTTTCGACTTTTGCGCGAGCCATTTTTAGCCATGCCGACAAGCTTGGCTCAAGAGAGTGGCGCGCGCGATAAACTTGAATCTGTCTTAAGTTTTCCGCAAGAGCTAGATGCTGAGCCCCTGTCCACGTTTCTCCGGCGGTGGCCGCAGTTCCGATCACGGCTTCGAGGCTGTGGTCGTTTCGGTAGCGCAGAATGTAGTGGAATCCATTTTCGGGACTTTCCGCTAAGTGTTGCGACAGCATGGTGAGTCCCGTCATCTTCATCAGACGAACAGACTCGGAGTAGCCTTTGAGGTGAAATGATCCGATCTCTTCGTACTTAAGGTCGTTCGGAAGATCCTGCAGATGGCGGTCCGAGAAATAGAGATGGCTTTCGGATTTATCGGTCACATTCGAAAGAATGCGCACGGTTTCGATGAGAATTCCCCCGGAAAGGCTGCAGCCGTCGACGAGCTTTGCAAAACGCAACGTGCCGTGTGCGAGTGCCGATTTGACCGTGAATTTGTGGCCCTCAAAAGAAGTTTGCTTATTGAGTTCATCGGCCAGGAGATGGATGTCTCGAATCGCATCGACAGCTCGCTCGAGTGAGTCTTTGGCGTTTGCCGAATCTTTGAAATAGTAGATGGCTTCGTCACCGACGAACTCGTAGATCAGGCCGTCGTACCTGGACGCGATTTCGGTAAGGCCCACAAAAAAGTGATTGATGTGTTCGGCAAAACGTTCGCGGTAAGGACTGTTGAAAATCTGGCTAAAGCCATTGATGTCGGTACGAACGAGCGTGCAGTCGAAAGTGTAGGGTGGTGTTCGGCCGCTAAAGATTTCTCGCTGAAGGGCTGGTAGGATTTGCGACTGCAACAGCGCATTTTTACCGGCGGCAACACCTTCGGCTTCGGAGTACCCCCGCAAGGTTGCGAGAATCGCCTCGGATTCCAGCGAAAGCGCGCCTCGACTTACCGTCTCATGCGAAAGACGGCCGGTTTTTAAGATATCATTTTTCAAACGCATGAGATCTCGCGTGTGTAACCAAAAAGCGAGCGCCGCGAGCGCGATGACGATGACAATGTCTTGGCCGATCACGCGAAAAGCATTGGCCTCTTTCAGCGTTCGCCAGATGAGATTTCTCTCGCGCTTGTCGATGCCGATCGTCAGCATGACATCGGTCGAAAGATATTCGCTGCGCTCACTGCGCGTTTCGTCGATGAGGTCTCTGCCGGCGTATGGTCGACGCTCCTCAAAGGTGTTACCCACCCCGAGAGGGTGGTTGGGTGGAAAGGCATAAACCAATTGGCCTTTGGAATAGACGGTGTAGTAGTTGATGTCGCCTTGGCGAAGCGCTTCGCGGAGAATCTCGTCGAGTTCTTTTTCGGCGCCAGCGAGATACAACGCTTCACTGACTTTGAAGTAATGAAGGAGGCGACTTTCTCTTAGAAGAATATGCTGATCGATTTTATCTTTGAGATCTAGGACGGTGGACATAGGAAGATAAATCGCGGTCCCAAGACTCACGACGATGAGAACCATCGTAAAGAATGAGAGTTTCTTCCTAAGTTGAAATCTCATCTTACTTGGTCTCGCGTTGTGGCTCGCGATTGGATCAAGCGACTTTTCTCGGCGCTATAGATAAAGACCGTGTGTCGCATTTGACCTTCGACCATTGCGGGTTTTGTCGCGCCGATTTGGCGGTTTTCGTGGTCGTAGATTTGAATTCCGTTTTTCAAAAGGGCCCGCGCAAATTTTTGGTCTTCTAAGAACTCCGCGACTTGCCTATAGCTGCCGACCAAGAATTTCCGGAGGTCACTATGGGACATGTTTTCGAAATCCGGGGCATTCGTTTTACTGGGAGAACGGTCACTGGCCTTAAACCCAACAGGTTGCGCGCTAGCGGTTTGCATGGCGCGGCCTGTGGCTAGACCACCGGCGCTTGGCCCCGTGGCTAAGGCGACGCCTGTATCTTCGGAGTCTGTCGCGGCTCGCGTCTCAGAACCGCTGCCCGCACCTGGGCTGACGGTGGACTTTGAATCTGTGGCTTTTGCTAACACCATGGCTTCGGCTTTTGCAAACGGGTTAGGAAAAGTTAGGCCTTTCACATCGGCCACGTTTGCGATTTGAAACGGTCTTTCGGCAAGGCTAGCAACAACAAAAATGGGTTTTTCTTTGTCGGTGCTGGCCGAGCGGAACACTTCACCGGGTTCGACTTTTCTTGCGTCGAGCTTTTCGAAAGTCAGTTGTTTTGTCACCGAGCTTGCCGCTCTTTCAAGAGTGTCGACCAAAACAGTGGCACGATTGGTTTGCGTAACGTCGCGGCGACCTCGTGCTGAACCAAGTGATTTGGATGCCGTAGGTTCGGGGAGTGGGGCAATCGATGCGATCGTACGGCCTCCGCTACTGCGCGCCCGTGAGGCCGTGGTTTCGCGAGATCCC
>CAUJGS010000116.1 GCA_963170185.1 Bdellovibrionota bacterium
GGAGTTTTGGTCGAAGGCACGGCGGGCAATACAGGCATTGGCTTAGCGACGTTTGCGCGAGCGCGTGGTTACCGCTGCATTATCTCGATGCCGGACAATCAGGCTATGGAAAAGGTGGCAATGTTGGAGGCTTTGGGGGCGGAAGTACGCGCGGTGAAGCCTGTGCCATTTGCAAATCCGGATCATTTTTATCATCGCGCTAAAAAGATCGCCGAAGAAACTCCCGGAGCGTTTTGGGTGAACCAGTTTGAAAACATCGCCAACGCTGACGCCCACGAGGCGGGTACAGGTGAAGAGATCTGGGCGCAAACCGGCGGTCAGGTGGATGTGTTCACTTGCGCCGTCGGCACAGGGGGAACGATCGCGGGAGTTAGCCGGGCTCTTAAGCGTCGTGCAAAAGCGGCAGGTCGTTTGGTGAAGGTCGTCTTGGCGGACCCTTTGGGCTCGGGGCTTTATTGTCATATCCGCGACGGTAAAATCGAGACGACGGGTTCAAGCGTCACAGAGGGCATTGGCATTATGCGAATCACGGCGAACTTCGCGCGAGCGGAGGTGGACGAGGCTCTGCGAATCGTGGATCAAGACATGATCAATATGCTCTTTCATGTCTCGCGAGAAGACGGACTCTTTGTAGGAACATCGGCGGCGCTGAATTTATGTGCGGCTTATCAGCTGGCCTTAAGAGAAAAAGGACAGGGCAAGACGTTTGTGACCATCCTGTGTGATTCGGGCACGCGCTATCAGTCGAAGCTTCTGTCGGAAACGTGGAGAAAAGAAAAAGGGCTGATTCCTCAGCCCGTCTAGATATGTCGCTTCGCCCTCCGGGCTTCGCTGCTCGCCGTGCAGTCGCGCGGCGAGATTTTTGGTGTCGCTTTGCATTATTGGCGCTTGAAGACGTTTGCGTACGTCGCGTCGCCTGGAACGATGTATTCATCGTAGCAGATTTCGCCGACGTCCTTAGACGACTCGAAGCTTGCTTCCGTGCAGTCGATCTTGTTTTGATCGAGATCGCACTCGCAGTAAGGACCTGGAGCCGTGCTCCACTGGCGTCCACCTTCCCATGTCGTTTCATATTTGTATGTGTATGTCTGATTCTGAGCGAATGTCTCGGCTGTAACAGCCGTAAGCGCCATCAAAGCAAGCGCAAGCCATGTGATTTTCATGTGTGACTCCTGTTTCAAGATTCCAAGTTATCAGGAGTTTTGTAAGGCACGTGGGTGTGGAAGTAAACGACTGGGCGGATTGAATGTATCAGCGAGAAGAAAACGCCACGACTGTCAAATCACTAGCCAGCGTTCTTGTATGGAAAGCAGCGCTGCCCCCAAGGATTTGATCCCCCCCTTTGGGGGCGGCGCCTGTCCGGCAAGAGTGACCCCTCAGTCTTGCCGTTTGAGAAGTTCGGTTATCGAGTCGCTACGACGGAGCTCGCTGGGCGAGCTGCAGCCGCAGCATCAAGTTGTTTCGCAGTTTGAACGATCCATTTCGCGTAGAACGGAATGCTTGTGTAAGCCGCTCCGACTGCGCACGTGTCGCCTGGATCGTTGACGCTACGGCTGGTAACACCGGTAACGACGAGTTCGTTGTCGACGGTGACAAACGCCGGACCGCCCGAATCGCCGTGGCAGGCGCCGCGGCCCTTAGAGGAGTCGGTGACGAACTCGCTCTTAGTGAAGGCAGCAGCCACGATTGTGGTGTCGGTGTAGCGAAGTTTTCCCGAACCTTGGTGGTCGCTCATCATTGCGCCCGAGCGTGGGTCGCGAACTTGAACAACTTCCGAAGCGCCGAAGCCCGCGAGCGTCACAGCCATTCCATCCGAGAGTTTTGCTGCGTCTGTTAGGAAGCGGATTGGCTTGTAGCCAGCTGGCAAGCCACCTGAGAAGCGAATCAGAGCGATGTCGCCTGTATTGGTAGAAGCGTTTTGGCGGAACGGCCACAGTGGCGAAGTTTGAACCGCGTCGATACCGCGGATGATGATCGCGCGCGAATTGAAGTCATTGCCGAAGACCAAGCGGAGGCTTGAAGGATCGGACTCCACGCAGTGTGCGGCGGTTACGACAATAGATGGTGAGAGGATTGAGCCTGTGCAGATCGCTCCCATGCTCGCATCGTAGATTCCGACAACGTGGGGGGCGTAAGCTTCTGAGCCCGTCATCTCTTTTCCGCCGACGATGCCGTTTGCGGAGCCGTCGAGAGTCGCCGAACCGGACGACGTCGAAGGAGTTTGTCCGCACGCCATCAGCGTAAGCGAGATAGCCGCCAGCGAGAAAGCACGAGCGAGAAAGTTCGATCCATCGATATTTGATTGATTCTGCGTTTTCAAGAAAGCCCCCTCATATCTCCCGCATTCCCCAAGGTCGCCTCGACCTTTGTCGCGGAAGAAGCGCTGCTCATGACCCCCACGGACAGCACTTCGGTTAATCACCCCATCAGAATCCTTCGACGGGGCCGAGAATTGCTTCTCGAGGATTCTTCTGCTCGCGGGCCGTGAGAGAAACAACTACTTTTTTATTACTCGAGCCATAAGAGACCGTTATGTCAGGTTCGTCGGCCACATGTAATTAGTTTCGCACTGGGACCTCATGACATTAATAATATCAATCGGTTAGATCGTGTGGTTCCAAAATAGTTCTTAGATTTTTTTTGGTGTGCGCGCCGCGCTAGCCTGCTGCGAAATCGCATGTGAAATTGCAGTAAAGACAGCGTGAAATCACGAAAAATAATGCGGCGCGATTGGCGCGGAATTAGTCGATCGAATCGCCGCGCTCAATGGCGAAAAACAATTCTTTGCCGGTTCTGCGGGGTGGACCGTTTCGCAGTCGCTTCCAGATCAAGGGGCGGAACAGAGCGCGGCCCGACCGACCCGCGTCGAGTAGGCGTTTTCGAAGTTCCCACTCGCTACCACCGTAGGGTGGGCCGATCTCTTTATCCATCGTTGGTATGATACCGAGAACTCGTCCGCGTGGAGACAAGAGGCGCCACCAAGTGCGTGCCAATTCTTGTCGACGCTCCGGTGGGATCGCGCAGTAAAGCGTGTGCTCGAAGATCACATCGAAACTGCTAGTCATGCTCTGTGGAAGGGAGAGAGCGTCACCGTTGATCCAGCGCAAGTTGGCGCTTTCGCCGTAAAGACCACGCGCTCGTTCGATAGCGGATTTCGAAAAGTCGACAGCTGTGACGATGTGCCCGCGCCGTGCCCACCAAGCGGCGTCGTGCCCTTGGCCGCAGCCAAGCACGAGAATACGACAACGCGTGATCTTGAGCGGCGGAATCAGTTCATCCAGCAGCGGGTGCTCGCGTCCTAAATCCCAGCGCATGTCGTCGCTGTCGTAGAAGGCGCTCCACCAGGCGGCGTCGCGCACTTCGCTAGCGTCTTCGGAGTCAGGTCTCTGAAAGAGCGGTGTGATTTCGATGCGACGCCCTTGAACCGTGACGCTCTCGTCGTCGTAATCATCTGCCATTTGGAAAAAGCGAGATTGTGCCGGGCGATTCAAAACTCCGGGAACGTTCTCGACCGTGCGAAAATGGAAGCGATCCCACTCGTCGACGCGAAGTGAGTCTGGAGAAATCGTCTTCGTGACCCCGTACGGCAGTCTCACTTGCCAGCTCGAGGGATCGAGGTCGCTGGCGATCAGGGGTTGATCAAAGGCTTCCACGATGACGTGGGTCCTGCTTCCCGTGTCGCGGTCGAGATCATCGAAAAAGGCTCGGCCTCCTTCGTCGATCCGCATCCGCGAAAGCCAGTCGGATCCGACGTCGGCATCGCTTACGCGCATCCCGTCCATCATGAAGTAGCCCTCTTCGTCGAGGGTAATAAAGCGAAGCGGGCGCTCGTCAAGCGGTGCGGCAATCGTCGGCGTGTTGGCAGCGGGCGTAGGCTCGCGAGACTTGGTCATCGACCAATCACTGAGCCGGGTCGCCGTCCGCGGTGCCGGCTTTGATCTCCGTGCCTTTGCGGTAGCGAATCAATGGGGAGCGAACTTGGTCGTCGACCCACTCCCAAGTAAGGCCGTCTGTCGAGCGTAGGCGGACCGAGCCGTCGAAGACCTGTTCGGTCATTTCGCCGGAGCTTGTCGGTTCGTTGATTAGGTAGCGGAAGCGGACAAGCATTTCTCGCGAATCCGGTTTTGTCGAAGGGAGATCCTCGCTGAAAAGCTGCTGGAAGATAACATCCGTGGCGCCTGGTCGGCGGGCTTTGATGTACTGAACGATCATTTCCTCGAGACTCATTTCGAGTTCGCGGCGCTGTTCAAGTGCAACGTCTCGTTCGCTATGGGCGAGATCCCAAGTCCATGCCATCAAGACAAGTGCAATTGCGGTGGCGATGTATTTGCTGACTCCCACGAACAGGCCTCCCAGCGTCAAAGCTTTCCCTCGGGTTCGACGTCAAATAGAGAGTAGACTCGAGCCCCCTGTGACGGCAAGGGAAACCCCTTGGTCGGTGCTACAAAAGAAACGTAAAGGACCGCAATAGATGCGATTTTACACGCAAATTCCTAAACAATCTTTGCAGGCTTTGCCGAAGGTGGTGCGTGTGCCGCTTGAGCGGGCTCTCGACGAGATTTTGCCGACGGTTCAGACGGCCGTACTGGCGTCTGTTCAGCGTGTCGGAGCGCGTGCCGTGGATGGAGCTGTGGAAAAGCTGGGGCTTGGCCGTTTTGGTATTCGGTTGACGAGCTCTTCGATGAGTCCGTCGGCGGAAAGCTGGGAAGCTCTGGTGCTGACCTGGTCACCCTCATGTGTCGCGGAAGCGGCGGAGCTTGTTGTTCGCCGCGGTCTGGATTCTTTTTTTGACCAGGGCGCGGGGGAATGGTTTGGCATCGAGAGCATGAGTATTCGTTGGCTGCAAAATACTCGCGGTTCGGCGGAAGTCCCATCGGGCGGTTCGGTCGTCCTGAACTGGAGCTGGCTTGAACGCGAGGATTTCCGTCGGCGGGTTCTAGAGAATCTCGACCAAGGAGCGAGTCAGGCTTTGACGCTCACTGGGCTAGATGCTGGCAGCCTCGCGGTGGTAGAGATTGATTTGGTTCTGCGTGCGAAGGCTCGGGCGCAGATTCGTTCGAAGAAAGATTGAGGGAAAGTTCGATGCCAGGTTCGATATCAGGTGCGATGGACGCAAGTTTTGGTGGAACATCCAGCGGACCGGTTTTGGAGTCGCAGTATGCGACCGCGTCGGCCATGCAGACGCCGGAGTTCCGAACCAATCGCGAGGCCATGCTTCGTCAGGTCGAAGATTGGCGTAAACATGTTGAAATGGCCAAACAAGGTGGCGGTGCCGACGCCATCGCTCGTCACAAGTCGCGCGGTAAACTCACGGCGCGCGAGCGCATTGAAGCTTTGATTGATCCGGGCTCGGCTTTTCTCGAGCTGTCGACACTGGCTGCGTGGGGTATGTACGAAGGCGCCGCGCCCGCTGCCGGTGTCGTTGTCGGGATCGGTGTTGTCAGCGGCCAAGATTGCATGATCGTCGCCAACGACGCGACCGTAAAGGGCGGCACCTACTTTCCGATCACGGTGAAGAAACACCTTCGTGCGCAAGAGATCGCTTCGGAAAATCGTCTTCCTTGCATTTATCTCGTCGATTCCGGCGGGGCGTTTTTGCCTTTGCAGGCCGAGGTGTTTCCGGATCGCGA
Organism: Bdellovibrionota bacterium; assembly: GCA_963170185.1. Lineage (GTDB taxonomy): Bacteria > Bdellovibrionota > Bdellovibrionia > Bdellovibrionales > JAMPXM01. The sequence goes on from CAUJGS010000116.1 coordinate 5,631, forward strand.
TCACTTTGGACGTATCTTTTTTAACCAAGCTCGCATGTCGGCGGCCGGTGTTCCGCAAATCGCGGTGGTCATGGGTTCGTGCACGGCCGGCGGTGCCTACGTTCCGGCGATGAGTGACGAGACTGTGATCGTCAAAGGCAACGGTACGATTTTCTTGGGCGGGCCACCGTTGGTGAAGGCTGCTACGGGCGAAGTCGTAACGGCGCAAGAGCTTGGTGGCGGAGATGTACACACTCGTCTCAGCGGTGTTGCGGATCATTTGGCGGAAGATGATCGCCACGCTATCGAAATCACCCGCGACATCGTAGCGAATCTCAATCGTGTCAAACAGGTTCCGTTTCGCGTAGCAGAGAGCGAAGAGCCAGCGTACTCCCCGGAGGACATTTACGGCATCATTCCGGCCGACACGCGCAAGCCTTTTGATGTGCGTGAGGTTGTTGCACGGATCGTCGACGGCAGCAGATTCCATGAATTCAAACCTCTTTACGGTGACACGGTCGTGTGCGGTTTTGCGCGCGTGCACGGTATGCCGATCGGAATTATCGCGAACAACGGCGTTCTCTTTAGCGAGAGTGCACTGAAGGCCGCGCACTTTGTTGAACTCTGCGACCAGCGTGGCGTGCCTTTGGTGTTCTTGCAAAACATCACGGGCTTCATGGTCGGAAAGAAGTACGAAAACGAAGGGATCGCAAAACATGGCGCGAAGATGGTCATGGCGGTTTCCAATGCGTCGGTTCCGAAGTTCACCATAATAATTGGTGGTTCTTACGGAGCTGGGAACTACGGAATGTGCGGTCGCGCGTATCAGCCGCGCTTCTTGTGGATGTGGCCGAACGCCAAGATCTCGGTCATGGGCGGCGAGCAGGCGTCGAACGTTCTTTTGACGGTGAAGCTCGATCAATTGGCCGAAAAGGGTCAAAAGATGAGCGAAGACGAACAGGCGAAGTTCAAAGCGCCGACTCTTAAAAAATACGAAGAAGAAAGCTCAGCTTACTATTCGACGGCTCGTATCTGGGACGATGGCATCATCGATCCGAAAGACACACGTCGTGTACTGGGGCTCGCACTTTCCGCCACTTGCAATGCGCCTTATGAGGCTCGTCGTAAGGGCGTTTTCCGAATGTAGTCGGAAGAGACGGACGGCATCGACATGAAGAACGATTCACGATTTGAAAGAATTAAGGTCGCCACCGAAGGAGCATGTCTGCGGGTGGTTCTGGCTCGTCCAGATGTGCGTAACGCCTTTGACGTAAAGACCATGGAAGAGCTGACTTTGGTTTTCTCCGAAGTCGGCCGAACGGGTTTGTACAAGGATGCGCGCGCTGTTTTGCTCTCCGGCGAAGGAAAGTCTTTCTGCGCGGGCGCGGACCTCGAATACATGAAGTCGATGGCCGGCTTTTCGCGTGAGCAAAATCGTCAAGATGGCGATCGCCTATTTAAAATGTTTGAAGCGGTTCGAACATGCGAAGTGCCGGTGATCGCGCATGTGCACGGGCACGCTATGGGCGGAGCACTTGGCATCACGGCCTGTGCGGATATCGCTTTGGCGGAGACCGGCACACAGTTTCGCTTCTCTGAAGTTCGTCTCGGCATCGTGCCGGCTGTGATCTCGACATTCGTGCTTTCTAAGATGGACCCGAACTGGGCTCGTCGTTGGATGATGACGGGAGAGTTGTTTTTCGCGGATCAGGCGAAGTCCGCTGGCCTTGTGCATTTTGTCGGAACTGCGGAAGAGGTTGTTCGCGAGAAAGAACAAGTCGTGAAGGCGATTTTGGAAGCCGGCCCTGAAGCCGTCAAAAAAACGAAGAGACTTCTGAACACGATTGGTTTTGCTCGTCCCGATCAGGTTCATGATCAAGTGATAGACGTCATCGTAGATGTTCGTGCAAGCCAAGAGGGCCAAGAGGGCCTCGGGTCGTTTTTGGAAAAGCGTGAGCCATCTTGGCGCGCCAACGTGGTTAAAGGTTAGGGGTTTAAAGTCTCATGGCTACGACACAGAAAAGTTCTGGCAAAACGAATCGACGTATTCAAACGGTGGCGATCGCCAATCGTGGTGAAGTCGCTGTTCGCGTGATTCATGCCTGTCGCGAACTTGGCATCCGCACGGTGCTGCTGCACTCGGAGGCTGATATTGGCACTCGGGCATACCGCATGGCGGATACGCGCGTATGTATCGGCCCCGCTCCTACCGCGGAAAGCTATCTTCATATCGAGCGCAATATCAAAGGTGCGTTGGCGGCCGGAGCGGATGCGATTCATCCTGGATTTGGTTTCCTTTCTGAGAACGCCGATTTTGCGAAGGCGGTGATCGACGCAGGAATGATCTTTGTTGGGCCAAAGCCGGAATCGATTCTCGCGGTTGGTGACAAGATCGCGGCAAAGAAAACTGTCTCGGCGGCCCGAGCGCCATCTGTCCCGGGTTATATGGGTGAAGATCAGCGCATCGAGACTCTCGTTGAGGAAGCGGCTCGCATTGGATTTCCGGTGATCGTGAAAGCGGCTGCCGGCGGTGGCGGTCGCGGTATGAAGGTGATTCGTTCGCGCTCGGAGGCGCCCGAGCTGATTGCCTCGGCCCAACGCGAAGGCTTAGCGGCTTTCGGTTCGGCTGTTGTGTTTTTGGAAAAGTATCTTGATCGCGCCAAGCATATCGAGTTTCAAATCTTTGGCGATTCCTTTGGGGAAGTCTCCTATCTCTTTGAGCGCGAGTGTTCGGTTCAGCGTCGTCACCAAAAGATCATCGAAGAGGCGTTGTCCCCAAGTCTTACGCCGGAGCTTCGTCGTGCAATGGGCGAGACCGCTGTTCGCCTCGCACAAAGTGCGAACTACGAGGGCGCCGGAACAGTTGAGTTCTTGCTTCAAGATGGCGAATTCTATTTCCTTGAAATGAACACGCGGCTTCAGGTCGAACACCCTGTGACGGAAATGGTTCTGGGTGTCGATCTTGTCAAAGCGCAGATTTTGAATGCGGCTCGTGAATTTCAAGTGTGGCCGCAAGAGTCTCTCAAAGCGCACGGACATTCGATCGAGTGCCGTGTTTATGCGGAAAACCCCTATGCGGGCGGAATTCCGTCGACGGGTAAACTTCTCGGCATGGAATGGCCCGAAGGACCCGGTCGTCGTTTCGAAACGGGTTTTGAGGCAGGCGACGAAATCACGCCGTTCTACGATCCGATGATCGCTAAGGTGATTGTGTGGGACGAGACGCGATTACGTGCGATCAAGAAGATGAAGCAAACACTTCGTGACTCGCTTGTTCTGGGTGTTCACACCAATATCCCATTCGTGATCTCGATGCTCTCGCATCCGGAGTTCGTTGACGGTTCGATGACGACTCAGTTCGTTGGTCGCCATTACACGCAAGAAAATGGGATTGGTCTTGAGGCACGTGAGCGTACGGACCTAGAACTTGCCTTTGAAAAGGCGGCCGGAAAAGTGTCTCTCACTGGTGGTGTTGCTGCCGCGGGAAGCACGCTTGGATCTGCGCACACGACTCCACTTCAGATCGTAAACAGTCCTTGGTTGGGCGAGCGTTGGAGAAACGTATGAAGAAGGTTGTCATTGAGCATGGTGGTCAGCGTCTTGTCGGCGCGGTTGCCAAAGTGGGATCGACAACATGGTTCTCGTTTGGCGGTGAAGTCTGGACACGCGAAGAGCAAGGCCGTACTTCGCGGGGAAAAAAAGGTGGCGGCGCGCTTGACCCTTCGAAGGTGCAGGCCCCCATGCCGGGAAAGATCGTGAAGGTCATGGTGACACCCGGTCAGGCTGTGGCCGCCGGTGACGTCGTGATTGTCATGGAAGCGATGAAGATGGAGTACACACTGAAGTCCGCGGCCGACGGCAAAGTGAAGTCGATTGGATGTCAGCCGGGCGATCAGGTGAGTTTGGGTAGTGCTCTCGTCGAATTGATCGTCGAGCCCGGGGTCGAACATGGGGTGAAGAAGTGAAGACACCAAATCGTGTTCGCATCATCGAGGTCGGTCTTCGCGACGGTTTGCAAAACGAAAAAACCGTTTTGGATGTTGAAACTCGCATCGCGTTCGCAAAGCGCCTTGCGCAAGCTGGAGTGAAAGAGATCGAACTCGGTGCCTTCGTATCGCCCCAGTGGGTACCGCAGATGGCAGGCTCGCAGGAGCTGGTTTCAAAAGTCGTCGCGCTGAAACGTGAAAAAGTGGACGGTAAACATTCCGAATTTAAAACGGTTAGGTTGTCGGCACTGGTTCCCAACACCAAAGGTCTTGAGGGAGCGAAACAGTCGGGAGTCGAACGCATTGCGATTTTTGCGTCGGCTTCGGAGGCGTTCTCTAAGAAAAACATCAACTGCACGATCAAAGAGAGTCTCGTTCGCTATCGTGAAGTCGTTGAACAAGCCCTGGCCGCGAAGATGAGTGTGCGTGGCTATTTGAGTATGTGTTTTGGTTGTCCGTTTGAGGGCAAAGTTAGCGAAGCCAAAGTCGTGAAGCTTGCAGAGAAGCTTTTAGATATGGGCTGCGATGAGATTTCCATTGGCGACACCATCGGCGTTGCCGACCCTGTTCAGGTAAAGCGTCTTGGAAAGGCCTTGAAGTCGGCCTTGGGTAAAGACGCCATGGCTATGCACTTTCACGACACGCGCGGGACAGCTCTAGCCAACATCCTTGCCTCTCTTGAGATCGGCATCACATCGTTTGACTCTTCGCTTGGTGGCTTGGGTGGTTGTCCTTACGCGCCGGCGGCAACAGGCAATGTGGCGACAGAGGATGTGGTTTACATGCTTCATCGCATGGGCGTTAAAACCGGTCTTGATCTGGAAAGTCTGATCGAAACCAGCCGCTGGCTTCAGCCGAAGATGGGGCGCGAGCTCCCAAGCAAAGTCGCTCGCGCCGGGCTTCCGCGGATTATCTCATAGGCACCAAAATTGTAGCGCTAGGTATCTGGAGCGATAGCCGGGGTTTCATAGCGAGATCCGCTGTCGAACTCTCAAACAGGCCTGAAAAAGGTTCCAGATGCGATCAAACGGACCGAGCGGAAATGACCGTCGAATTCTAGACTGGCAAGAACGTTGGCAGGGGCTTGCCGATGCGCTTGAGCGCGCGATGGAGAACAAGGCCTATCGCCTTTTGATGTGTGCCGCGACGGTCGTTCTGGTTTTGGTTTATGTGATCGTTGGAACGCGTTCGGTGGAGCCGACGCTTTGGCCAAGAAACCGCTGGGTCGAATTTCGCGAGAGTGAAACCGGCGCTGAGTTTGATTTCAACAAATGGGAGCGGGCTGAGCGAGCGGTTCGAAATGTCGAAAAGCTTCAGCGTGCGCTTTCCGTGCGTTCGAATTGGCAGCCGACGCCGATTCAGTTGGATATTTCCTACTTTCTTTCCGCGAACTCGCTGAGTCCAAAGTCGTTTGCCATTGAGGCTCACGTTTTACGGCTTTGGATGGATGAGTTGCGTGGTCAGCCAGCTCTTGGCGTGTTCGATCTCGCCGCCGAAGTGGTCGTGCGCACGGTTATTTGGGAAGTTTTGCCGGGATCTCGGGCGGATTTGCAGGAGCTAGGGTCGCGCACGTGGTTGGACGCGACTCAAACGATCGCTGAGAGTTGTCGTTTCCGAGAGCGTGATAGCTTTGGGAAGCTTCCTTGGTGGGAGCTTTGTCGATTCAAATCGGCCTCCGAATTGGAGCGGGCTAACCCGATGAGCTTGGTGAATTGGCTTGCCGGTCGCTTGAGTGAACGGCTGAGAGGGCAAGGACCTCTAGAGCGCCTGACGACTTTGCACACACTCATGGTGCGCACGACGGCCGCGTCGGCGATGCGATTGGAGAGAGCTCAGGCGTGGCCTGAGGCGGCTTCCGAGTTTGGTTCGAACTTGATGGCTTTTGAAGAGCTATTGGGAGCAAAGGGACTCGTGGGAGGAGAAACACCGGTGCGCGAGTATCAGCGCTTGTCGATGGTTTCCGAGCCCGAACCGCGTGTGGATATCCGTTTGGCTGTTGTCACGTCTTGTGTCTTTCCGCAAATGCAGCAGTTCGCCAAGTTCCGGGCACGTGAATTGGTTTGGGTTCAAACCTGCGATGAGAACGAAAAATTGTTGTCGGCAAAGACGGCCGAGGAGTTTGCAAAGAAAAATCCTCACGTTCTGATGGCGAAGATCGGGCTCGACGAAACACGTTTGGCCTTGAGGCGCGGTTGGCTGAACGGCGAAACGCGAGTGACGGAGATTCGGGATCTCGACCGAGGCAATATCTTGCATCGCAATTTACAAGCCCAACAAGAAGAATGGCGTCCTGACTTGCAGGTCATGAAACTGCGTGCTCCTGTGGACGTTCTTCAATTCGTTCGCCCACTAAAAAATTAGCCGCGATTCATCTCGTTGGCGCGATACATGCCTTGCAGGACAAGGTCTGGAATGACCTTGTCAAAGAGTTTGGCCTTATCGAAAAGGCCGGCAAACCCTCCGGTCGCAACGACAACGGGATCCGAGCCGGCAAAACATTCTTGTTTGAGCTTTGCCGTGATCTCTTTCACCATGCCGATTTGGCCATGATACAAGCCGGATTGTATGCTCTCGACAGTCGATCTTCCCAAGGTGGTTTCGGGCGGGACGATCTCGACGGAAGGAAGTTTCGCCGTTCGCGTCTCCAAGGCTTCCATGGAGATACGAATGCCCGCAAGAATAACACCGCCCAGGTAGTCACGTTCACGTGTGATCGCGCAGAAAGTGGTCGCCGTTCCAAAGTCGACGATGATCAAATCTCGATCGGGGAAAAGATCGACGGCGGCAATTGAGTTGGCGATACGGTCGGCTCCAACTTCGAGTGGGTTTCGGTATTTGATCTTGAGGCCTGTTTTTACGCCCGCCTGCAGATTAAAAGGCTCAATTTTAAAGTATTTCTGACAGGCTCCTCGAACGGAATAGATCGCGTCTGGGACAACGGAACATATTGCGATCTCTTTGATCGACTTCGGATCGACACCGTTCTCGCGAAGGGCCGACAGGATGAACAGTCCGATTTCATCACTCGAGGCGCGAAACTCGGATGTGCGGCGAAACTGGGTGACAAGCTTCGGGACACCTTTTTTCTTAGCGGGGTAGACTCCAGCGTGAATCGTCGTGTTTCCGACATCGAGACAAAGAATCATTGTGCCTTCCTATTCAGAGCCGTTTCGATAGCAAGTGCTAGCAGGTGTCGGTCGCGACCGGTTTCCAAGAGCTTAGTTTTTCCATTGGTCACACGAAGAAGCTCCCACTCTGGGTAAGTCGCGAGGTCGTTTGTGACCAGGAAATCGGCCGCGCCGGAACTGGCGATCTTTTCTACGCGGGAGAGACGATCTTTGGTCGCGTCGACCGAACCATCACCTGCGGTGAACTTAAACGCCACGGTTTGCACCTTCGGGTTCTTCGACCATTTGCGGATGCTGTCGAGAAGCTTGGGATTCTTCTTCAGCTTCAGCGTGACCTCGTCATGGCTGGAGTCGAATTTTCCGCTTGTAGTGGACTTGGCACCGTCGACCGACGTGACGTGATAATCGCTGACCGCCGCAGCGTGAATCACGACATCGTAGCTTTGCCGTTGAAGCTCGGCTTCCAGCTTGGATTTGAGTTCTTGAAAAGTACGAAACTCGTGTACCTCGAGACCGGGTCGCGACTTCTTTGGTCCTACGGCCGAGTGTGACTTAAGAAGTGTAACGTCATAGCCGAGACCGGAGAAAACTTCGGTTAGATCGCGTCCGGTTTGTCCCGTGGACGTATTGGTAATCGCTCGCACACGATCGATGGGTTCTTCTGTGCCGCCTGAGGTGATCAAGACTTTGGGCGCCACTGATGCTGGTTTGGGCGCCGGAGCGACGTTTCCGGGTTTTGAACTCGCGGCAGTGGTCAAATTTTTTAACTCGGTTTCGACGGCTTCGAGCAGAAGCTCGGGATCGAGAAGTTTTCCGTCACCGATTTCGCCGCAGGCGAGGACTCCGGAGGCGGTTTCCAAAATCCGACATCCCATTTGAGAGAGCCGTTGAACGGACTGGCGCGTGACGGGATGGTGATACATCTTCGTATTCATCGCGGGCGCGATCAGCCAAGGTTTGGAAAAGTCATGAGCCAAAAAGAGCGTTGTCATCAGATCGTCGCCGATGCCATTGGCCAGCTTGTTGATGGTGTTGGCGGTTGCGGGGCAAACGATGACAAGATCGGCCCAGCGAACGAGGTGGATGTGTGACATGTGGGCGCCGGAGCCGAACATCGACTGATGGACGGCGCGACCAGTGAGGCCTTCGAGTGTGGCTTCGCCCACAAACTCCAAGGCCCAAGGGCTTGCGACGATTTCAATTTCATGACCTCGTTGCGCGAGGCGGGATATGACGTGGCAGGCTTTGTAGGCCGCAATCGAGCCCGACATCATGAACAAAACACGGTGACCCATCAGACCTCCAAATCCTTTGCTTCAGAAGGCGAGAGATTGTCGATCAATCGAATTTCACCAAGGCTGGCGGCAACGAATCGCCGAGTTTCTGGCGGCTGACCGACAGCGACGTCTTCGACGTAGTCGACGAGGAAGCCAGACTTGCTCAGTTCTGCCTTCACCCAATCGGTCGTTTTGTTCTCGAGAAGCGAGCTTTTTAAGAGTCTCGCGATTTGAGGGGCGTTTTTTCGCTGGGCAGGTGTTAGGCGAAGATTACGTGAGCTCATCGCAAGACCGTCGGTCTCGCGCAGAGTCGGACACGGAACGATTTCGAGATTCAGATAGAAGCTTTTGGTCATGCCGCGAATCAGCTCAAGTTGTTGATAGTCTTTTTGTCCAAAGTAGGCGCGGTGAGGTCGGACGAGTCCAAAGAGCTTCATCACGATCGTCAAAACGCCATCGAAATGGCCGGGTCGGTGCGCGCCGCAAAGTGATTTCGAAAAAGTCGTTTCCATGACTCGGTAGCGATAGTCATCTGGGTAAATGTCCTCGCGAGTTGGAAGAATCACGAAGTCGACACCCGCTTCTTCCGCGATTTTGAGGTCCGACTCCAAAGTGCTCGGGTACTTGGCGAAGTCATTTGGGTTATTGAACTGCGTCGGGTTGACGAAGATAGACAGCACGACGTGGTCGTTCTCTTGGCGAGCGCGTTCAAGAAGAGAGCGATGTCCCTGGTGGAGGGCTCCCATGGTTGGAACGAATCCGACCGTCCCGTTGGCTTCGCGGTGTTCTAGGGTCCGTCGATGAAGCTGCCAGTCTTTTAGTTTGTGAAAGACCATTGATCGCGACACGCACTATCCCTTCGGTTGCGAGTTGAACGATTCACTTTCGTTCGGAAAGGTGCCGTCTTGCGACTCTTGATGGTAGCGATTGAGCGCATCCACCACATCGGTTTTCAGTTTGGCGAACTGACGCACGAACTTCGGTTGGAAGTCGGTATTGAGCCCGAGCAGGTCTTGCAGGACAAGCACCTGGCCGTCGCAAGATGCGCCGGCGCCGATTCCGATCGTGGGAACTTTGACGGCCTTGGTGATATCAGCCGCTAGGCTAGAGGGAACGCACTCGAGCACGATGGCGAAGACACCGCACTTTTCTAAACGCTTGGCTTGTTCGAGAATACGATTGGCGGCTGATTCCGAACGACCCTGAACACGAAATCCGCCGAAGACGTTCACGGATTGCGGAGTCAGTCCCAAGTGCCCCATAACTGGTACGCCGCTTTCGACGAGAAGGTGAAGAATGTCCTCCGACCCGTCGACGCCTTCGATCTTGACGGCGTTGGCACCGGCACGCATGACAAGTTTCACAGCTTTCAGTGTTTCGTCGACACTGCCTCGATGCGCGAGAAACGGTAGATCGGCGACGACAAAGGATTTCTGAGCACCGGCTCGGACAGCTTGCACATGCCGTGCGATGAGTCCCGGTGTAGCTTTCAGCGTGTCGCTGTGGCCGTACATCGTCATTGCGACGGAGTCGCCGACGAGGATGCAATCCACATCCGAAAGCGCCACGAGTTTAGCAAAGGTCGAGTCGTAACATGTCACCATCGAGATCCTGCGCTCCGAGGTCCTCGATGTTCGCTGTTGTTTGATTTCGGCAAATGAGAGCAGGTTGAATTCTCGTTCTTTCATTCAATTTCCCCGTTTCTCGAGAAGGGCGCGCTCGAGTTCGCAGCGATGCACGGTTTCGAAGTCCTGGTAAAGGCGAGCCAGCAAGACTTCATTTCGCTCTTCGAGCGCCGCCTTGTGAAGTTCCACGGAGCCGCGATCGCCGCGAGCCACCGGGCCTGTCAGTACAGTTTTTTGGTTTTCAAAGTGCTGATTGAGGTTGCGGCCGATTTGGCTAAGAAAGTGGTGCAGAGCGGTTGGCGGGACGCCCAGCTCGTTATGAAAGCGAGCGGCGAGTGCCTCCCAGAGTTGCACCGTGAGGCCGCCAGCAAGCGCGCAGAGAGCGTGATAGTAGGCTCGATCCTTCGCTTGCAGGTAGAACACGGGATTTTTGAATCCAGGCAGAAGCTCTGCAAGTTTTGGAAGGGGAGCGAGTTCGTCGTTTGGCTTTTCAAGGACAAACGGGATGCGATCAAAATCCGCCCGCCACTGAGCTTTCGTCACATCGCCAAAGGTCGTCAGCGGGTGGGCGACATGGACCTGCAACGATTCGCGGCCATTGCTGACGTTGAAACTGGGTTTGCCGCCGCAGAAGTGTGTGACGGTGCGGCCGACCAGGCTTGCCAGGTTGCTCTTGGCAAACTCTGCGATGGAATCGTCGGAGACGGCCAGCCAAACATGTGTCGGAGCTTCTTTGATGCAGACATCGTGAAGTGATGAAGCTAAACCGCGATGCCAGTGCGCATATGGCGCTAGTGCGGGGTTTTGATTCAGATGCTCGAGGAAGGCTCGGGCGACCCGGCCATTTCCTATAATCAAGACTCGAGATAAGATGTCTGTCATAGCTTGGTACCTGTCCTTTGGATCAAGTCCGCTTTCAGCTTGTCTTAGACCTGGGGCAGAATTCCTTCAATCAAAAGCGAGAGATTGACGCCAGGCGCTTGGCCCCGTATCTGGTCGGTATGGAAGGCATGAAATACACGAAATACGGAATCGCGTTCGGAATGATCATCATTACTTTGGGAGTCGCTCTGACGATCAAGTATGGCTATCGGCCGGCTCCTGCGCGTATCATGAAGCCCTCATTTTTTGAAAAACCTGAACAGATTGGAACCGTGGCGATGAAGCGGTTCTACGCGCAGCTCGCTTCGGAGCATGTCGTGATTTTGGGCCTGCCCACGAATCGCGATTGGTCGGCCGACGTTGCAAAAGGTTTTGTTCAAGCGTCGTTTGAAAACCAACGCCCTCCGGTGAAGATCTTTGTCGAGACTAAGATGCCAGATAACTTCAAGGCGGCGGTCGCGAGTCAATCGCAAGGCGTGCCGGTGCAGGAAATCGAAACCAATACTCAGACTCTAACGGCTCTTGGCGATGCTGTAACGGAAGCGCTTTCGACGAAGCAGCGAATTATTGTGGTCGTGCCAAGTCTGTATTCAAGCCATCTTCTAGAGGGTAACCCAATCAATCGTCTCGAGAATCTTATCGATTTGCCGGGACGGAAAGAGGGAACAGCGGCCGGTCTTTTCTCGATCACCGTTGGTCCGTTGGCGCTGGAGGCCGCTCAAGAGCAGGAGATCGATCCGATCTGCATGGGCTCCGAGCGAGATGGTTCGGGCACGGCGGCTTTGGGTTGCGCAATTTTGATGGCCGGTCGGCCGTTTTATCGCAAGCGTGTTTTGGATTCCGAACCTGATGCGCGTTCGCGATACGTGGCGATCATGCAGTCGCCACGTCCCAAGGACTTTTTATTACTGGTTCGTACGCCGACTAAAGTTAACTGAGTCCCAGTGTTAGCTCGTGGGCCAGTGGTCGGCGTTCCGCGCGGAAGTATGTGCGCGGTGAGTAGGCCAGAAGATCGCTGAGCTTAGGCATATAGACGCAGGCGTAGCGATCGACTTGAGTTGCAAAGTAACTCTCTTCGTTTCCTGCGCGCATGATCTCGCCCCAGTGTTGATTGAACATGCTCTGTTGCTTCTTGATCAACGACGAGATGGTTTTATCGATCTCCGAGATTTTGGTCTGAAGCTCTTGGATCTTGGGTTCGTCGGATTCGTCGCCGGCTTCAATGCGTTTTGTGATGAGTTCAACGAGTTCGTGTTCCAGCGGCTCTTTTCGGCTCATCAATGTTCGAATCTCTGACGAGTGCGGCTGCGCCTTCACGTAGTTTTCGATTTCGCTATCAAGCTCTTCGACAACCAAAGCGGTTCGCCAGTTGCAATCTTTCTTGAGGCGGAGAATGTCGCCGTAGATGTGATCGCCGATATAGAGAATATCGTCGCCTTCAACACCGAGATCCTTCGCAAATTTCGCAGCGCCACCGCCCTGATAGATTCCTGGCTTCAAGACTTCGTCATAGTTGGTCATCGCGCCCGTTTGCGGGTCGACTTTCAGAAAGCGCAAGCTGTCCCAGAAGAAGCGAGGCTTTTGCGCCAGTGTCACCACGTACTCAAACACTTCGGTCCAGTCTTTGTGGTCCTTTAGGAAGGGGTTGATCGCGTAGTCGAGAAGAAGCTTCGAGTAGCCGAAGTCCGAGTTGGTCACGATGAAGAATTTTTTGTCGTGCTTTTTATAGCGTTCGATCTCCGCAACAAGGACGGGGTCTTTGATGATGTACTTGTCGAGATTGCGCGCGACCTCGTTCTTAAGTGAACCATCGCGGTGAGAAAGGTCGAGCATCTCGATTACGTCGAGAGCGATCGTCTCGTAGTCGGGCAGAGCATCGCGGGCTTCCGTATCTTTGATGTCCACGACTTGCGCGAACAGGGTCGCCACGGAAAGCGAGAATGCCGTGTCGATAGCCGTGTACAGTTGCGCATCGGAGAGGTCGATGTAGGTCGACTTATAAAGTTTCTGCTGTTGAGGAAAGTCGATCGGCTTTGTGCCGTGGTAACTCGCTCGAATGGCGCCGTGGCGGCTGACCTTGAGCAGGTTCCCTTTTTTCTTGTCGATCACGAGTCCGCGAACGGCGAGGTTCATATCGAATTTCAGATTTAAAACAGAAGGAGGGTAGTTTTTTTGCTCAACGAGCTTCTTGCACATCGTCTGATGCGAGAGTTCCTCGAATGCGTGACTGTGGTACCGCACAAGCGTGTGGTCCATGTCGAGGCCGATGTATTTGATTTTGCGCATGTTGAGGGTGCGGTTAACGAAAACTTTGGTTGCTTGAATTGTCATAAGGAATCCTAGGAGATGTCTTTTCTAGTAGTGGCACAATCTGCGCGGCGTTAGAGGTCGTCCGGCTTATTGGGTTTTGCCGGGTTCGCAGGACTTTGTTTTGCCATGTTGGCCCCAAGATTTGAAGCGATGGCTGCGAGTTCCGTCGAGTTTGTTTCGGTTGCTAAGAACTTCTCAACATTTCCTTCTTTATTGAGGAAAAACGTGACCGGAAGGCTCATCGACCAACGGCGCTCCGGATCGGTCGATGAACGGGCTTGCCAGGTCTCGATAAACTGGTCTTGCGGCGCTTTGATCAGGCGAGAGGGGAAATCGACGCCTGCCTCTCTCAGAAACTGTTCGACGCTTACGAGATCACTTTCATTGTCGGCGCTTGCCAGGAAGACCGGTACCCCAGGATAAGCTTTTTGAAACTTCGCGATCTCGGGCATTTCTTTGCGGCAAGGTTCGCACCAGGTTGCCCAAACATTGATGATAGCGATCGGTTGAGCACTGTGCTGCATGTCGCTTTTGATCCATGCGTCGATTTCCGCTGTCGAGGCAATGGCGACATTGTTGGAGTTTGCGGCAGGGGGGTCCTGCGTCGTAGATGGATTGTCGGGGCGGTTGGCCACGAGGCCTGAGATCTTTTCGGGGCCAACCAGATAAAATACGACGCTTAGGACCGCGACGCCTGCAAATAAAATCGCGATCAGACTGCGGTTGGACATAGAATCAATTTTGTCTGAATCCATTTTACCAGCGTAGACGGTCGTAGGTAAGTTGTCACTCATGTCTCTTGAAGGTCTCAAGTCTACTGAAGGTCTCACATCCTGCCAGTCTCGCGCCCTTTCGGCCATGACTGACAAAGCCCGCCCCAATGTCTTTTTGACTGGCGGCGCTGGCGTTGGAAAATCCTTTCTGATCCGCCAGTTTCAAAAGGGAGTTGATCATCGCGAGTTCCCGATCCTGGCCTCCACTGGCGCCGCTGCGGTTTTGGTTGGCGGTCGTACGTTTCATTCTTTCTTCGGTTTAGGAATTCTCGAAGGAGGCCCCGGTGCCACCGTCGAGCGTGCCTCACGCAATCGTCAGGTCGTGCGTCGCTTACGGCAAGTGAAGGGTTTGATCATTGACGAAGTTTCGATGCTGGCGGGGCCCGTTCTTCATGTGGCCGAAGTATTGGCACGACGAATTCGTGAAAGTGATCTTCCCTGGGGTGGAATGCAAATCGTCACCGTCGGAGATTTTGCACAGCTGCCGCCTGTCGAGCGCGATCCAAACCGGGGTGGCGGCTGGGCATTCATGAATCCCGTCTGGAAGTGGTCGTCGTTTGATCGTCAGCTTTTGGAGACCCAAGTGCGTTGCCAAGATCCTGAGTTCATGTCGATCTTGGGCAAAATCCGTCGAGGTGTTGTCGACGCCGAGGTGCGAGAGTATCTCGATGCACGAACGGGTCCCGTTGAAATAGAGTTCGAAGGCACACGGCTTTTTCCTCGGCGCGATCAGACCGAACGTTTTAACGAGCAGCGCTTGAACGATCTCGCTGGCGAGGCCGTTTTGATTCCGACCGTGGCTTCCGGCAATGCCAAGGCGATTGAGTCGCTTCGCAAACAAGCGCCGATTCCCGATGTTTTAAAACTTAAAGTCGACGCCCTCGTGATGCTTCGACAAAATGATCCGCTTGGGCGTTGGGTCAATGGCAGCACCGGGCATGTGCGCCGGATTCAGGCCAACAAGCTTTCGATCGAACTCCTAAATGGGCGTTGGATCGATATTGAAAAGGGAACTTTCTCGATGCTCGACGGCGAAGGCGAACCGATCGCCACGCTCAGCAATTTTCCTGTGAATCTGGCGTGGGCTTCGACGATTCACAAGGCTCAGGGAGCGACAATGGATCGCCTGGCGGTGGATCTTTCTCGGTTGTGGGAACCTGGTCAGGCCTACGTGGCGCTCTCGAGGCTCACCTCGGGCTCGGAGCTGCGTATCGCTCGCTGGGAAAGTTCTTCCATCAGGGTCGATTCCGATGTCATGGATTTTCTAAGTTAAATCAGTGACTTACCACTTGATTCTTTTTTGGAACACTATGTTCCAGCAGGACTATCCAAGTGTTCCAAAACCCCGTACAACTAGGGTGAATCGCCTCAATTGAATTGCCGGAGCAAAACAATGGCAGAATCGGTTTTTGAATCTACGTCCGTTCATGATTTCTTGCGACGAGAACTCGATCGTCGCTTGAGCAGCAACTCACGATATTCGTTGCGAGCGTTCGCGCGGCATTTGGGTATGAGCCCGGGTGAGCTGAGCGAAGTTTTGCGCGAAAAGCGTCCGATGAGTGCGAAAGCTTGTCAGAAAGTTTCGCGCGCATTGGATCTGAGTCCGGCAGAGTTCAAACATCTTTTGGTCCTTGCGGCGACAGCCTCAACAGAGCGAGCTGATCGGGACAGTGGCGGAGCCGCACCGCTTCGCTCGCCCGCTGTCCCACTGCACTTACGCCGTTTGGATGAAGACCGTTTTCGCCTGGTTTCCGACTGGTGGTGCTTTGCGATTCTCAACCTTCTCGAAGTGGACGGTTTTGCTTGGAAGAGTCAGGAGATCGCCGCGCGCTTGGGGATCACTCAGCTTCAGGCGCAAACCGCGATGGATCGTCTCGAGCGTTTACAGCTTGTCCGTCGTCAACCGCCAGACAAGGCTGTTGCGACACACGATCTTGTCGAGCATTTGAGCGAAGTTCCATCGGAAGCGATTCGCCGCTATCACCGTACATTGCTTGAGAAGGCGGCCTCGGCGCTGGACGCTCAATCAAAAGAAGAGCGCGACATTACAGGAATCGGAATTGCGATTGATAAGAAAGATCTCAAGGCCATCGCTCGCGAAATCGCAGAGTTTCAAGAGCAGGTCATTGCGAAGTACGGTCGCAAACGCCGTGGTCGTAAGTTCGATTCGATTTATCAATTGGAAGTTGCGTTGTTCCGTCTAGATCAGGAGCAGAAGTGATGAAAACACCTTCAAGTATCTCTAGCCGTGCCTACGGAAAACTCACGCTGCTCGCCCTGGTGGTGCTAGGCGCTTCGATACTCGGTACTTCGGCTTATGCCGGCCCGACTCGTGTTGGAAATGGCGACGACGG
>CAUJGS010000117.1 GCA_963170185.1 Bdellovibrionota bacterium
TTCGCCGCCACGGCGGGTGAGGTAGATCGTTTTACCGCAACCATGCGCGCGGAGAACGGCACCGGGGTGGAGATCCGACCAGCCGCCGGCCGAGATGACATCTTCGCCGTTCACGGTCATCTTTTGGAGCGGAGCAAGTCCGGGCTCCGCAGGAGAAGTGCGAAGCACTTCAGACCAAGACGCTTCGCCGAGGTTCATGAAGCGTTGGCTTTTTTCATCTGCCGAAAAATTCCACGCCCGCCCGCTGGCATCTTTGAATCCATTTGCGGACTTCAAATTGGCGTCGATTTTTTGAAGATCGCGGCTTTGTCCCCAGTAGCCGAATTTGATTTCTTCAGACGACTTATCTGGCGTGGTGAAGCTGGTGAAAAGCGAACCAAATGCGGGGTTTAGTGCCTGGAAGTAGTTTTGCATCGCCTGAGCGGCTTTGGCCGCAGCGCTGAGGCGAAGGATGGACGTCGTCGGGAAGCTTGCGATCGCCGAGCCGACTTTGTCGAGTTCGCGGCTTTGCACAGTTTTAGGGAGCCCAGAAGCTTCATATTTGGCGACGAGGGTTTTAAATTCGATGTCGCAAGCCATGTCTTTGGAGCGCATCATGTCCCAAGTTTTTCCGTTCGAACCCTTGGCGCAGCTTGCGAGATGTGACTGAATCTCCTTCAAAAGAGATGGCGGCATTTCGCGGCCAGCATAGAAGTTTCCAACTTTGCCAAGGGTGTGGGCCAATCGGCGGAAGTTAACCACACCAGATCGGAAGAAAAGATTGGCATCCGTTTCCGCGTTGAACTTTCCAAGGAGCGTGATGGCACTGACAGCTTCTCCAGCAAAAAAGCGAACTTTGGCCATGGCGAGCTGGGCCTTTAATGGATTCAGGGCGCTGGCGCGAACTTCGTTGAGAGAAGCGTACAGCGGCATGAACGTCTCCTCATTGAGAAGTCCCATTTCAACCGCGAAACGAAGCGAACTTTCGATTGCCGCTTGGTTTTTCAGCAAGAGTTCGATCAGCATTTGCGGATTTTCGGAGTAAGTTTTCATGGCCCACGTCGCGAAATCGAGGTCGCCACCACCACCTTGTGATTTGAGGTCTTGCGCGAGGGTCATCACCTGTTGCCATTCCGGACGTAGAGCGAATGTTTCGAGGTAGCTCTGAAGTGACTTGATCAGGTAAGCCGCCGCTTCATTTTGTTCAGCGCCTTGAAGATTTTTAAGAGCGGGATTGAGCGAAATACTTTCGAAGAGAAAGAGGCTCACTGTTGCCGAGCTTCCGCCAGCCATCGCTTTTGGCCAGCCAAGAGTTTCAACCGTTCGTGCGAATCCACCCCAGTGAGCAGGAGCAAGTTCTCCGTTTCCGCGAATACCAAGACAGTAGTTTGCGTGAGAGATGGCAGGAGAAAGAACGACCGATAGAAGCAGCAGTGCTGTAGGAATCGTGTAACGAGCGAGTGAAACGAGGCGAGCGATTTTGCGCATAAGTCCTCTCCTTTTGGCTGATATGGCCGGACTTATAGCGAGAAAAAGATCGATATTCAGGAGGTGTCGACCGCTTTGAAAAAAGAACCCTTATCCATGGTCGAGGTCGTGTCTTGGGAAGTCAGAGTGGGACGGTGATTTCACTCATTTCTTCGCGGGTATGTGCCGAAAAAGAGAACGAAATCTCATTTTGTGATGGGGAGAGTTCGGTATGAAGCTCGCAACAAAAATGCTCTCAATCTTATCGAAGACGACAGTTGTCATGATGGTCTTCTTCTTCGACTTGCATCTGGAGTTTGTCAAAATCGAGACGACAAAGGGGGTTGCGCAAGAGGCTGTTCGCACGACTTCCACAGGGAAGCGCGGCGGTTCAGATGCCGTCAAGTTGACCAATGAAGAGATGCAAAACGGCGGTGTGCTTTCGCCTTACGCCGCATGTAAGGGTTTTGTCATGGTGCCTAGCTCGGACTACCAAAAGCCGTATTGGAAAGAACGTGCCGGAGGTAAGTGCGACGCGAAAACCGCGAATTGCCAGTTAAAGGTCCAAACGATCCCTGACGGCAATATGTTTGGCTCTTTCAAGGGGCAAGCTGGCGTGAACATGACGAGTGCCGTGACGGCAACGGCGTTTTTAGAAAGCGTTCGCCAGGACGCCGTCCAGCTTTTAACGAAGCAGATTGCGGATCGCGAAACGACGCTCAATTCCTGCAAAGGTGGGGTTGAATCCGCCGCTTGCAAATCCCACTTCGAAAAAACGAAGGCCGGTTTAGCGAAACACGAAGCGGACTTTCGAAACGCGGTCGCACTTTTGAAAGAGCCTTCCGATAACGACTTGATGCGAGTCGTGCTGACCGGCGATGTGGGGCCTCTCATCAACAAATATCTTCGAAGAGCCAGTGGTCCGATTTTGACAATGGTCAACGTTCCCAAGATGGACCAGCTTTCGGCATCCGAGTATGCAAGGGCCGAGAAAGAACTAAAAGATTTGCTGGCGACTGCCAAGACGGAGTGGGCAGCGGAAGTTGAGAAGACAATCAGTGACCGGTTGAAGAGTGGGATGCCAGAGTTTCAAGTCGAACAAACTCGTCGTAATCTGATGAAAGAGGAAGTTTTTCGAAACAAGCTCCGTCGCTCACTTGCGGAGTTACAGGCCAAAAAACTCGAAGCCTATGACAAGATCGTCTTCGAAGTGCCAGAGATGCCATTCATTGGGAAAAGCAATCCGGATGGAGCGCTCTTCGTTGCGGGACAGACACAAGTTATCGAGAATCTTCGCAAAGCGAAGGTCGCGATGGATAAGTCGCTTAAACCAGATGATTTGAAGTCCGAGGCGAAGCTCGGTGAGGTTTTGCAGTACGCGACCCTAAAAAAGGTGATCGAGGCGAAGCTTGAAAAGGAAAACAAAGCAGGCGCGGTTAGCAGCTGTGCTGTCGCGACGGCGGTGAACCTACGCCTTAAAGAAGTGCAAGATCGCAATCGTCTCGGAGTGGCGGCGGCGACGATCGCCGGTGTTGCAACTGGTGGGGCCGCAGGCCTTGGTCTCTTAGGTGCCGGTGCTGTAGGAACCGGAACCGCGATTGCGTTTGCTTCGGGAATCATCGGAACTTGGACGGGCGTCGCTCATGAGAGTATTCTCAAGCAAGATCTCGAGCGCAATGCGAATGCAGGTCTCGTCGATGCGCAAGAAGTTCGCGACAAAGTCGGGGATATTACTCTTGGCGTGATCTTAGCTCCGCTTGATTTCATCGGTGCAGGTGCCGCAATGACAAGCGGCGTGGTGCTGGCCAAAAATGCCTCTCGTATATCTGCGGCTGTTGGAAATAGCACGCTCAAGCGTTTCGTTTCGGCCGCGGCTGCGACCAAACAGCTTGGTGGACAAGCTGGAGCGCAGTCGGAAGAAGTGGTTCAACTGCTAAAGGCTCTTGAAGCGGCAGAGCCGGGGTCGACAAAAGCTGTCGAGGCCGAAAATCGACTGCGCTTAGCGGTGAATCGGGTTGCGGAATCAAGTCTTGGTCGTAAGCCGACGACGGATGACGAGCGCGCGATGGGTGCTTTGGCGCAAGGGTACCTTGGAACGGTAGACAAGCCTCTGGCCACGGTTTATGCGGACTATGCAGCGCTAACAAAAACGATGTCGCAAGCGGAACGAAAAGCCTACGCTGATCGACTAGAAGCCATCACCAAGGCCGGTCGCGGTGGTGAAGTTGCAAGTGGTAAATCACCTGCTTCGGCGGCGCCGAAAACGGAAGCAGGTTTGCAAGAAGCCAACGCGCGTTTGGCGGTCGAACTCGCTTCGGAGCCTGGATATGAAGCAACGGCAGCGATTATGAAATCGGGATCTGGTTGGAGTCGCGATGCTGTTCGGAATTTGCGCGAAGTCGTTGCCTCGGCCCGTGCGCTTGCGAAGGGTTCGAAGGAAGTGGTTTCGGTGCGCTTTCAAAAGGCGCTGGCGAAGATCACGGGGCAGGCTGAGGACAGTCCACATGTTAAGAAACTAGCATGCTGTGCGGGTGTAGCGGCGTGTACGGTTGCCGAGCGTTATCCAGATATCGAGCATCTTCCAATTGATACAGAGCCGGTTTTGATGGCCTGTGTGAATCTTCCATTGGGTCAGATCGACTCCGCTCGAGCATTCTGACACTGATTCAAATTCGAATTTCTCAATGAGAGTGAGGTAAACCCACTCTCATTTTCGTTTCAGGGTGGAATACGTCAGTCTTTCCAAATCATCCTCCTTACAACTCTTGCCATGGACCTTGCAATTCCCCTCCGGTGCATCGACAAAAGTGATTCTTTGACACCACACATGGGGGAAACATGGTTACAAAAACAATCTCGGCCATCTTGGCTGGCATGACGGCATTGTCGCTAGGCGTTGTCGTCGGCGGCCCTGAAGAGGTGATGGCGCAGTCGCGTGAGCGCGGCGAGCGTCCACGTCCAACACCACCGCCAGGAGGCGGCGGAGGAGCACGTCCCGCACCACCACCGCGCGATCCAGGTTCTGCGCGTCCACCACGTGACACGCGTCCTGCACCACCACCACGCGATCCCGGTTCCGCGCGTCCACCACGCGACACGCGTCCCGCACCACCACCGCGCGATCCCGGTTCCGCGCGTCCACCACGTGACACGCGTCCCGCACCACCACCGCGCGATCCAGGTTCTGCGCGTCCACCACGCGACACGCGTCCCGCACCACCACCACGCGATCCAGGTTCTGCGCGTCCACCACGCGACACGCGTCCACCTGTCGTAAGACCGCCGGTTGTGCGTCCGCCTGTCAGCCGTGATTTTGTACGCGACCGCATTCGCCGCGAGCGCGAACATCGGGCTGCCGACATTCGCCGAGTCCGTGAACGCATCTCTTTTGATCGTTCCGACTGGCGCGTGCGTCGCCCGATCGTTGTTCATCGCGACTATGGTTATATCCGCGCTCCACATATCTGGCAGGTTCGTTATGATCGCTGGCGTGTACACGTAGCACGTCCGATCGTTCCGATTTTCACTCGACCAGTTCGTTGGTACCAGCCGGTTTATGATCAATTCCAAACGATTTCCCGAGTGGAAGAGGTCGCGACGAATATCGAAAATCTCACTCGTGAGGTTTACGAAGTTATGGATGGCGTGATTCACACGAATCCAAATCGTGAGTATGCGGCTCGCTTGATGCGGGTTCTTGGTGAGTTGATCGACGCTTCGGAAAACTTCACGGATACGGTTTACGACCGTGAAGACTATCAAGAGACGCTCTACGATCTCTTTTATCTCGAAGAAAAGGTCGATCTTGCCGTTCGCACTTTGGATGGATACTCGAAAGAGTATCTCGTGAAAGAAGAAATGAACGCAGTTAAGTACTACGTCGATGAGCTTCTCTGGCAGTACGGCCAATGGGACTGATCTCAGGTTAGTGCGCTTCGTATTGGTAAACGAAATCTGATTCAAGCCGCGCAGGCGAAATGCTTGCGCGGCTTTTTCTCGCATTGAAGCAGTGTCAACGCCTTGAGCGTATTCTAAGAAATTCGTTTCACGTTAAAATGTCGATGACGCTCATAAAGCATTCTTGTTTTGTCGACACTTCTGACATCAACCTCTTTTCGAAACATTGTTGATTCATCCCGAGTCGCTATTGACGAAAATAAATAACCAGCCTGCATTCGGTGCAGGTGCGGTGAAACTTCAGAAAACTGTCTACTGCCGAGGCGGTTGAAAACACCATATTCGTTGCAAGCCGCGCTGAACTATCCTGAGTTCGTCGAAACAAATCAGGAGAGGTCCAAATGAATTGGATGCGAAGTGTTCGAATGCGCCATCTTTCACAATGTGTTTCTTCGGGTGGGAGTCTGACTCTCCTATTGCTATTGGCGGCTTGTGGCCAGAATCCAGGAGTCGAGGCTGATCTAGCCAAGACCAATCGCATTTCTGCCGTCGACGATTCTTTCACTCTGAGTATGGCGGAGTACGAAAAGCGCCATGCGGGTCACGGTCATGGACACGGCAGTCGATGCGACAGAGACCCGGAACCAAATCCGACGCCGCCTTCCTCACCTGGGATGACTCCCATTTGTATCGATCTGAAGTCGGCTTTGATTTCGCTTGAAAAGTCGAGTCAGAGCCTGTCTGGACAAGCCGAGATCAAGGGTGGCTCGTACTTAGGCGCTAACGGTAAAGGGACCTTAAGCGGAAATGCTTTGATTCGTGGAAAGATGTGGCTGGCGCCAGGAGCGAAGGTCGATGTGTCCGGCCGCGCTGTGATTCAGGGCGGGACTTCGCCTCTAGCTAGCGACGTGCCGGGAGCTGTTCGATCATTGAGTGACGATCTTTCTCGGCAGAGTCCGACGATGACTTATTCATCGATCTCGCGCTCGACAGTGATTAAGTCGAAAGGAAAGTTGAACGTTATCAATGTCAGCAAAGACATTTCGCTATCTGGCTGCGAGTCTCTTTTGTTGATGGGGCAGAAGGACGATGTCTTTGTTTTTAACGTCATGGGGTCTGTGCAAATTAGCGGTAAGGGAAGTGTGCTTGTGGACGGCGTTTCGTCCAAGAACGTCGTCTTTAACTTGTTGGGAGCAAAGAGTAAGATTGCGATTTCGGGGCAAGGGAAAGTTCACGGAACGTTGATGAGCGCACGTTCAAGTCAAATCGCCCAAATTTCCGGACAAGGTCAGATTGTCGGTGCGATTGTTGCCAACGCAGGAGTGAAAGTTTCAGGGCAAGGTCTCGTTCTGGAAGAAGCCGCATTTTGTCCAGTAGCGCCAACGCCTACACCTACACCTACGC
The DNA here is from genome assembly GCA_963170185.1 of Bdellovibrionota bacterium. Lineage (GTDB taxonomy): Bacteria > Bdellovibrionota > Bdellovibrionia > Bdellovibrionales > JAMPXM01. The sequence goes on from CAUJGS010000117.1 coordinate 6,748, forward strand.
CAACGCCTACGCCTACGCCTACACCTACGCCAACACCTACGCCTACGCCTACGCCTACGCCTACGCCTACGCCTACACCTACGCCAACACCTACGCCAACACCTACGCCAACACCTACGCCAACACCTACGCCTACGCCTACACCTACGCCTACGCCTACGCCTACACCTACGCCTACGCCTACGCCTACGCCTACACCTACGCCAACACCTACACCTACGCCAACACCTACGCCTACACCTACACCTACACCTACACCTACGCCAACACCAACACCGGTGCCGCTGGCGTTGTCGGGATTTGGAGTGTTTGAGAAAAGTTTCGATTACGTTCAGCTTGAGTGGAGAACCAACCTTCCGGCTAGTTCGCAGATCATGTACGTCAACACAGTTACTGGACAAACGGGTCTAACGACGGTGAACTCGGCTCCGAAAACGCAGCATCTCATTACGGTGCAGGGGCTTGCGCGAGACACCGTTTACAGGTTTCAAGCGATTTCCGTTTCTGCGGACGGTCAGACCGTGCGAAGTGTTGAGATCTTGCAAGCGACCGATCCGTTTTAGTTCGGTCCGGGCAATCGGGTCGAGCGGAATTCAAGAGACTTCCGCTCGTTTCCGATGAGGCACCTACAATGTTGGGGTTGTTATGCCGCCGAAGAAGCTGCTTTAAGTGGACGATGAGAATGAGATCTTGAATGTTCTAAAAGATATATTTGAAGAGTGTAGTTGGGAGGTGCGTGTGGCGACCAACGGTAAAGAAGCCATAGGTATTTGCCGAGAGTTCGATCCGTCCGTTATAATTTCGGATATTCAGATGCCTGATATGGACGGTCTGGCGTTTCTTGAAAAAGTATTCGAAGGCGGCAAAGACACGCCAGTCATTCTTCTTACGGCATTTCGAGATGCCGAAAAAATGCAGCGCGCGTGGGAGTCGTGCGTGTATGACTTTGTCGACAAGCCATTTCAGTCGGATAAAATCGTAGCGCTTGTCGATAGCGCTCGTGAGTTTGGTTCCGAGTATGTAAGAACGGCTCGTCGGCGATTTCAGAAAATTCGCTCGGCTAAAAGGACAGTTTTTTGAGCTCGGTTCCTTAATCAGCGTCTGGTTTCCTGCATAGCCCATATCTTGGGCGTATGTCGGGATGTTTGACGAGTCGATACTGGCCAGAATCGAATACAAGGTCCGAGTCGTCGTTAAATCGCCTTTCACGATCTCCAGTTGGCCGACGTTTTGCTCGATAAGAAGTCGTGAAGCCTTGGGTATCGCTGTCTCGATTTGAGACGCTTTATACAAATAAATCTGCAAAGGAAAAGGCCCGCCAGTCAATCTGGTTGGCGCTTTCGGGCTTCGTCGTTTGCTTGTTCTCGTCTGCGGCAAGCGCCCAGATCGCCAATTCCGACGAACGGCTTCGTGACTCGTGCCATGCGTTTTTCAAAAGTGTTCG
>CAUJGS010000118.1 GCA_963170185.1 Bdellovibrionota bacterium
TGAGCGGCCTCTAGGAAGTCCTCGTCGAGGCGAGAGAGCTTGCCGGTAAGATCGCCTAGGTCACCACCGGCGGCACTTGAGGGACAGCTGGAAAACTTTTTGGCGAGGTCTTCAAACGAAGACCCGCTCTCTAGTTTGCGCTCGAGGTCGCGAGCTTCGTATTCATGTTTTACCAAGATGTGGCGGAGCCTCATGCGGCTTGTTCCTCTCTAGGCGTGAAAGCATCAAGTAGAGACTTGGGACGACGAACAGGGTGAAGATCGTCGAGACGATCGTTCCGCCGATAATCGTAAGACCCATTGGCGTACGAGTCTCTTGGCCGATGGAGTTCCCCATCGCAAGCGGAATCGCGGCCGCAACGGTCGCAACTGACGTCATCAAGATTGGCCGTAGTCGAACCGGACAAGCTTCGATGAGAGCTTTTCTGACATCGGTCTCGCCCTCGGCTCGCACGTGGTTCGTGAATTCGACAAGCAGGATCGAGTTCTTTTTCGCAATCCCCATCAAGACGATGATCCCGATGAAGCTAAAGAGGTTCAAAGAGACGTTAAACCCCCAAAGGATCAAGAACGCACCCGTGATACTAAACGGAAGGGCAATCAAGACCGCAATCGGATGCACGAACGAGTTAAACTGCGTTGCCAAGATCATATAGGCGACCACGATCCCCAAAATCAGAGCCGTGAACAAGCTCTTGAAACTTTCGGTGAGTCCCGCTGATGCTCCCTCTAGGGAAAACGTATAACCCGTTGGCAAGATCTCTCGAGCAATGTTTTGGGCTCGCGTGAGAACTGCTTGTTGCGACTGCCCCGTGGCGAGGTTTCCGTAAATCCCGATCGAGCGCTGACGATTCAGGCGGTTGATCGCCTGATAGGTCGTGGTCTCTTCGAATTTCACGAGATTTGATAGCGGAACCTGGTTTCCAAACTGGTTTCGCACCATGATCTTGCTGATATCGGAAATCGACTTCACCTGGGCATCGCGCATCTTGATCCGCACGTCATAGCGTCGTCCATCACCCGTGAAACGGCTGATACGTGTTCCGGCAACAGTCGCATTCAGCGTGCGTGCGACAGCATCGATCGAGACACTGTAGGCAGCCATTTTCTCGCGGTCCGGGCGAATAAGGAGCTCCGGAAAACCAAGCTTGAAATCGGTATCGAGATCTTGGGTGAGGCCTTCTTTGTTCAATCGCTCGATCAGCTCTTGGGCCTTTTCGTTCAAGGTCATGAGATTGGGTCCGCTCATGTTAAACGAAACCGGGAACTGCCGACCGGATGTCAAACCGCGTGCCGAAAGATCTCGCACGGCAAAGCGAGCTCCTTTGATCTCGCGCAGCTTTGTACGAAGACGATCCATGACCTGCAAGTGAGTTTCGCCCCGTGTCTCGCGCGATTTGAGATATGTCGGTAGCGACATCTGATTCACTTCCGCATTCGGTCCGCCGGCTCCGACGGAAACAAAGAAGCCTTCGACCGCGGGGTCTTGTTTGATAATCTCTTCAGCCGCCTTGGCTTGGGCCAAGGTGAACTCGAGCGACGAGCCTGGTTTGGTTTGGCCAGTGATGAAGAGCAAGTCTTGGTCTTGGCTTGGAACGAATTCTTTGTTCAGTTTTTGAAAGACCATGAGCGAAACAAGGAACAGTGCCGTCGAGATAAAGACGACCGTCTTTGACCACTTGATCGTGAACTTGAGGAGATCGCGGTACGCTTCGTTAAAGCGATCAAAGGCCTCGTCAAGCCAGCGTTCAAGTTTCGAGACACCTTTTGATGTCGACAAGAACGCGGCCGCACGCATTGGCGTGATCGTGACAGCTTCAACTAGCGACAACAAAACGGCGGCCGACATGGTGACACCGAATTGGAAGAAAAACTTCCCGGTGATTCCATCCATGAAAATAACCGGCAAAAACACGGCGACAACGGCCAAAGTCGCGGCGGTCGCGGCCGGAAGGATCTCGATAGAGCCATCGTAGGCGGCTTGCGCGGCGGATTTGCCCATCCTGAAATGCCGGACAATGTTTTCAAGAAGCATGATCGCGTCGTCGACGACGATAGAGATCGCAAGCGTCAGCGCGAGAAGCGAGAAGAGGTTTAACGTGAAGCCCGCAAAGTAGAGAATGATGAAGGTTCCAACGATCGACGTGGGAATCGAGAACAGGATATTGACCGCAGCTTGGATACTTCCCAAGAAGAGAAAACAAACCAGAATCGTGATCGTTCCCGCTACGAATAGTTTTTCGTAGGCCGTTTTGACCACGGCATCCGTCGGTCTTGTGAAGTCGACGTTGACCCGAATGTCATAGCCTTTCGAGTTCAGGTCGTCTTTGAGCTGAGCGACTTTCGCGGCCACGGCTTTGGCGACGGTGACTTCGTTCGCGCCACGCATCTTTCGGATGCTGACGGAGATCGCATCCTTGCCATTTACGCGCGCCATTCGGCGGACATCGCTTAAGCCGTCTTCGACGTTTGCGACATCACCGACGCGAATCACGGCGTCGTGGATCACGCTGCCGGAACGTCTTAGGATTCGAATCTTTTCGACCTCTTCTGGCGACGCCGCTTCGCCGAGCCAGCGAACACGGCGCTCAGTCAGGCCGTCGGAAAACTGTCCGGCCGCTGTGTCCACGTGCTGAGTCGTGACGGCATCGACGAGATCTGTGACGGTGAGATCACGCTTTCGAAGTTCCGCCATGTTTGGCCAAACGCGCAGGTTTCGTACCGAGAATCCACCAATTGAGACTTCACCGATTTCAGGGATGAAGCGAAACTGGTCGAGGACAACATCTTCAACGAAGGTCACCACTTCGCGAATGGGTTTATCCGCAAAAACCGAGATGAACATGATGGGAGATTCTTCCGGATTTTGTTTCCGGATGACGGGTGGATCGACGCCGGGCGGAAGGCGCAAGCTTGAAAGCGAGGCTTGAACCTCCTGAAGAGCGATGTCGATGTCGCGGTCGATATCAAAGTCGAGCGAGACCGAGCCGCCACCTTGGCGCACGCTTGCTCGCATTTGCTGAATGCCTTCGATCGAGAGCAATTGCTGTTCGATCGGGTCGATGAGTTCGGCTTCGACGACTTCTGGTGAAGCACCTTCGTAAACGGCACTCACGGTGAGAATCGGGAAGTCGACGTCTGGCAACTGGCTCACGCCAAGACGGTTGGCGAGAACGCCACCAAAGATGATCAAGGCACTCATCAAGATCCAGGCGAAAACTGGTCTTCGAATCGAAATTGCGACTAAATCCATAGCTAGATGGGACTTTACAGAGGGGAATTCGGTCAATGAATGTTGCGGGAAAGTTGTAACAAAACGTTACGATGAAGTTTTCGTGAAATACAAAAACACGAAGATCGTCGAAAGCCCAAGAGCGATGCCGTAGCGAAGCGAGTCTTGGAGATTGGACCCCAAAATGAAGACGATGGAAGTCGTCAGGGTCAGACTTGCCACAAATTTGTGCTTCTTTGAGATCGAACGGTCGCGGTGCCAGTTGTCGATCAGGGGGCCAAACTCTTTATGAGTCCTTATCCAGTGGTTCCACTTGTCAGAGCCTTTTGCAAAACACCATCCGCTTAGCAAAATAAAGGGCGTCGTTGGAAGCAACGGCAAAAACAGGCCGGCAAAGCCAAGACCTAGGCTTATAAAGCCGATTCCAAGAAGGATGTAGCGTGTCAATTGGTTCATTCTTAAGGATGTCGCTAACAGATTGGAGCAGGTGGTGCAATCAGCTCATTTGCGATTTCTTGCGATTGACGTGCTCTTGCAGGCCATAGTTGCGAATTGCGCGTTGAATTTCATCGTCGACGGCCAAGAACACGAAATCCTCGGCGTACAAGGACTCATTGGCCTGAACGCGGCGGACTCTGGCCCAGATCGGCTGCTCGCGATGGGGCCAAAGCGAACTCAAAACTCTTAAGGTGGCCGCACTCTTAAACGGAATTCGATCGACGATGCGAAAGCCCGCTTCGCTAATGGCTTCAAGTTTCGTGGGTCGAAAGATGGCCGCATCGAGATCCGCGGCGAACTCGGCCACTGCGAGGCCGGGGGATGTCCAAAGTTCCGGTCGCGAAAGTGAGATAAATAGTTCGGCGAAGTAGCGCCGATCCTCGAAGCGATAGATCAGCTGTCGCACGACGGTTCCACGTAGCGAAGTCGCATCGAAGTCGTCATCGGCGGAAAACAAAACGACAGGGGGCGGGTTACCAAATGCATTTTTCAACGAGGCTTTCTCCATAGCTGCCTCGATGGACTGAAAGCGTTCGCGGATCAAACCGGGTTCTCCGCTGAGGGTTTTTAAAAGCGAGGCGTCGATCATGATCGCCTCAAACCCCGTGTGCGAGGTGTTTTCAGTATCGGATGAGGTAGGTCGGGTGGTCTTGTCTTGTGCCGAGTGACTTGCCGGTTCGCTGGTTGGCTCGTGAGTCAACTCGATCTCCACAACGGGGGAGCTTTGTCCTTCACGTGGCGAGACGAGCCGAAGTCGCGTGTCGAATTTCTGACAAATCCATGGCACTGGTTGGAAGGTCAGGTGGAGGCTCGATTTTCGGTCCGCAAGTTCAGCTCGCGTTCCGCTTGCGATCCAATCCAATGTTTCTTGGAAGATGGTTCGTTCCGACGGTCCCAGGGCCTGTATCAGCGGGGAGGCGTCTTTTTCCCAAACGGCCAGCGAATGCCCCATGAGTCGTGCGCCGGCTTTTGGCGGCGGATCGATTTTTTCGATGAAGAGGTCATCGCTTTTTATCGTGAACCGCACCGATGCATGATGAAGCGGCGGGATCATTTCTTCTGGTTGCCGTGGACCGATGAAATCTGGGTGATAGGGTATTCCGGATACGGCAAGTGTCGGATGGTTTTCTGTCTTGGCCTGAGGGCTTACGCTCTTTTCTTTTAAGTCGAGAAGAAAGCCCTGAAGGCCTTGATGACGAACGATGTCGATATTGGTGAGGTTCTCTAAGCTTGAGCGCATGGTTGTTTCGGCGTCGGCTCGAGGTGAGATCAGTGCCACACGAAAGCTTTGTTTGGCCTTGTTCGGTGAACGTTCGATGTCGGGCCATTTTGCTTTGAGGTTTTTTGCAAGCCAAACCCGAAGATTGCGAAGCTGGCTTTGTCTTAGGGCGAAGTATCGGAGTCGAACCTCGTACTTCATGTCGGTCGCTTCGGACGACGCCATCGTCGAGTCGAGGTAAGGCATGGAGTCTTGCACACGCACTTCGACGAGGCGGTCTTTCCAGCTTGGGCTTTCGCGTTCGTTCCAAAACACATTGGACGCAAGTGTCCCTTCGAGACCACGGAGCATGGGAACCGGTGAAATCACCGTGCACGATGTCTCGGAAAGGTGCGTGATCTGCACGCGCTTTCCTATGTCGAAGCGAAGTTTTGGATCCTCGGTTTCAAGCTTCAGCTCAAACAAAAAAGACTGTGTGACGGCTTCGTCTTTTGCCAGCAAGAGCTCGAGCTTCTGTAGGTAGATCAAACGCTCGGTAGGTAACAAAAGGATGTCGGATGAGGTTTGAACGGCGGGGTGTGTCGGGTCCGCCAGGTGTGGGTCTGAAACAATGGCGATGACAGGTGTGTCTTTGTACTCAGGGATGCTGCGAAGCTTTGCTAAAGGCGGGCCTGCTTCGTTCCAGAGTATGAGATCGACTTTGGGTGGTGGTTCGGGTGGAGCGTCGGGTTTTGGTGGTTTGAAGTCGAGCTTGAGAATGTGAAATTCGGCGTCGGGCAAAAGTTCAAGCGTCCAACGCCGAAGCTCGCTTTGAGCTGTTTGGAGTATGGGGTCTACTGCTTCCGCCTCTCGTTTTTCAAAGAGGAAACCGACCTTCACCATGCTTCCATTCTAGCATGGATCACCAATTAGTGGTGTTTCGCCCCACTACCTGGCTCTCGTGGCTGGAACAACAGTCCAGGTTTTCGCGCGATTTGGCGTAGGAACGTCTTAATGAGCTGAACACCGCTTCGAAATGAGATGCGTTTCGAACGAAGGGCAACGGCAAGTGCCAGAGCGAAAGACACCGTGAGGTTTAAAACCGCCATCGAAAAAATCCCGCCCACGGCAAGCCAGAAATCGAGTTCGGCCAATGTGTGATAGCCAAGTGTCATCACCGCTGCCACCAAGCTTCCGGTGGAAAGTGTGACGTGGCGGACGTCCAGAGGCAGCCCGACGAATTCGAAAATGACAGGCGAGAGTCCCAATAAAAAACCAAGAGAGATGTTGGCCGCCAAGGCCGCCGAGTTTTTTCTAAACCAGTAGGAAAACTTCCGCGCTCGTTCGAGCCCAAGAAGGGTTGTCATTGTCGAGCTTCGCGCCATTCCTTGCGGCAGTCGGCGGAACATCACCCAGTGATAAAACCATCCAGAGA